>NZ_KB906456.1:0-158312 GCF_000381385.1 Thioalkalivibrio sp. ALE10
CCTGAATTCAACCAATAAGTGCAACGCCACGTCATGCGGCGCGTCGCCGCTGTAAGGATTGCTCCAGCACTTCGATCGGGGCCCGGTAGCCGAGCCGCTTGCGCGGTCGAAGGTTGAGTTTGTCTTCGATCTCCTGGATTCGTTCTTCGCTGACCTGAGCGAAGTCGGTGCCCTTCGGGAAGTACTCCCGGATCAGGCCGTTGGTGTTCTCGTTCGAGCCGCGTTCCCAGCTGTGATACGGCCGGGCGAAGTACACGGGGCAGGCGAGCTTTGCGCTCACCTGCTCGTGGGCCGCGAACTCCTTGCCATTGTCGACCGTGATACTCGTCACTGCCGGGCGCCAGTGGCCCAGGGCGTCGATGATCGCCTTCCGGGTCTCCTCGGCTGTTCGCCGCTCGATCTTGCGGATGGCGACCGTGCCGCTCTTGCGCTCCACCAGCGTGACCAGCGCGGCCGCACTGCTGCCCAGCACCGTGTCGCCTTCCCAGTCGCCAAAACGACGACGTTCGTCGACCACCGTCGGCCGCTTCTCAATCCCGACCCGGTTGACGATCCGGCCCCGGCGATCGACCGAACCGTAGCGCTTGCGGTAGCGCCGCCGGCGGTGCCGCAGATGGTTCACCAGCGAGCCGCCGGCCGCCTGATCGCGCGCCACGTGGCGGTAGATCCACTCGTGGCTCACCACCGGATGTCCGGCTTCACGCGCGCTCCCCGCGATCTGCTCCGGACTCCAGCCGTCGCGCAACCGATCTTCCACCCAATCGGTCAGCGCGGGAATCCGCTTGTGCCACTTGTGCGCGCTTCGGCGGCGTTGGTCGGTGCGCTTCTGGGCGGTACGCGCCTCGTAGCCACCACCATCGCCGTTGCGCTTCAGCTCGCGACTGATCGTGCCCGGGCTGCGGCCCAGCGTCCGCGCAATCGCCCCCTGCGAGCGCCCCAGCCCGCGCAACGCACTGATCTGATATCGTTCTTCCTGGGTCAGCTGCCTGTAGTGCCTCATCGGTACGCCTGAATGGGTTTGGGGTGAGAGCCACCCATTCTACGGCGGCAGCTGGCCCACCCCTTCCGGGTTCAGGCGTTGCAGTTATTCTATGAATTCAGGTAGGCAATGATCCCGCCCTCGAACACGATTCGCGCGGCACGCAGGTTATCGAGGCTGTCTTCCTGGCCGATCCGTTCCAGATTGGCGCGAATGATGCGCCGTTCGGTCAGCAGGTTCTGCAGACCTTCGCGCTCCAGAGGCCGAAACCAGCCCGATTCGGCCAGGGCCGCACTGAGCATGGCACTACCACCCTGAGTCACCGCCGTGGAAAACGTGCTCGCCGGTGCCGGCCGGTACTGGCCGGTCTGGTCGCGGAAGTCGTAGACAGCCGCGTCCACGGGAGCCGCTGGTCGGGGCAATTCCAGGAGATCGAAATAGGTTCCGGCCCGGGGCATCAGGGTCGCCTCGGTCCCCTCCAGGTTGCCTGGCTGCGCAGCAAACGAGGCGCACCCCGAGAGGATCAGGGCTGCGCCCAGCATGACGCCGATACGCGAAAGCTGTTTCATGACCATCTCCTTGTCGCTTCGTGGTCAGAACTGGCCATTGACCTGACCCAGATTCACGGTCGTCGTCTCGCCGGTGCGGCGGTCGAGGATGGTCATCACGAACCCGCCCTGGCCGGTACTGTCAATGCGGATCCTCAGGGTGGAACTTTCAATCAGGCTGGAACGCCCCTCCTCACCCTCGACGGCATCGGAAATGGCATCGTTGACCAGCGAATTACGCAGGTCCTGGAGAAAGAAATCCGTCTCGGAGAACGACCCGAAATCGGGTGCATTCGGATCGGTGTAAGTGTCCTGAGCCTGCGCCTTGTTAAGCAGGAAGCTGCCGTTCAGCGGATCGCCGCCGAAACTCGGGCTACGGGGCTCGTAGATCAGTTGTTGAGCCTGAACGGCTCCGGCGCAGGCGAGCAGCAGCCCGCCGGCGAAAATCGTCGTGACACGCATGATGGTCCTCCTCCCGGGTCAGTGCTGGATGACCTGGACTCGCGCATGCCCGCGGGCATGCTGGTGAACCTGCACTGGAGACGCGCTGCCGTTTCCGCGCTGGTCGACATGCAGATGTCCGCCGACACCGGTCTGGCGGAGAAAGGCCTGCTTGCCATAGCCGGCCTGATCCAGACCGGCCTGATGGCCGACGCCGTACTGCACAATGGTGCCCTCGTGGCTGCCCCCCAGCTGGCGTACTCGGGCGTCGTTGCCGGCCCCGGACTGCACGACGGTGGCGTGGTTGTTGCGGCCGCGCTGATCGATCATGGCCAGGGATCCCTGGCTGCCGCTCTGTGTCAGACTGCTGGCAGGGGCAAGTTCGTCCACGGCGTGGAGATCGGCCGCCATCGCCGGTGACGCGAATAACGCCGCCGCCAGGGCCAGGGGAATCAGGATACGTTCGGGCTTCATGGCACACTCCTTCTCGAAGTGAATGGACTCGGTATCGAGTGTGGTGCCATGCGGGGCGCGGGCCCATCCGCCGAAGGCATGGAGCGGCGGATGGACTTTCTCCCACTTGTTCAGCCCGCGGAAGTAGCAGGTCTTTCATACCCCCCGCCGGGGGTCAGAATTCCTCGTCGGCCAGGTCGCTGCCGTCGCGGAACAGCCGTTCGAGCTCCCGCTGCACCAGCGCAGTTTCCACCTGCTCGGCGGCGGAGTCGGCAATGTCCATGATCTCCGACGGGCGTGGCGGGAGCGTCGCCGCGAACAGCACCTCGCTGCCCCGGGTCGTCACCCAGATCTGACTACCGAAGCGTGCCGACGGTCGTTCCACGATGGTGAGATCGGTACTCTGCAAAACGCCGCTTTCCAGCCGCAGCTGAGCGAAACGACGAAAGAACGTCTTGCCCATCATGGTAATGGTGCGGTCCACCACCACCGCCCCCAGCCCGGGCTCGCCGGCCGGGCGCGGAGGGCGGGATGGAAGAATGGCTCCCTCGTTGGCCTCCGCCTCCGGCTCGCCTTCCAGGTCCGTGGGGGCATCGACCTCCACCGGGGAGGATTCCCCGGCCCCGACCGAGGCCCAGGGGACCAGGCACACAATCCCGGCCACCACCAAGCCCGCAAGAACGCCCGGCGAAGAACGGACCGGGGGAATCATGCGTGCATCGCCTGACAGGTTTCTGTCAGGTTGACCGGCGGCACACCCAGATTCTCCCTCGCCCAGGCAATCGCCTGGGTGCGGTTCCTGACTTCGATTTTTCGAAAAAAGTTATAAAGGTGTGATTTTACGGTATGTTCCGAGATAAAGAGCTGCTTTGAAATCTCCAGGTTGGTGGCTCCCGACCCCAGCAACAGGAGGATCTGGACCTCCCTTTGTGTCAGGCCACAAGAGGGACGGAAGACGTTGATCCGGCGACGGCGGTACGTCCGGATCAGCCGCGTCATCAGGTGCCGGGACATCCACCAGTCGGCATGCAACAGGGACTGAATGCCCTTGCAGATCAACTCCGCCCGGTCGGTTCGGTAAAAGACACCCTGCAGGTAGAGCCGATCCAGCAAATCGACGGCCTCGTTCTCGTCCCGGACGTTGAAGGCCGCCATGGTCAGATCGTCATTGTGCACCAGGGCCTGCTCCACAAAGGCGATGTCATCCATCGTCAATGCGGTTGCGTCAAACAGGATCAGGGCCGAATCCAGGAGCTGTTCGGTCCAGCGCGGAGCCCGGGGCTCCACCCCCGTAACCGGCATCCCGGTCTGCTCGGATACGTAATCGAAAAACAGTTGTGCCTGTGGCGTGATCGGGGTGATAAAAACGATGGAACGCTCGGCATCGACGTCACTCATCGCGGTCAGCTCCTTGGCCGCAGAACGGCCGCTTTTCCGGAAAACTCCTGCCCGCCACCCTGCGCCGCTCGCCCGCGGGTAGTAGAAATCTGGTACGTCGGCGCGCGAACGGGTTACGAAAGTCATTCGAAAATTACCGAAAATGAATGAATGACTACGAAAACGTTCGCATAGTGCGGGTGCATGTCCTTTATGCGCCGACTCTTGCGGCGCGGTCAAGCCCCTGGAGTGAAAGCGTGATGCCGGTCCGCTTCAGTCGCGGGTGGCGATGTCGATGCCCTCGCCCATGACGTCCACGAGGAAGTCGATCTGCTCCTCGGTGATCACGTAGGGGGGCATGAGATAGGAGACGTTGCCCAGGGGACGCAGCAGTGCCCCGCGGGTCAGGCCGTGGCGGTAGATGTCGAGCCCCCGCCGTTCCTGCCACGGATACGGGGTCCGGCTGGCCTTGTCCTGCACCAGCTCGACCGCGGCGATCATGCCGTGCTGGCGCACGTCGGCCACGTGCGGGTGATCGTTGAGCGGTTCCAGGCGCCGTGCAATGTGCGCGGCCAGTTCACGATTGCGCTCCAGCACCGGTTCGGACTCGAAGATGTCCAGCGTGGCCAGCGCGGCCCGGCAGGCCAGCGGATTCCCGGTGTAGGAATGCGAGTGCAGGAACATGTTGAGCTTTTCGTAATCGTCGTAGAACGCCTGGTAGACCGTATCGGTAGTCAGCAGCGCGGACATCGGCAGATAACCGCCGGTCAGGCCCTTGGACAGGCACAGGAAGTCGGGCGTGATCGGCCCCTGCTCGCAGGCGAACAGGGTCCCGGTACGGCCGAAGCCCACCGCGATCTCGTCGGCGATCAGGTGCACGCCATGGCGGTCGCAGGCGTCGCGCAGCAGGCGCAGGTATTCCGGGTCGAACATGCGCATGTGACCGGCGCACTGCACCAGCGGCTCGATGATGACCGCGGCCACCTCGTGGGCGTGGCGTTCCAGGGCCTGTTCCATGTGCGCGAACTGGCGGCGGGCCACATCGGCGCAGTCCTCGCCCGGCTCGCGGTGGAAGCAGTCGGGCCCCGGGACATTGATCACGTCCAGCATCAGCGGCTCGTAGGTATGCCGGTAGAGCGGCACGTCACTGACCGACAGGGCGCCGATGGTCTCGCCGTGATAGGCGTTGGAGACCCCGATGAAGCGGGTCTTCTGCGGCTGGCCGACATTGCGCCAGTAGTGGAAGCTCATCTTGAGCGCGGCTTCCACGCCGGCCGAGCCGTTGTCGGCCAGGAACACCCGGTCGAGCCCTGCCGGAGTGATGTCGATCAGGCGTTCACTCAGCTCCACCACCGGCTCATGGGTGCAGCCGGCCAGGATCACGTGCTCCAGACGGTCGACCTGATCCTTGAGCGCGTCGTTGATGCGCGGATTGGCGTGGCCGAAAAGGTTCACCCACCAGGAGCTGATGGCATCCAGATAACGGTTGCCGTCGAAGTCGTACAGCCACACACCCTCGCCCCGCTGGATCGGCAGCAGGGGCAGTGTGCCCTCCTCCCCGTAATCCTTCATCTGGGTACAGGGGTGCCACAGGGCCCGCAGGTCGCGCCGGCGTACGTCTTCGTTGCCCATGGATCAGACCCCGTGGCCGGACTTCATCGCCTCGAATTCGTCCTCGAAGAAGAACTTCTCCTCGCCGAAGGCGGGTTTCAGCTGGTTCAGCCAGGTGGCGTTCTCGTCGTAACGGGCGAAGAACGGGCGCTGCACCCAGTCCGGGTTGCGACCCTGGATGAAGCGCAGCACGAAGACCTTCTCCCCGTGGATCTCGGTGACCCCCTGGATCTCGACCTTGCCCGGATCGGCGCTCATGGACGCCCCGCGCGCAGTGCGCGCCAGCCCCGAGACCTGCTGCATCGCCTCGCGATAGATCTCCCAGGCGCGCGCCAGCGGAACCTCGAAATAGCGCCGCGCGCCGGTGTCGCGCTCCACGAACATGTAATACGGAATGATCCCGAGGCGCACCTGTTCGCGCCACAGATCGGCCCAGGCCTGCGGATCGTCATTGATGTGGCGCAGAAGCGGCCCCTGGGCACGGATCTCGGCGCCGGTGTCACGCACCCGGCGGATCGCCTCGCGGGCGATCGGGGTATGCAGCTCGTTGGGATGGTTGTAATGCGCCATCAGTGCCACGTGCTTGCCGCCCTCGACCAGCTGTTCCAGCAGCCGCAGCAAGTCATCGGCATCGCTTTCGGTCACGAAACGGTAGGGCCAGAAGGACAGCGCCTTGGTCCCGATGCGTACCGTCTGGACGTGCTCCAGCCCGGGTTCCAGCAGGGCTTCGAGATAGCCGCGCAGATTCCTGGTTTTCATGACCATCGGATCGCCGCCGGTCATCAGCAGATCGGAGATCGCCGGGTGCTCACGCAGGTACTGGTGCAGCAGACCGGCATCGGTGGAGGCAATACGCAGTTCCTTGTCCCCCACGAACTGGGCCCAGCGGAAGCAGAAGGTGCAGTACGAATGGCAGGTCTGCCCCTGACTGGGGAAGAACAGCACCGTCTCGCGATACTTGTGCTGCAGGCCGTTCATGACCTCGCCGTCATCCTCGCTGGGCCGGTTCAGTTCCATCTGGCCGGCCGGATGCGGGTTCAGTTCATCCCGAAGTTCCTTCGCCAGGGCCGCGATCTCCTTGCGCCCGGCCCCGCGGCGATGCAGCGCGGCCATCCGCTCGTAGGCCTCCGGGGACAGCATCTCCCGCTGCGGGAAAGTCAGCTGGAACATCGGGTCGTCCGGGATATTGTCCCAGTCGATCAACTCGTCGATCACGTACTCGTTGATCCGGAATGGCAGCACGCTGGACACCACGCGCATGTCGAAACGCATGGCCTCGGGGACACGCTCGAGGGCCTCGATCCGGTCCAGGTTGCGATCGTTGTAGACCTGGAACTCGCGCGGCTCGATCGAGCCGGCTTCCGGATCCTGGTAGAACTTGAGAACGGAATTCATCCGTGCCTCCTGTCGACGGTCGATGCGCCCGCTCCGCCCCTCCGGGCCGTCGCGATCGTGGGAATTACGGTTACTTCGGGACCGAGGCGGTCACACGGCGGGCCTTCGGGGCGAGGGCTGCCGCCTCGGTGGTGAGCGGCGTCAGGGAAACAGCGACGCGTACGTTATCAAGCACCTTGCGGGCGGACAAGAGATTTCGCGTGACTCTCAGGTTACCACCCCTGCGGCAGTGTGGGTTACCCTCGCCGAACCTGAAAGGAGGGCGTCATGCACCCGGAATTCCCCCATGAGGACATCATCCACCTCAACCATGCCGCGGTCGGACCGTGGCCCCGGCGCACCGCCGAAGCGGTCGAGGCCTTCGCCCGCGAGAACCTGCATCACGGCTCGCGGGGTTATGGACGCTGGCTGGAAACCATCAGCGCCACTCGGGAGCTGGCGCGGCAACTGATCGGTGCCCCCGAAGCGGAAGACGTGGCCTTCGTGAAGAACACCTCGGAGGCGCTGTCCATGGTGGCCTTCGGTCTGCCCTGGCGATCGGGGCAGAACATCGTGATTCCCGAGGGGGAGTTTCCCTCCAACCGCGTGGTATGGCACGCCGCTGCCGAACGTTACGACCTGGAAGTCCGGGAGGTCGCCATCGGCGAGGAGCCCGAGCTGGATCTGCTAAGGGCCTGCGACCATGCCACGGCCCTGGTGTCCGCGAGTGCGGTGCGCTATGACTCGGGCCTGCGCATGGACGTGCAGTTCCTCGGTAACGAGCTGCACGGGCGCGGCATTATGTTCTGCGTGGACGCCATCCAGCATCTGGGCGCCCTGCCCTTTGACGCGCCGGGATGCCGTGCCGATTTCGTGATGGCCGACGCGCACAAGTGGATGCTCGCGCCGGAGGGCATCGGTCTGTTCTACGTCAATCCCGAGGTCCGTGATCGCCTGGAGCTGAACGAATACGGCTGGCACATGCTCGAGCACGCCGGGGACTTCGACAATCCCGCGCTGACGCCCTCGCCCGGCGCCCGGCGTTTCGAGCCCGGCAGCCCCAACATGCTGGGCATCCAGGCGCTCCACGGCAGTCTGTCGCTGTTGCTGGAAACCGGCATGGACCGGGTGGACGAAGAGATCCGGGAGCACTGGCTGCATCTCGAGGATCGCCTGCGCGGGCTGGGCTGCGAAATCCTCAGTGCCCGCCACCGCCGCGCCGGCATCCTGACCTTCCGGCCCTCCGCGGGGCTGCTGGGGGACACCCCCCTGGAGACCGTTTACCACCGGCTGCAGGCGGATGGCATCCTGTGCGCCATGCGCGGCGGCGGGATCCGTTTCTCCCCGCATTTCTACCACGAGACCGCGGACCTGGACCGCGCGGTGGAGGGACTGCGCGAGGCCCTGCCGGTCCGGTAAGGCCGTTCAGAAGGTGTGAGTCTTGCGATCCGAATTGAGCATGCCGCCCAGGTGATCCTCGATCCGGCGGCGGGTCTGCCCCTTGTCGGAGGTGTTGAACTGGACTCCGATACCGCGCAGGCGGTTGCCCTGGGCCCGTGGCGGGGTGATCCACACCACCGTACAGGGCGTTGGCAGGCGATCGCCGTCGTCCAGCAGGGACAGCAGCAGGAAGACCTGATCGCCCAGCTTGTACGACTTGTCGGTAGGAATGAACAGCCCGCCGTTGCTCACAAAGGGCATGTACGCCGCATACAGCGCGGGTTTTTCCTTGATTGCCAAGGTCAGCATCCCTTGCCCGGCCATGAGCCCTCCCCGATTTCCACAGTGGTTTTTGCAGCGGCGCTCAGTATGCCCCGGAGCGCCCCCGGGATGCCAGCCGCCCCGCCGTCGTCTGCGCCAGCATGGCCGCCGCCATGTCTTCCAGCCGCAGCTGCGGGTTCAGCTGCGCGCGCGCCTGGCGCTGCCAGCGCCGCGATTCCTGGACCAGCGAGGCCAGTCCCCGCGCCCCGCGCTCGCGGGCAAAGGCCTGCAGCCGGTCCTGCGGGAACTGCGCGCCGAATCGATCCACCTCGCCGCTCGCCAGCCAGCGCTGGGCCGACAACAGCAGGGCCTGCCAGCGCGGCAGCAGGGTCTCCAGGTTGCAGCGCGCCAGCTGCGTGACCGCCGAATGCAGCTCACGAGCCTGCAACAGTTCCGCGAGGGCCTCACGTTCCTGTCGCCAGGCGGCGTGACGCTCGGGATCCGCCAGGAGTTCGGCCGCGACCACCGGGCGTCCGAGGCTGGCCGCCCAGGCCTCGTCCACCGCCGCAGGCTCCGGCGCGCCGGCGGCCAGCCAGTCACGTGCGGCCTCGAGATCCGGCGACGGAAGATGCAGATCCTGGCAGCGGCTGCGAATGGTGGCCGGCAGGGCCGAGGGTCGCGCGCTCTCGAGAACGATCAGCCCGCCCGCCGGGGGCTCTTCCAGTGTCTTGAGCAGCGCATTGGCCGCACTCGCGTTCATGGCGTCCGCCGGATGCAGCCGCAGCACGCGCCAGTCACCGGAGCCGCTGAGCGCCAGGAACTCACCGGCTTCGCGCACGGCATCCACCGGGATGTCCTTGCCCGACTCCGGCGGCATCACGTCGTGCAGCTCCGGATGCACGCCCCCGACAAAACTGCGGCACCCGCCACATTCCCCGCAGGCCGGCTGCGTGCCCGCAGCCCGTTCGCAGAACAGGCGCTGGAGCAGGGCCGTAACCAGCAGGCCCTTGCCCACGCCCTCGGCGCCGGTGACCAGCAGGCCACCGGGCAGATGCCCGGCCGCCGCACGCTGCACCAGCGTCTCCCAGGGCTGCGCGAGCCACGGCGGCACCGCGCCCGGCTCGTTCACGTGGACGCCTCCAGCAGACCGCGGCAGCGCAGCCCCTCGAGCATCCGCTGTGCCACGGTGGCGGCATCCGCCGAGGCATCCACCACCAGGTAGCGCTGCGGTTCTGCATCGGCCCGGCGCCGGTAAGCCGCGCGGGCACGTTCGAAAAATTCCTCTGCCTCGCGCTCGATGCGGTCCCGACGTCCCCGCTGCACGGCCCGCTCCAGCCCGGTTGCCGGGTCGATGTCGAGCAGGATCACCAGATCCGGGCGCAGATCGCCCTGCACCCAGTCCTCCAGTGCTGCAACCCGAGTGTCGCCCAGACCGCGCCCGCCGCCCTGGTAGGCAAAGCTCGCATCGGTAAAACGGTCGCTGACCACCCACTGTCCCGCATCCAGGGCCGGGCGGATCACTTCGGCGAGATGCTGCGCGCGCGCCGCGAACATCAGCAACAGCTCCGCTTCAGGGATCATCTCCGGCAGGTCCGGATCCAGCAACAGGCCGCGCAGGCGTTCGCCCAGCCCGGTGCCCCCGGGCTCGCGGGTCGCGCACACCCGCTGGCCGGCCGCCTCCAGTGCCTCGACCAGGGTTCCCATCTGGGTGGTCTTGCCGGCCCCTTCGATGCCCTCGAGGGTCAGGAATTGCCCCGTCATCAACGTCCCCTTCGGCCGTAGCGGCTCGCGTCGCCATCCAGCTGATAGCGAATCACGGCCTCGCGATGTTCGCGATAGGTCTCGGAAAAATGGTGGCTTCCATCATTGCGCGAGACAAAAAAGAACTCCCGGGTGTCCGCCGGCCGCGCGGCCGCTTCGATGGCGGCCCGGCCCGGCAGTGCGATGGGCGTCGGCGGAAGCCCTGGCCGGGTATAGGTGTTGTACGGATGATCCCGCTCCAGCTCCGCGCCCGTCAGTCGTTGCACGCCGGTCTCCTGCACATACAGCAGCGTGGGATCGGTCTGCAGCCGCATCCCCTCGCGCAGGCGATTCACGAACACGGCCGCCACCCGATCACGCTCGTCGCCGCGCCCGGTCTCGCGTTCCACGATCGAGGCCAGGATCAGCAGCTCGTACGGATCCTCCAGCGGCAGATCCTCGGAACGCCCCGCCCAGGCCGCATCCAGCGTGGCCCGCATTGCCTCGTGGCCACGCCGCAGGACGTCCAGCGAGTCGGTCCCGGAGCCGAAGAAATAGGTATCCGGCAGGAACCAGCCTTCGGGATGCTCGATGTCGTCGAGGCCCAGAACATCCGGCAGATTATGGACCCCTACCGACTCCGCCGGCGGGTCCAGTTCATCATGCCCGCGCACCGCAGCGAGTGCCTGGCGCACGGTCCAGCCTTCCGGCAGTGTCAGACGGTGCCGGACCACGTCGCCACGTGCCATGGCCTGGACCAGTTCCGCCGGGGTCATCCCGGCATCCACCGCGTACTCGCCGGCCTGGAGCCGGCCCGCCACACCCTGTCGCCGCGCATACACCTCGACCACCCGCGCCGACTCCACCCAGCCGCGGCGTTCGAACTCCCGGCTGAGGCTGCGCAACCCGGTCCCCGGCTGCAGCTCGAAGCGCTGCGACTCCTCCAGGGCCAGTGGCCGTTCCAGCTGGCCCCGATACCAGTCGGCCAGCCACAGCGCCCCGGCCGCGACCGCAACGAGCGTCAGTACGCCCGTTACCGCCATGATCTTCCTAATCCGTTTCATGCAGTGCCCTCCTGAGCGCCTGCAGGGCCGCAGGCTCGGTCCTTGCCGCCCCGCCCCCGATCAACACGCCCGCGGCCAGCCCCAGCCGCGCGTTGCTTACATACAGTCCGTCGGCGGCCTCCAGACGCTCGTACGTCGGCCAGGCGACCTCGGTGCTGACGCCGAATGCCTCGGCGTTTTCCAGCACCCAGGCACGCCGCGTGCCGGCGATTCCGGCCTCGTCGACCGGCGGTGTCACGAGGTGAGTCCCCTCGCGCAACCACAGGTTCCCCTGCGTGGCGCAGGTAATCCGGCCGACCGCGTCCTGCAGGATCGCCTCGTCCTCGCCCTCGCGCCAGTGCATGCGCGCCAGCACGTTTTCCAGGCGGCCCAGGTGCTTGATCCCGCCGAGGGCCGGATTGACGCTGGCCGGTATCGTCGAAAACCCGATGCGCAGCGGCGTCGCCTCCGCCGGGTCCGGACGCGACAGCTCCGGCCCGGCACGGACCAGCCGGGTGACCGCCGGCTGCGCCGGAGGCGCATAGCCCCGCGGGCCGCGGCCCCGGGTGAGCGTCAGACGCACCAGCCGTTCCCCCGGCCCCGCCGCCGCTTCGATTTCTTCGCGCAGCCGTTCCGGGTCCTGTGCGGGAAAGCCGAGGCGCTGCAGCCCCAGCTCCAGGCGCGCCCGATGCCAGGGCCACAGGCAGGCATGCCCCCGACGTACCAGCACCGTCTCGAACAGCCCGTCGCCCAGCAGCAGGCCGCGATCGTCGGCCGTCACCTCCGATCCGGAACCACCGTTCGCCCGACTCACCCCGCGCGCTCCACATCGGCACCCAGTGCATCCAGGAGCCCGCGCGCCTTGTGCCGCGTCTCTTCCAGCTCCTGGTCGGGGTCCGAATCGGCGACGATCCCGGCACCGGCGCGAAAACGCAGTTCCCGACCCCGAACCACCAGGGTACGGATCAGGATATTGGTATCCATGCGACCATGATCACTGACATAACCACAGGATCCGGTGTAGGCGCCGCGCGGCACCCGGCCTTCCAGTTCCTGGATCACCTGCATGGAGCGGATCTTGGGGCATCCGGTGATCGTCCCGCCCGGGAAGGTCGCGCGCAGCAGTTCTTCCGCGCGCGTCCCCGGCCGCAGCCGGGCCGTGATGCTGGAGACGATGTGATGGACCCGGCGGTAGCTCTCGATGGTCATCAGCTCGGCGACCCGCACGCTGCCAGTGCGTGCCACACGACCCAGATCGTTGCGTTCCAGGTCCACCAGCATGACGTGCTCGGCGCGCTCCTTGAGGTTGACCTCCAGTTCGCCATACAGGTCACGATCGGCCCGCGCATCCGGATCGCGCCTGCGGGTCCCGGCGATCGGCCGGGTTTCCGCCACACCGTCCTGCGCCGATACCAGACGTTCCGGCGAGGAGCTGATCACCTCCGCTCCCGGCAGCCGCAGCCAGGCCGCGAACGGCGCAGCGTTGGCACCCCGCAGGCGCCGATAGAGCTCGCCGGTATCCAGGGGCCGGTTCGCACGCGCGTGCCATTCGCGTGACAGGTTGGCCTGGAAGGTATCCCCGGCGCGGATGTACTCCAGCGCCCCGCGCACGGCCGCGCGGTAATATTCGGGATCGTCCTCCTCGATCTGCAGCGCCGGCAGGTGGCCGCCACCCGGGCCCGCCGCGGCATCCGCCGCCACCACCGCCAGATCGGCCTCCAGCTGCTCGCGTCGCGCGCGATCATCCCCGGCATCCACCCACCAGGTGACCCCTTCGTGATGATCGCGGATCAGCGCGGCGGGAAACCGCGTCGCAACGGCCGTCGGCAACCACGGATCCGGTGCGCAGTGTCCTAGCGCCGGTTCCAGGTACCAGGCGAATTCGTAGCCCACATACAGGAACCAGCCCCCGAAGAACGGCAGGTGGGCATGTTCGGGGGCCGGCGTGTACGCCGTCGGCGGAGACCCCAGATCGACATCGGCCGCCGACAGCAATGCGTCGCCATCGCCGGCGTCCAGCGTGCGCCCGGGGAACGCAAACAGGATGGAAAAGCGCGCCGGCGCCTGCCCGATCAGGGCCGACTCCAGCAGATGCGGATAACGCTGGGGGAAACGCCCTGCGAGGACCGCCAGATCGATCCCCGAGGGCAGCCTTTCGACGGCCATGCCCGCGCGAGGCCGGCGTCAGATGGCGCGGAACACCAGGGTTCCGTTGGTGCCGCCGAATCCGAAGGAGTTGGACAGGGCCACGCGGGTGTTCATGTCACGGGCCTCGTTGGCGACATAATCCAGATCGCAGCCTTCGCCCGGGTTGTCCAGGTTGATGGTTGGCGGCGAGACTTGATCACGCAGGGCCAGCGCGGTAAACACACCCTCGATCCCGCCCGCGGCACCCAGCAGGTGCCCGGTCATGGACTTGGTCGAATTGACCAGAAGGTTCTTCGCATGATCGCCGAAGGTCCGCTTGAGCCCCTCGGTCTCGGCCAGATCCCCGGCCGGGGTAGAGGTTCCGTGGGCGTTCACGTACCCCACTTCCTCCGGCTCAACGCCCGCGTCTTTCATGGCCCGGACCATGCACTTGGATGCCCCGCTGCCATCCTCGACCGGCTGGGTCATGTGATGGGCATCGGAATTCCAGGCGAAGCCGCCGATCTCGCAGTAGATGTTCGCGCCGCGGGCCTTCGCGTGCTCGTACTCCTCCAGGACCATCACCCCGGCCCCGTCACTGAGTACGAAACCGTCCCGGTCGGCGTCCCATGGCCGCGAGGCGCGGGCGGGATCGTCGTTGCGGGTCGACAGCGCGCGCGCCGCGGCAAAGCCGCCGATGCCCAGCGGCGTGGTGGCCATCTCGGCCCCGCCCGCAACCATCGCGTCGGCATCGCCATAGGCGATCATGCGCGCGGCGTCACCGATGTTGTGGGTGCCGGTGGCACAGGCGGAGACGATGGAGATGTTCGGCCCCTCCAGTCCCCGCATGATGGAGAGATTCCCCGCCACCATGTTGATGATGGCGCTGGGCACGAAGAACGGAGAGATCTTGCGGGCCCCGCCCTTCAGGTAGGCACCGTAGGAACGCTCGATGTAGGGCAGCCCCCCGATGCCGGAGCCAATCGCGACCCCGATCCGCTCCGGATCGGAACTGTCCGCGGACAGCCCGGCATCATCCAGGGCCTGGAGCCCCGCCGCCAGACCATAGATGACAAACGTGTCCATCTTCTTCTGGTCCTTGACCGGGACATAGTCATTGGCATTGAAGTCCCGCACCGCGCCGGAAATCTTGACCGGCATGTCCGAGGCATCGAACACGTCGATGGGCGTGATCCCGCTCTTCCCGGCCTTGATGCTGGACCAGGCCTGGTCGATGGTGGATCCGACCGGGGACACGATGCCGAGGCCGGTGACCACAACACGTCGCTTAGCCAATGATGTTCTCCCTCGAAAGACGGCTGCACGCAGACGACGAAAGGGGGGCGCCCGGCACGGGCGCCCATCCCATCGCCGCGACCATGGACCGGATCAGTCCTTGGCGTGCTCGTTGATGTAGTCGATCGCCTGCTGCACGGTGGTGATCTTTTCGGCCTGCTCGTCGGGGATTTCCGTTTCGAATTCCTCCTCGAGCGCCATCACGAGTTCGACGGTGTCAAGCGAGTCCGCGCCCAGATCGTCGACGAAAGCGGCGGCGTTCGTGACATCCTCTTCCTTGACTCCCAGCTGCTCGACAACGATTTTCTTGACGCGTTCTTCAATGCTGCTCATGGTTGAAACATCCCCTTGGATATGAGGCGGGTCCGGTAAAGGTCCGCCATTCTATTGAAAAGCACCGCCGTGATCCACAACCCCGGCGGAGGGCTCCGCGTAACGGGCCCGTGGCTCAGTGCATGAATCAGTGCATGAACATGCCACCATTGACGTGCAGGGTCTCGCCGGTAATGTACCCGGCCTCGTCGGACGCCAGAAAGCCCACCGCTGCGGCCACTTCTTCGGCATCACCCAGCCGGCCCAGCGGGATCTCGCCCAGCAGACGTTCGCGCGTCGCCTCGTCCAGCTCGCGCGTCATGTCGGTGTCGATGAACCCGGGGGCCACCGTGTTGACGGTGATGTTGCGGGCACCCACCTCGCGCGCCAGGGAGCGGGCGAAGCCGGCCAGCCCGGCCTTGGCCGCGGCGTAGTTGGTCTGGCCGGCATTCCCGGCCGTCCCGACCACCGAGCCGATCAGGACCACCCGCCCGCGGCGGGCCTTCATCATGCCCTTGATCACTTTCTGCGTGAGCCGGGCGGCCGCGGTGAGGTTGGTGTCGATCACCGCATCCCAGTCCTCGTCCTTCAGGCGCATGAACAGGTTGTCGCGGGTGATGCCGGCGTTGTTCACCAGTACCTCGATGGCGCCCTCGGTCGCCTGAATGTCCTCCAGCGCGGTCCTGACCGATTCGGCATCGGTGACGTCCATGGCGACCCCGCGGCCACCCCAGGGGGCCAGGGCCTCCGAGATCCGGCCGGCGCCGGCGTCACTGGTGGCGGTGCCCACCACCTGCATGCCCTGTTCCGCCAGACGGCGGGCGATGGCCGCGCCAATGCCGCGGCTCGCCCCGGTCACGAGAGCGATTCGTTGGTTTTCCGACATCAACGGTTTCCTTGCTGTTGGGAAATGGGCGGTCAGCCGGCGGTCAGCCGGTCACGGACGCTTTCCAGGGTGGCCCGATCGGCCACGTCCGGATGATCAATCGAACGGTCGATGCGTTTCGCCAGCCCGGTCAGCACCCGACCGGGACCACATTCCACCTGCACGCCGGCGCCCGCATCGCGCAGCCCCTGCACGGTTTCCACCCAGCGCACCGGGCGGTACAGCTGCTCCGCCAGACGGGCCTTCAGGCTGTCCACGTCGCTCGCCGGTGCGGCGGTCGCGTTCTGCCACACGGGGATCTGCGGGGCACGGAATTCGGTATTGTCCAGCACCGCCTGCAGACGTTCGGCCGCCGGGCGCATCAACGCACAGTGGGAGGGGACCGACACCGGCAGCTTCAGCGCCCGTTTGGCGCCCGCATCGCGAGCCGCCGACACCGCGCGGTCCACGGCCCCGGCCGTGCCGGCGATCACCACCTGTCCCGGCGCATTGAAGTTCACCGCCTCCAGAGTGTCACCGTCGGCCTGTGCCTCGCACAGGCCGATCACGTCGGCATCCTCCAGGCCGAGGATCGCGGCCATGGCTCCCTCCCCTGCGGGCACGGCGTCCTGCATGGCCCGGGCGCGCTCGGCGACCAGACTCACCGCATCCCGAAACCGCAGGGCCCCGGCCGCGACCAGGGCGCTGTACTCGCCCAGGCTGTGGCCGGCCACCGCCATGGGCTCCGGCACCCCCTGTTCACGCAGCATCCGCCAGCAGGCCACGCCGGCCGCCAGCATCACCGGCTGGGTCCAGCGGGTCTCGTCGAGCTGTTCCGCCGGTCCGTGCTGTACCAGGCTCCACAGGTCGGCATCCAGGCAGTCCGAGGCTTCCTGAAAGGTATCGCGTACCACGGCGAAATCATCGCCGACATCGGCGAGCATGCCCACCGACTGGGACCCCTGTCCCGGAAAAACCGCTGCCCAGGAAACTGTCATGGTTCGTGTCCGAAATTCACTGGATGAGAAAGCGGGCGTAGTTTAGGCGCTGACGCCGCCCCCGGCAAACCCCGAAACGCGACCGGCACCGTATCCGTAAAACGAAAAACAGGGGGTTTCCCTTGAGTTCCGTCCACGCATCCGCATAATGTCGCAACCCTGACTCATTACGCGAGGAACTGCATGGCGAAGGAAGACGAAATCGAGCTCGAAGGAACGGTCGTCGAGACGCTCCCCAACACCACCTTCCGGGTGGAGCTCGAGAACGGGCACACGATCACCGCGCACATCTCCGGGAAGATGCGCAAGCACTATATCCGGATCCTGCGCGGCGACAAGGTCATCGTGCAGATGACGCCCTACGACCTGAGCAAGGGTCGCATCGTCTACCGCAACAAGTAAGCGCGCCACAGTCTCTCCGGCATGCAAAAGGCCGGCGCCCCGAGGGGTGCCGGCCTTTTTCGTGAGGGACACCACAGGCTCGCAGTGTCCCGGTCGCGGTCGGGTCAGGAAGAGACGGCGGGTTCGTGGATGTCCATCTCGAGGCCGTCCTCGCCCAGGCGCACGGTCACTTCGCCACCCTGCGCCAGCTTGCCGAACAGGAGTTCGTCCGCCAGCGGCTTCTTGATGTGCTCCTGGATGGTCCGTCCCATCGGCCGCGCACCCATCTGGGCGTCGTAGCCGTGTTCGGCCAGCCAGGCGCGCGCCTCGGATTCCACCGTCAGGGTCACCTTCTTCTCGTCCAGCTGGGCCTGGAGCTGGGTGAGGAACTTGTCGACCACGTTCAGGATGGTCGCCTCGTCCAGCGGGCCGAACTGGATGGTGGCATCCAGACGGTTGCGGAATTCCGGGGTGAAGGTCCGCTTGATGGCCTCCATCGCGTCAGTGGAGTGATCCTTGCGGGTAAAGCCCACCGACGGCCGCGAAGCCGCTTCGGCACCGGCGTTGGTGGTCATCACCAGGATCACGTTGCGGAAATCCACTTCCCGCCCGTTGGCGTCGGTCAGCGTGCCGTGGTCCATCACCTGCAGCAGCACGTTGAACACGTCCGGGTGCGCCTTTTCGATCTCGTCCAGCAACAGCACCGAATGCGGATGCTTGAGGATGGCATCCGTCAGCAGGCCGCCCTCGTCGTAGCCGACATAACCCGGCGGCGCACCGATCAGCCGCGAGACCGTGTGGCGCTCCATGTATTCGGACATGTCGAAGCGGGCCAGATGGATACCCATCTGCTGGGCCAGCTGACGCGTGACCTCGGTCTTGCCGACACCGGTCGGACCGGCGAACAGGAAGGAACCGATCGGCTTGTCCTGGTCACCCAGGCCGGAACGCGACATCTTGATGGCCGTGCTCAGGGTGCCGATCGCCTCGTCCTGACCGAACACCGTCATCTTCAGGTTGCGTTCCAGGTTGCGCAGGGTCTCCTTGTCGGTGCTGGACACCGATTTCGGCGGGATGCGCGCGATCTTGGCCACGATGTTCTCGATGTCCTGCACGCCGATGGTCTTCTTGCGCTGGCTCACCGGCAGCAGCTGGCGACTGGCACCGGCCTCGTCGATCAGGTCGATCGCCTTGTCCGGCAGGAAGCGATCGGTGATGTAGCGGTCCGACAGCTCCGCCGCAGCCTGCAGCGCCGGCTTGGTAAAGCGCACGTTGTGGTGCGACTCGAAACGCGACTTGAGCCCTCGCAGGATCTGATAAGTTTCATCCACCGTGGGCTCGGGTACCTCGATCTTCTGGAAACGCCGCGCCAGTGCGCGGTCCTTTTCGAAGATCCCGCGATACTCCTGATAGGTGGTCGAACCGATGCACTTGAGCTCACCGGAGGCCAGCATCGGCTTGATCAGGTTCGAGGCATCCATTACCCCGCCGGACGCGGCACCGGCCCCGATGATGGTATGGATCTCGTCGATGAACAGGACCGCGGCGGGTTCCTTCTTGAGCTGGGCGAGCACCCCTTTCAGGCGTTTTTCGAAGTCGCCGCGATACTTGGTTCCGGCCACCAGCGCGCCCAGGTCCAGGGCATAGACCGTGGCTTCCTCGATCGCTTCCGGCACCTGGCCATCGACCACACGCCGCGCCAGCCCCTCGGCGATCGCGGTCTTGCCGACCCCGGCCTCGCCCACCAGCAGCGGGTTGTTCTTGCGCCGCCGGCAGAGGATCTGGATGGTGCGCTCGATCTCGTGGTCCCGCCCGATCAGCGGGTCGATCTCGTCATTGCGCGCCTTCTCGTTGAGGTTGGTCGCGTACAGCTGCAGCGCGTTGGTCTTTTCTTCGGTCACCGTCTCGCCCTGCTGCTCGGAGGATTCCTCCGCCTGCTCCTGGTGAATCTGGCCGAGCTCGTCCTCGCCGACCTTCGAGATACCGTGGGAAATGAAGTTGACCACGTCCAGACGCGAGATGTTCTGCTGGCCCAGCACGTACAGCGCCTGACTGTCCTGCTCGCCGAACAGCGCGACCAGCACATTGGCGCCCGAGACCTCCTTGCGTCCGCTGGACTGCACGTGGAACACCGCGCGCTGCAGAACCCGCTGGAAGCCCAGGGTGGGCTGGGTCTCGCGCGTGTCGTTCGGCGGGATCCGCGGGGTGTTTTCGTCGATGTAGGCCTCCAGTTCGTCGCGGATCCGATCAAGATCCGCACCGCAGGCCCGCAGCACGGTAGCCGCACTGGGGTTCTGGGCCAGCGCCATCAGCAGGTGCTCCACGGTCACGAACTCGTGGCGTTTCTCGCGGGCCTCCTTGAAGACCAGGTTCAGACTGAATTCGAGTTCCTTGTCGAGCATGGGGGTCAGGCCTCCTCCATCGAGCATAGCAGTGGGTGCTGATGGCTCCGGGCGTATTCATTCACCTGGGCCACCTTGGTCTCGGCGACATCTCGAGTGTAGATGCCGCACACGCCCTTGCCCCGGGTATGCACCTGCAGCATCACCCGGGTGGCCTTCTCGCGATCCATGCCGAAGAAGGTCTCCAGGACCTCCACCACGAATTCCATCGGCGTGTAGTCGTCGTTGTTCAGCACAACCTTGTACTGCCGTGGTGGTTTGAGTTCCGGCCTCGATTCGTCGACCGCAACGGAATCGTCGTGATCGGGTTGGCGGGGCTTGTCGTCACTCATTTCTCGGTCCAGCTCGCACTCGTGGCACCCTGAGGTACCGCGTGTTCATTTCTGTAGAGTCCTGACATCATCAAACGGTTCCCGGCGCTTGCCAAGTGTCCGCACGGCACGGGAGGCCTGCCCCTGCGGGAGGCCCTGCCCCTGTGGGAGGCCAGCCCCTTGGCCGATCGGCCATGCCTGGTCGCGCAGAGGGCTGCGCTCCCACAGGGGCTGGCCTCCCGCCACAGGCGGGCGGGCCTCCCGCAGGCTGCATCTCCACTGGCTGCCCGCGCCCGGGGCGTTCAGCCATCCATGTGGCGGATCATCGCCTCGCCGAAGGCGGAGCAGGCGATCGGTTCCACCCCGTCCATCAGCCGCGCAAAGTCATACGTCACCTCGCCGGCAGCGATCGCGCCCTCCATGCCGCGCACCACGAGATCCGCCGCCTCGGTCCAGCCCAGGTGGCGCAGCATCATCTCGGCCGACAGCACCAGCGAGCCCGGATTCACCTTGTCCTGGCCGGCATACTTGGGCGCGGTGCCGTGAGTGGCCTCGAACATCGCGGTGGTGTCCGAGATGTTGGCCCCGGGGGCGATACCGATCCCGCCGACCTGGGCGGCCAGGGCGTCGGAGATGTAGTCCCCGTTCAGGTTCAGGGTGGCGATCACCGAGTAATCCTCCGGGCGCAGCAGGATCTGCTGCAGGAAGGCATCGGCGATGACGTCCTTGATCACGATCTCGCGACCGGTCTTCGGGTTCCTGAACACCTGCCACGGGCCACCGTCGAGGTCCTCGGCACCGAATTCCTCGCGCGCCAGCTCGTAGCCCCAGGCCTTGAAGGACCCCTCGGTGAATTTCATGATGTTGCCCTTGTGCACCAGGGTCACCGACGGGCGGTCATTGTCGATCGCGTACTGGATGGCCTTGCGCACCAGCCGCTTCGTGCCCTCGCTGGAAACCGGCTTCACGCCGATCCCCGCGGTATCCGGGAAGCGGATCTCGCGCACGCCCATCTCGTCCTGCAGGAAGTCGATGAGCTTTTTCGCCTCGGGCGTGCCGGATTCGAACTCGATGCCGGCATAGATATCCTCCGAGTTCTCGCGGAAGATCACCATGTCGGTCTTTTCCGGTTCTTTCAGCGGGCTGGGCGTACCCTTGTAGTAGCGCACCGGACGCAGACAGACATACAGATCCAGCTTCTGCCGCAGCGCCACGTTCAGCGAACGGAAGCCGCCGCCCACCGGAGTTGTCAGCGGGCCCTTGATCGAAACCTTGTATTCGCGCACCGCATCCAGCGTCTCATCGGGCAGACCGGAGTCATCGTCGTAGACCTGCGTGGCCTTCTCGCCGGCATAGATTTCCATCCACTCGATCGCCTTCCGGCCGCCATAGGCCTTCTCCACCGCCGCATCCGTCACCCGGCGCATCACCGGGGTGATGTCCACGCCGATGCCGTCCCCCTCGATATAGGGGATCACCGGGTGGTCGGGCACCACCAGGCCGCCGTCCTTGCCCACCTCGATGGGTTGGCCTTTCTCCGGGATGCGAATGTGCTGGTACGCCATGAAGACTCCTTTTGCAGCGCCGTGTCATTGGGATTTGGATGTCGGCGATTATACATGGCCTCCGTGGCCTTCGCCGCCGGGCGGCGGGTATCATTGCGTCATGAATGAACGCCTGCGCTGCCATATCACCGTCGCCGCGGTCATCGAGGATCGAGGCCGCTTCCTGTTTGTCGAGGAAGAGGATGCGGGCCTGCGCGTTCTCAATCAGCCCGCGGGCCATCTCGACCCGGACGAGGACCTGATCGCCGCGGTGCGGCGCGAGGTCCGCGAAGAGACGGCCCTCGAATTCACCCCGCAGCACTCGCTGGGCTGCGACCTGCTGCGTCTGGCCGACGGCGCGGTCATCCTGCGCGTGGCCTTCACCGGCACGGTGTCGACACCGGCGCAGCCGATCCGCCGCGACCCCGCAATCCTCGCCACCCACTGGCTGGAAGCCGCCACCGCGCTGAACGATCACCCCCTGCGCAGCCCGCTGGTGGCCCGCAGCCTGCGACGCTGGGAATCGGGTCTGCGCCTGCCGCTGGAATCCGCCGGCGAACTCGTCGACAACGCGCGGCCCGCCCCCGCACGCCCCGAGGAATGAGCCGCATGGCCACCAGTGAACGCATCATCGTCGGGCTCTCCGGCGGCGTGGACTCGGCCGTCGCCGCCCTGCGCCTGGTGGAAGCCGGCCACCGCGTGGAGGGCCTGTTCATGAAGAACTGGGAAGACGACGATACCGACGGCCAGTGCGCGGCCGAGGACGACTACGCGATGGCCCGCGAGGTCGCGGCCACGCTGGAGATCCCGTTGCACAAGGCGAACTTCGCGGAGGATTACCGCCAGCGGGTCTTCAACCACTTTCTGCACGAGTACCGCGCCGGCCGCACCCCCAACCCGGACATCCTCTGCAACCGCGAGATCAAGTTCCGCGCCTTTCTCGAGCAGGCGCAGGCACTGGGCGCCGACGCCATCGCCACCGGACACTACGCCCGCGCCTGGCACGGCCCCGACCACAGCGAACTGCGACTCGCCGCGGACGCCAACAAGGACCAGACCTATTTCCTGCACGCCCTGGATCAGGCGCAGCTGCGTCCGGCCCGCTTCCCGCTGGGCGACCTGCCCAAGGAGCGGGTGCGCGAGATGGCACGCGAGCGTGGCCTGCCCAACCACGCGCGCAAGGACTCCACCGGCATCTGCTTCATCGGCGAGCGCCCGTTCCGCGAGTTCCTCGCCCGTTATCTCGAAGGCAGCGAGGGCGACATCTGCACACCGGACGGTCGGGCAATCGCGCGGCATCATGGACTGATGTTCTACACCCTGGGCCAGCGCCAGGGGCTGGGCATCGGCGGGGTCGAGGGTGCCGCCGATGCCCCGTGGTACGTGGTCGACAAGGACCTCGCGGGCAACCGCCTGATCGTGGCGCAGGATTCGGCCCATCCGCTGCTGATGAGCCCGGAACTGACGACCGAACCCGTGCACTGGATCCATCGGGTGCCCGCCGAAGGCGAGCGCCTGCAGGCACGCCTGCGTCACCGCCAGCCACTGCAGGACTGTCGCATCGACCTGGCGGCGGACGGACGCGCCCGGGTAGTCTTCAATCAACCCCAGCGTGCGGCGACACCCGGTCAGTCCGTGGTGTTCTACCACGACGGCACCTGTCTCGGCGGGGGGGTGATCGCCACGCGCCGCACCCTGCCCTCGGACACCCCGGTGGCCGCCGGGGCATGAGTCCGGCGGCCGGTTTCCGGTATAGTGCGAGCCCTGATACCCAGACCCGGACGGACACGGCTTGGAGCGCAGCGACCACAACCGCACCCTAGCACTGGCGGCCATCTTTCAGGCCGCGAGCCTGGTCAAGGACCTGGCCTGGCGAGGCTCCTGCGACGAATACGAGCTGGAGGTCCTGATCGGAAGCCTGTTCGCCTTCGACTCGACCACGCCCGAGGAGATCTATCGCGGCGAAGTCAGCCTGCGTACCGGGCTGGAACGCGTACGGACCCAGCTGGAAAGCGGCGGCAAGCCGCCGGACATGGAGATCACCCGCTATGCGGTGGGGCTGATCTTTCTCGAGCGCAAGCTGCAGAAGCGCGGCGACATGATGCAGCAGCTGGCCGACGGCCTGCAGGGCGCCCAGCGTCAGGTGGACTACTTCACCCTGACTCACGAGAGCGTAATCTCGCGGCTGGGCGAGATCTACAAGGAGACCATCTCCGAGCTCGGCCCCCGCATCATCGTCCAGGGCGAACAGAACAATCTATCCAATCCGGATACCGCGGCCCGTATTCGCGCGCTGCTCCTGGCCGGCATCCGCGGCGCCGTACTCTGGCGCCAGGCCGGCGGCTCGCGCTGGAAGCTCCTGTTCGGGCGCAAGCGCCTGATGAACGAGGCCGACCGCATTCTTCAACGTCTCAACACCTGAATCGGATGGACGCATCATGAGCGACGCTATGCCCCGGAACACCCGCACCCTGTCCGCCGGCGGACACGAGTGCCAGTACGTCCCGATCGCCGACGACCCGCGCGCGCAGACCCTGCCCTTCGCGCTCAAGGTGCTGCTGGAAAACCTGATGCGCCACGAAGACGGGCGCACGATCACCCGCGACGACATCGAGGGGCTGCTCGACTGGGACCCGGCCGCGGAACCCGCGCGCGAAATCGCGTTCCGCCCGGCACGCGTGCTGCTGCAGGATTTCACCGGGGTCCCGGCGGTGGTCGACCTGGCCGCAATGCGCGATGCGATGGAAGACCTCGGCGGCGATCCGGCGAAGATCGCGCCGCTGCAGCCGGCGGAACTGGTGATCGACCACTCGGTGCAGGTCGACGCCTACGGCAATCCGGATGCAATGAACCTGAACGCCGAGCTGGAGTATTCGCGCAACCGCGAACGCTACAGCTTCCTCAAGTGGGGCCAGCAGGCGTTCGAGACCTTCAAGGTCGTGCCCCCGGATACCGGCATCGTGCACCAGGTCAACCTGGAGTACCTGGCGCGCACCGTGTTCCTCGAGGACCGCGCCGACGGCAGCTGCATGGCCTATCCCGACACCCTCGTCGGCACCGACTCGCACACCACCATGATCAACGGCCTGGGCGTGCTGGGCTGGGGCGTGGGCGGGATCGAGGCCGAGGCCGCCATGCTCGGCCAGCCGATCTCCATGCTGATCCCGCAGGTGGTCGGCTTCCGCCTGACCGGCAAGCTGGCCGAGGGCGCGACCGCCACCGACCTGGTGCTGGTGATCGTCGAGCAGCTGCGCAAGCACGGGGTGGTCGGCAAGTTCGTCGAGTTCTTCGGCGACGGCCTGGCCGATCTGCCGCTGGCCGACCGCGCAACCATCGCGAACATGGCTCCGGAATACGGCGCGACCTGCGGGATCTTCCCGATCGACGACGAAACCCTGGAGTACCTGCGCCTGACCGGCCGCGAAGAAGGCCACGTCCGGTTCATCGAGTCCTATGCCCGCGAACAGGGCCTGTGGCGCGACGACAGCGCCCCGGTGGCGCGCTACAGCGACCTGCTGGAACTCGACCTTTCCTCGGTGGAACCCAGTCTGGCGGGCCCCAAACGGCCCCAGGACCGCATCCCGCTGGGCCGTGCCGGAGCCATGATCAGCCAGCACCTGGATACCCTGCTGAAGGAACGCGCCTCGGGGGCCGACGAACCGGCCGAAGCCGAGCGCTTTGCGGCCGAGGGCGGTCACACCGCGGTGGGCGTGGAACATCAGGCGGAGGAACCGCACCACACCGCCATCGAGATGAACGGCGAGACCTTCACCCTGGACCACGGCGACGTGGTGATCGCGGCGATCACCTCCTGCACCAACACCTCCAATCCGTCGGTGATGCTGGGTGCGGGCCTGGTCGCGCGCAAGGCGCGCGAGCGGGGTCTGAAGGTCAAGCCGTGGGTCAAGACCTCGCTCGCCCCCGGGTCGCGCGTGGTCACCGATTATCTGCAGAACGCCGGCCTGCTGGAGGACCTGGAAGAACTGGGCTTCCACGTAGTGGGCTACGGCTGCACCACCTGCATCGGCAATTCCGGCCCGTTGCCCGAGGCGATCAGCGAGGCCATCATCAAGGATGACCTGGTGGTCTCCTCGGTGCTCTCGGGCAACCGGAATTTCGAAGGCCGCATCCATTCCGAGGTGCAGATGAACTTCCTCGCTTCGCCCCCGCTGGTGGTCGCCTATGCCCTGGCGGGCCGCACCAACCTGGATCTCTACAACGATCCGCTGGGCGAAGATGACGCCGGCAATCCGGTCTATCTCAAGGACATCTGGCCCGGTTCGCAGGAAATCCGTGAACAGGTGGATCGTCACGTCGGCGCCGGCAGCTTTACCAGTGCCTATGGCGACCTCTATACCGGCGAGGACCGCTGGCGCAACCTCGAGGCCCCCGCGGGCGACCGTTTCGAGTGGCAGGAAGACTCCACCTACGTGCGCAAGCCACCCTATTTCGACGGCATGGGCATGACGCCGGCCGAGACCCCGGATATCGAAGGCGCACGGGTTCTGGCCCTGCTGGGGGATTCCGTGACCACCGACCATATTTCGCCGGCGGGCTCCATCGCGCCCGACAGCCCGGCCGCCCGCTACCTCGAAGAGCAGGGCGTCAAGCCCGCCGACTTCAACTCCTACGGCTCGCGGCGCGGCAACCACGAGGTGATGATGCGCGGCACCTTCGCCAACGTGCGCCTGCGCAACCTGCTGGCGCCCGGCACTCAGGGCGGCGTCACCCGGCACCTGCCGGATGGCGAACCGATGTCGATCTACGACGCGTCCATGCGTTATCAGGCCGAGGGCACCCCGCTGGTGGTGATCGCCGGCAAGGAATACGGCACCGGTTCCTCGCGCGACTGGGCGGCCAAGGGCACCCTGCTGCTGGGCGTGCGGGCGGTGATCGTGGAGAGCTTCGAACGCATCCACCGCTCCAACCTGGTCGGCATGGGCGTGCTGCCTCTGCAGTTCCACGACGGCGAAAACGCCGAATCGCTGGGCCTGACCGGCGAGGAGACCTATACCATCAGCGGCATCCGGGGTGGCGAGGCGAAGGAAGCGACGGTGACCGCCACCGCCGATGACGGCGCACGCAAGGAATTCCGCGTGCGCGTGCGGCTGGACACCCCGCAGGAGATCGACTACTACCGTCACGGTGGAATATTGCCGTACGTCCTGCGTCAACTGGCGGGCAAAGGCTGAACCGCCATCATGTCGCAAACCGTCCCCACTGCGGAACTGCGTGCCGGAATGACGCTGGCCGCCCCGGTGCACGACCGTTCCGGTCGCCTGCTGATCCCCGCGGGCATGACCCTGCAGGACAAGCATCTGCGGGTCCTGCAGGCCTGGGGCGTCAGCGAGGTGCGGATCCAGGACGGGGACCCGCCCGCGACCGAACCCGTCCCGGATGCGGCCGAGGGTACGCAGCCGACCGCCGACGAAGAGGATCCGGATGCCGCGGAGGCGCGCCTTGGCGCCACCGCGGACGAAGCGCTGGCGGAACGCTTCCAGCACTGCGACATCGAGCGCTTTCCGATGGACGGGATCTACCGCATCGCGCGACGGGCGATGATCGATGAACTGCGGCAGTCCACGGGCGGGGGGTCACAATGACGCCGCGGCTGGAAGATTTCCTGCAGGCGGACGATGCGCTGTGCGGCTTCTCCGGTGCGTTCAACGCGATCGTGGAACGCATCAACGATCCGACCTCGAGCGTCGCCGACATCACCGAGGCGATCGAACTGGACCCCACGGTCGCGGCCAAGACCCTGCGCCTGGCCAATTCGTCGTTGTACGGGTTCCCGCAGGAGATCGAGACCCTGCATCGGGCAGTGGCCATCATCGGCCTGCAGCAGATCCGGCAGATCGTACTGTCCACCGTGGTGATCGAACATTTCCGCGGCCTGCCGGTGATCGGCGTGGACATGAGTTCGTTCTGGCGACACAGTCTGGCGACTGCGATCATCGCCCGCGGGATCGCCCGTTTCCGACGCGAGGCCAATGTGGACCGGCTGTACCTGTTCGGGCTGCTGCACGACATCGGCCGCCTGGTCCTGTTCCTGCGCCTCGGCCGCGATACCGAGGAGCTGATCAACCTGCGCGAACGCGACGGTGAGCTGTTGTTCGTCACGGAACAGCGTTTTCTCGGATTCGACCATGCGACCATCGGCAGCGGCCTGCTGGAGCAATGGGGCATGACGCCCGCCCACGTGGAAGCCACCCGCTATCACCACGACCCGCTGGCCGCCCCCTCCTTCCCGGTCGAGGCCGGGATCGTGCATGTCGCCGATGCAATCGCCAACGCCCTGCGCCTGGGTTCCTCCGGGGAGCGCATGGTGCCGCCGATCCACGCCGAAGCCTTCGAACGGATCGGACTGGAGATGGCTGCCTGTGAAGAAATCGCCGATACGGCACGCGAACAGCTCGAGCAGCTGGCCCGAATCCTCCTGGACTGACCCCGCCATGAGCCCTTCGTACCGGACGCCGGAAGACTTCGAGCAGCTGCAGGAGCGGATCCGCTACCTGGAGCAGAGTCTCGAGGACAATGCCTACGTGATGGACGTACTGTCCTCGACCACGGCGATCTTCGGTGACACCGAGGGCAACCGCTGCCCCGACGTCATCGTGCGCAACACCCTGGAGGCCGTGCGCCGCCTGCTGGCCCTGCCGGAGTCGGCCATCTATCTGCTCGACGGCGACGCCTCGTTCAATCTGGCCGAGCACGACGCGGAAGACGACACCCCCGGTGACCTGCCCGACCGGGTGGAACAGCTGATCCGGCAGGGCACCTTCTCCTGGGCCCTGCATGAAAACCACCCGGTATTCCTGCCCGCCGGCGAAGATGGCGGGATGGTGCTGCTGCATGTCATTTCCACCCGTACCCGGGTGCGCGGGATGTTCGCCGCCCGGCCGGGCCGGGACGAAGCCCCGCGCCACGAGCTGGTCATGTCCGCCCTGACCCTGGTGCTGTTCAACGCGGCCTACGCGCTCGAATCGGCGGACCTCTATCACCTGATGGAACGGCGCCAGCAGGCCCTGCAACGCATCACCGAACGGCAATCGCGCGAGCTCCTGCATCACATGTCGCACGACTCGCTGACCAACCTGCCCAACCGCATGCTGTTCAGTGACCGTCTCGCCCGGGCCATGGAACGTCACGCCAACGGCTCCAGCCATGTCGCGCTGATCCTGCTCGACCTGGACAATTTCAAGCGGCTGAATGATGCGATGGGTCATCGCGCGGGGGACGAACTGATCCGCAAGGTAGCCACCGATCTTTCCGCCCTGCTTGAAAGTCCCCGCGGATCGACGGGTGGCCAGGGCGCCAGCCCGACGCTCTCGCGGCTGGGTGGCGACGAATTCGGCATCCTGGTGGAGGGGATCCAGGGGCTGGAGGGTGTCGTCCGACTGGTGACCGAAATCGTGCGGACCACGGCGGTGGAACGGACGGTGGCCGACCATCCGGTGCTGACCTCATGCTCGGCCGGGATCGCGGTGTTCCCCTACGACGGCGACGAACCCGACACCCTGCTCAGCAACGCCGACGCCGCGATGTACGATGCCAAGGAACGCGGCCGCAACGGCTTCCGCTTCTACACCCAGGACCTCAATTCGCGAACCTTCCGGCACTTCCGCCTGGAAACCGACCTTGGCGGCGCCATCGAGGATGACCAGCTGCGGCTGCACTATCAGCCCAAGATCGAGCTGGCGACCGGCCGTGTCGTGGGTGCCGAGGCCCTGATCCGCTGGGACCACCCGCGTCTGGGGATGCTGCCCCCCGGTCAGTTCATGGAAATCGCGGAAGACATGACCCTGATCGAACAGATCGGAGAATGGGTTCTGCAACAGGCCTGCCGCGATCTCGCCTCCCTGCCCGGAACCGCGCAGGCGCTTCCGCATATCGCCATCAACGTCTCGGCGCGCCAGCTGCGCCAGCCCAATCTTGCGGAGGAATTCTTCGCGATCACCGAGGAGCACGGGATCCCCGCCGACCGCATCGAACTGGAGCTCACCGAGAGCGTGATCATGGATGATGCCGACACCGCCGCGCGGGTGTTCCAGCGCCTGCGCGAAGTCGGCATGTCACTGGCCGTGGACGATTTCGGTACCGGACATGCATCGCTGACCCAGCTCAAGCAGCTTCCGGCCGACACCCTCAAGATCGACCGGTCCTTCGTGATGGACCTGGAGAAGAGCCACGAGGACGCCAAGATCGTGCGCGCAATCGTGGTCATGGCGCGCAGCCTGGACATGCAGCTGGTTGCCGAAGGGGTGGAAACCGACGAGCAGGCCCGCCTGCTGCGGGACTTCGGCTGCGATTACGCCCAGGGGTTTCGCTATTCCCGGCCGGTCCCCTTCGACGAATTGCGGGAGATGATCGTCAACGACGTGCGCATGCTGCCCGAGACCGAATGACGCGACGCCGAACGGTGCCGACCGGACGCCTCAGGCGCCGTCGTCCGCACCCCCGGTCAGACGCAGCGGGTCCAGCAAACCGCGCAGGCGGTCGTGGTCCATGCCGGTGTGCTCCGCCGCCACTTCGATGATCGGCCGGCCCGAGGCGTAGGCCTCCTTGGCGATGCGGGCCCCCGCCTCGTAACCGATCTCGGCGTTGAGCGCGGTGACCAGGATCGGGTTGCGGTCCAGGGCCGCGCGCATCACCTCCTCGTTGACGCTGAAACCCGCCACCGCGCGCTCGCCCAGATGGTCGGCGGCGCGCGCCAGCAGCCCCGTCATCTGCAACAGGTTGTCGGCGATCAGCGGCAGGCCCACGTTGAGCTGGAAATTGCCGGCGGCCCCGGCGGCGGTGACCGCCGCATCCAGCCCGATGACCTGGCGCGCCGCCATCAGCACCGCTTCGGGAATGACCGGATTCACCTTGCCGGGCATGATCGAACTGCCCGGCTGCAGCGCCGGCAGGGCGATCTCGCCGAGTCCCGCGAGCGGGCCCGAATTCATCCAGCGCAGGTCCTCGGCGATCTTGATCAGCGCAGTGGCCACGGTCCGCAGCTGCCCCGAATACTCCACTGCGGTGTCCTGGCTGGCCAGTGCGGCGAAGCCGTTCGGCTCGCGCCGGAATGCCAGCCCGGTGCGTTCGGACAGGCGCTCCGCCACCCGCTCGCCGAACCCTTCCGGGGCATTGACCCCGGTACCCACCGCGGTCGCGCCGATCGCCAGCCGCCCCAGCCGGCCGCGGGTCGCCTCGAGGCGCTCCACCGCCTGCTCCAGCTGAGTACGCCAGCCGGACATCTCCTGATCCAGGCGTACCGGCATGGCATCCATCAGATGAGTACGACCGGTCTTGACCAGGGTCTTTGCCCCCGCCTCGCGCCGTGCGATGGTCGCGATCAGGCGCCGCATCGCCGGCAGAAGCTCGTGTTCCAGCTGGTTGAGCGCGGCCACGTGCAGCGCCGTGGGGATCACATCGTTCGAGCTCTGCGAGCGGTTCACGTGATCATTGGGATGAACCGCCCCGGCGGCGCCGGTCGAGGCCAGATGCGCCAGCACCTCGTTCATGTTCATGTTGCTGCTGGTGCCCGAGCCCGTCTGGTACACGTCCACCGGGAAGGCATCGGCATGCTCGCCCAGCGCCACCGCCTCGGCCGCCTGCACGATGGCCTGCGCGGTCTCTCCGTCCAGCTGGCCCAGACCGTGATTGGCCTCGGCACAGGCCGCCTTGACCTGCGCCAGGGCACGGATGAAGGCCGCCGGCAGCGGGCGCCCGGCGATGGCGAAGTTGTCGATGGCACGCTGGGTCTGCGCGCCCCACAGGGCATGTTCGGGCACCTCCACGGTGCCGAGGCTGTCGTGTTCCTGGCGATGGCCTGATCGGGTCATTCCTGGCTCCGGCGGTCGACTTGATCGTTGTATTATACTGCGCCGCACAAGCAAGCCCCATCACAAGGCCGACCATGTCCCTGAACGCCCTCACCGCCATCGCCCCGGTCGATGGCCGTTATGCCCGTCACACCCGCGACCTTGCTCCCTGGTTCAGCGAGCAGGGCCTGATGCAGGCCCGCGTGCGCGTCGAGATCGCCTGGCTCAAGGCGCTGGCCGCCGAGCCCGCGATCGCCGAGGTCCCGGCCATGTCCGCCGAAGGCACCGCCGCACTGGAGCGCATCGCATCCGAATTCGACAACGCCGCCGGCGAACGCGTGAAGGCCATCGAGGGGACCACCAATCATGACGTCAAGGCGATCGAGTACTACATCAAGGAGCAGATGCAGGACCATCCCGAACTCGCCGCGCGCATGGAGTTCGTGCATTTCGCCTGCACCTCCGAGGACATCAACAACCTCGCCTACGGCGTGATGGTGCGCGAGGCCCGCAACGAGGTGATGCTGCCGGCGCTGGACGGCATCGTCGACCGCCTGCGCCAGCTGAGCGGGGAATTCGCCGAACATCCGATGCTGTCGCGCACCCACGGTCAGCCCGCCTCGCCCAGCACCATGGGCAAGGAGATCGCCAACGTCGTGCATCGCCTGCAGGCCCAGCGCGAGCAGCTGGCCGGCGTGGTCTGCCGCGGCAAGATCAACGGCGCGGTGGGCAACTTTAATGCCCACGTGGTGGCCTACCCCGAGGTGGACTGGCCGGCACTGGCGCGGCGCGTGGTCAGTGACCTGGGCCTCGAGCCCAGTTCGCACACCACCCAGATCGAGCCGCACGACTACCTCGCCGAGATGTTCCATGCCTTCTTGCGCGCCAACACCATCCTGCTGGATGCCTCGCGCGACATCTGGGGCTACATCTCGCTGGGCTATTTCAAGCAGAAGGTCGTGGCCGGCGAAGTCGGCTCCTCGACCATGCCGCACAAGGTCAACCCGATCGACTTCGAGAACGCCGAGGGCAACCTCGGCCTGGCCAACGCAGTGTTCGATCACCTCGCCGGCAAACTGCCGGTCTCGCGCTTCCAGCGCGACCTCACCGACTCCACCGTGCTGCGCAACATCGGCATGGGTTTCGCGTGGTCGCTGATCGCGTGGAAGGCGTTCGCCCGCGGGCTGGGCAAGCTGGAGATCGAAACCGCACGCCTGGACGAGGACCTGGATGCCAACTGGGAAGTCCTCGGCGAGGCGGTGCAGACGGTGATGCGCCGCTACGGCATCGATTCGCCCTACGAAAAGCTCAAGGACTTCACCCGCGGCCGCCGGATCACCCCCGAGGCCCTGCACGAGTTCATCGACGAGCAGGACATCCCCGAAGAGGCCCGCGCGCGCCTGCACGAGCTGACCCCCGGGCGTTACACCGGTCTGGCGGACCGCCTGGCCCGCGACGTCTGAGTCGACCGTGGCAGCGCCCGACCCGGATACCCCGCTGACCCTGCTGGGCGGACTCACGCCGGCCGCGTTCCTGCGGGATTACTGGCAGCAGAAACCCCTGCTCATCCGCGGCGCGATCCCCGGGTTCGAGAACCCCATTGAAGCCGACGACCTCGCCGGCCTGGCCACCGATCCCGAGGCCGGCAGCCGGCTGGTCCTCGGCCATCGCGAGCGCAACGACTGGGACGTGGAATACGGGCCGTTCGATCCGGACCGCCTGACCCGGCTGCCGGAACGCGACTGGACCCTGCTGGTCAGCGACGTCGAGCGCTTCTGGCCGGGTGGCCCGGAGTTTCTCGCGCAGTTCGATTTCATCCCGCGCTGGCGGCGCGACGACCTGATGATCTCGTACGCCCCGCCCGGCGGCTCGGTGGGCCCGCACGTGGATCAGTACGACGTCTTCCTGTTCCAGGCCGCTGGCCGGCGGCGCTGGCAGATCCAGGACCCGCCCGGGAGCCCGGAATGCTTCGAGGATCTGCCGCTGGCGATCCTGCGCGAATTCCGGCCCACCGACTCCTGGGAGCTGGAGCCCGGAGACATGCTCTACCTGCCGCCGGGCGTCCCGCATTACGGTGAATCCCTGGACCGCGAGTGCATGACCTGGTCCGTCGGCTTCCGTGCCCCGGCCATCCTCGACGTGCTGACCGGGTTCCTGGAAGAACGCGCGAACGTGATCGGGGATCAGGCCCGCTTCGAGGATCCGGGGCGCCCCGCCGACCAGTGGCCGGGGGAGCTGCCGGCCGGCGACCGGCGCGAATTGCGCGACGCGCTGCGGGCCCTGCTGGCGGCGGACGATGCCGACCTGGACGCGTATCTCGGCCGCTTCCTGACCCGTCCCACGTCAGGCACCGGTCTGACCCCCCCGGACGACACCGAGGCCCCCGCTCCGCAGCCCGGTGCGCGTTACCGCGTCCATCCGGGCATCCGCCGGGCGTGGTACCGTGGCCCGGACGGCCCGGTACTGTGCATCGCCGGACACGACCACCCCGCGTCGGCACTGGAACCGGATCAGCTGGAGACCTTCTGCACGGTGGAGACGCTCGCCGCGGCGGACTGGGAGGCCGGCTTTCCGTCGATCCATCAGGTGCTGGAGGATGGCCTGCGCGAGGGGTGGCTGGAGCCCGACGACTGAGGGAAACACTGAGCGGCGGTACCGCCCGGGGCCAGCCCTGCAGCGGCCTTCAGCCGGCCGGGGCCACCGCCTCGCCCTGCGCCGCCGGACAGGCGGCCGCCGCCCGTTCGATCAGTTCGGGGCCGGCATCCGGTCGATGGGCCCCCTCGGTCAGGATCCGCCGCCACTGCCGGGCCCCGGGTTCGCCGTGGAACAGCCCCAGTACGTGGCGGGTCAGCCGCGCCAGCGGCACGCCCTCGCGCCGCATCCCTTCGGCCATGTCCTGCAGCTCGCGGACCACCTCGGCACGCTCGGGCCGCCAGGCCTCACCGAAATACAGCCGGTCGACCTCCGCCAGACTCCAGGGATGATGATAGGCATGGCGGCCGAACATGACCCCGTCCAGGGTGGTCAGATGTTCGCGCGCGGCGGCCACGTCATCCAGCCCCCCGTTCAGCACGATCACACACCCCGGGAATTCGGCCTTCAGCCGGTGTACCCGCGCGTAGTCCAGCGGCGGGACGTCGCGGTTGTCCTTCGGACTCAGCCCCTGCAGCCACGCCTTGCGTGCATGCACGATGAAATGCCGGCAACCGGCATCCGCCACGGTACGTACGAAGGCATGCAGATCCGCATCCGAATCCTGCTCGTCGATACCGATGCGATGCTTGACCGTCACCGGGATGTCGACCGCCGCCTGCATGGCCTCCACCGCGCGCGCGACCCGGTCGGGTGTCGCCATCAGGCTGGCGCCGAAATCGCCCGACTGTACCCGGTCCGACGGACAGCCCACGTTGAGATTGATCTCGTCATAGCCGAAGTCCTCGCCAATGCGCGCGGCCTCCGCCAGCGTGTCGGGCTCGGATCCCCCCAGCTGCAGCGCCAGCGGATGCTCGACCTCCGCGTAGCCGAGGAGATGGGTGCGATCGCCCCGCACCACCGCGTTGGCATGCAGCATCTCGGTGTACAGCAGCGCATGCCGCGTCAGAAGCCGGTGGAAGCGTCGGCACCAGCGGTCCGTCCAGTCCATCATCGGCGCGACGGAAAAGCGCTCCGGCCCGCCCGCGAGCGAGGACGTGCAGGCCGTCGGCGAGCCGGATTGCGGCGCGCACACGATGGGGTTGGCAGAAGGCGGATCGGACATTCCGGGCTGAACCATAAATGGGCCGCCCATGGTGTCCCGGCGCGCCCCCGACGTCCAGCAACGCCCGACTCTGCCTGTGCCAATGCGACACGTGTCAGCCTGACCCGTTGTGTCCGACCGACTCGACCGCCCGCGCCCGAACGCTTCGGCGTCTTTTTGCCTGCATGCGGGCCTGCGCATGTACAATCCGATGCGAATTCAGTCACGGAATCGCCGGATGACGCCTCCTGCAACCCCGCAGACCAACGATTTCCAGCAGAACGTTTCGCGCATGGTGGAACGCGCGATGCGCTACCTCGAGATCCCGGACGGGGCGTGCGAGGCGCTGCAGACCTGCGATTCGGTCATCCAGGTGTCCTTCCCCATCCAGTTCCGGGACCGCGTGGAGGTCTTTCATGGCTGGCGAGCCGTGCATTCGGCGCACCGGCTTCCGGTCAAGGGCGGCATGCGTTTCGCACCCAACATGGACCAGGCCCACGCCGAGGCCCTCGCGGCACTGATGTCCTACAAGTGCGCAATCATCGACATCCCGTTCGGCGGTTCCAAGGGCGGTCTGCGCATCGAACCGCGCCAGTACAATGAATGGGAACTGGAACGCATCACCCGCCGGTTCGCCCACGAACTGATCCAGCGCGACTACATCTCGCCGGCGCAGAACGTCCCGGCCCCGGACGTCGGCACTTCCCAGCGGGAAATGGCCTGGATTGCGGACACCTATCGCCAGCACCGTCCGGACGACATCAACCACGTCGCCGCGGTCACCGGCAAACCGGTGGATCTGGGCGGCATGCGTGGCCGGCTGGAAGCCACCGGCCGCGGCGTGCAGTACGCCCTGCAGGCCTTCTTCCGTTCGAAGGCGGCCGTCGCGGAGGCGGGCCTCGGGGGCGGCCTGAGTCAGCAGCGGGTCATCGTCCAGGGCTTCGGCAACGTAGGCTATCACCTCGCCCATTTCCTGCAGCAGGACGACAACGTCCGCATCGTCGGGATCATCAAGAGCGACGGCGGCATCTACTCCGAGCAAGGTCTGGATGTCGACACGGTACATGACTACATGAACCGCACCGGCACCCTGGAAGGCTACCCGGGCGTGCGTTTCGAACGCGACGGCAACCGCCTGATGGAAGAAGACTGCGACGTGCTGGTCCCGGCCGCGCTGGAAGGCGCCATCCACGAGGAGAACGCGCCACGCATCCGCGCCCGCCTGGTGGTCGAGGCCGCCAACGGCCCCTGCACATTCGAGGGCGACCGCATCCTGCAGCAGCGCGGAATCACGGTGCTGCCCGACGTGTTCGTCAATGCCGGCGGCGTGGTGGTCTCCTATTTCGAATGGGTGCGTAACATCCAGCACATCCGCTTCGGCCGCATGGAGCGCCGCTACGACCAGGCCCAGGGCCAGCACATCGTCAGCGCCATCGAGATGATGACCAACCAGGATGTGCCCGAGTGGCTGCGCGAATCCATCGTGCGCGGTGCCGAGGAGATCGATCTGGTGCGCTCGGGCCTGGACGACACCATGCGCGAGGCCTTCAGCGAGATGCAGGAAGTGCGCGAGGTGGAAAGCAATGGCGAGGTCCTCGACTACCGTACCGCGGCGTACCTGATCGCGCTGCGCAAGATCATCCGCGCCCGTCCCGACCTGAAGGTCATCTGACCCGACCGAAACGGGCCTCCAGCGCCGCGAACACCGCCCGCAGCCCCATCGCCTCGCCACCCTTCGGCCGGCCCGGGCGTGCGCGGGTGTTGAAGGCCATGATGTCGAAATGCAGCCAGGGCGTTTCGGCCGGCACGAAATCCTGCAGGAACAGCGCCGCGGTGATCGCCCCGGCCTGCCCGCCCGAACTGGCGTTAACCACGTCGGCCACATCGCTCTCCAGCATGTGCCGATACGGCGCATGCAACGGCAGCCGCCAGACCGGATCGTCCCACGCGCGCGCCGGCTCGTCCAGGGCGGCCGCCCAGGCGTCGTCGCTGGCGAAGAACGCGGCGATCTCGTGCCCCACGGCCACTCGCGCCGCACCGGTCAGGGTCGCAAAATCCACCACCAGGGCCGGCTCCAGTTCACCCGCACGGTCCAGCAGATCGGCCAGCACCAGGCGGCCCTCGGCATCGGTATTGTCGATTTCCACGGTACGCCCGCTGCGCGTGGTCAGGACATCGCCGGGACGGAAGGAACGCGAGCCCACGGCGTTCTCTACCGCTCCGACCAGGACCGTCAGGCGCACTGCAAGCCCGGCCCGCATGATCAGGCCGGCCAGCCCCAGCGCCGTGGCCGCACCGCCCATGTCCTTCTTCATCTGCCGCATGGCACTGTCGGGCTTGATGTTCAGACCGCCCGAATCGAAACAGACTCCCTTGCCCACCAGTACCACCGGCGGGGCATCCTCCGGCCCCCAGGTCAGCTCGATCACCCGCGGGTGGTGTTCACTGGCGCGCCCCACGGCATGGATGCACGGCCAGTCCCGGGCCACCTCGTCGGGATCCGCCACCACCCTGGCGGTTCCGCCGTGACGTTCGGCCAGACCCTCGGCCTCCGCCGCCAGTTCGTCCGGCATCAGATCGGCCGGGGCCGTATTGATCAGATCCCGGGTGTGGCCGACCGCCGCCACCATGGACGTGACACGCTCCCGATCCACCCTGTCCGGCCAGATCAGCCGCACCGGCGTGTCGTCGGTCGGTGGCTCGCTGCGATACCGGCGAAAGCGATACCTGCCCAGCCCCCAGCCGACCGCCGCCCGTTCGATGGCCTCCGCTGTCAGGCCCGCCTCATGCAGGCGATAATCTCCCCCCGGCAGGGACTCCGCCGCCGCAGCCAGCATCCACAGGGGCTGGCCCACGTCGTAGCCGACCAGGGCCGCTTCCAGCTCGCCCTGGTCCCCGGCGATCTGCAGGATACCCCCGGCCTCGCCGGTAAAGCCGGTCGCTTGCGCCCAGCGCGCATAGCATGCGGGCCGCCCCTCCAGCGCGGCATGCAGCGACTCCGGCGTCACGGGTATCAGTTCAACGGCGGCGGACGACTCATCAACAAAAACGGATTCCACTGGGGGCTTCCTCATCTGCACAGCAAAGCCCCCATAATAACGCCACCTGCGGCCGGGACGCCCGGCCCCCACCGACCGACAGGGAACGTGCCATGACGCCAGCACTGGAAATCCGCGGGCTGCGCAAGACCTACAACAACGGCTTCGAAGCCCTCAAGGGAATCGACCTCGAGGTCTCCCCCGGCAGCTTTTTCGCCCTGCTCGGGCCCAATGGCGCCGGCAAGTCGACCACCATCGGCATCATCACCTCGCTGGTGAACAAGACGGCCGGGGAAGTCCGGGTGTTCGGCCACGACCTCGATCGGGATCCCCGGGGCGTCAAGCGCTCGATCGGCCTGGTCCCGCAGGAGTTCAATTTCAACCAGTTCGAACCGGTGGGCGAGATCGTCGTCAACCAGGCCGGCTACTACGGCATTCCCCGCCGCGAGGCCTGGGACCGCGCCGGCCACTATCTCAACGAACTGGGCCTGTGGGACAAGCGCGAGAACATGGCCCGCATGCTCTCCGGCGGCATGAAACGCCGCCTGATGATCGCCCGCGCCCTGGTGCACGAACCGCGGCTGCTGATCCTCGACGAACCCACCGCCGGGGTCGACATCGAGTTGCGGCGCTCCATGTGGGACTTCCTGCAGAAGATCAACGATGACGGCCGCAGCATCATCCTGACCACCCACTATCTCGAGGAAGCCGAATCGCTCTGCCGCAACATCGCGATCATCGACGACGGCCGCATCATCGAGAACACCACGATGAAGCAGCTCCTGGCCAAGCTCGAGACCGAGACCATGGTGCTGGACCTGGTGGAACCCCCGCTGGCGGTACCGGAGGGCGGCCCGATCCCGCTGCGACGCATCGACGAGCTGACCCTGGAGGCCGACATACACTCCAACCAGAACCTGAATGATCTCTTCCAGATTCTTGATAATCAGGGGATCCGGGTCCAGAGCATGCGGAACAAGGCGAATCGACTGGAAGAGCTCTTTGTCCGCATGACCCAGAACGAGACCACCCGCAGCCCGCTGACACCCGGCGGCGACGGAGCCACCGAGCAGCAGGAGGGCCAGGCATGACCCGCGCGGATCTCCGGTTGTGGGGCACCGCCCTGCGCACCATCGCAATCAAGGAAATACTGCGCTTTGCCAGAATCTGGGTGCAGACCGTCCTGCCCCCGGTCGTCACCACCGCGCTGTACTTCATCATCTTTGGCGGCCTGATCGGCGACCGCATCGGCGAAATGGAAGGCTTTCGCTACATGGACTTCATCGTTCCCGGGCTGATCATGCTGGCGGTAATCACCAACAGCTATTCCAACGTCGTATCATCATTCTTCGGTTCAAAGTTTCAGCGTCATATCGAGGAACTACTGGTCTCGCCGATCCCCAACAGCGTCATCATCCTGGGGTTCATATTCGGCGGGGTCGCACGCGGGCTCACCGTGGGCGTGGCCGTTCTGATCGTCTCGCTGTTCTTTTCGCCCCTGAGCGTGCACAACCCGATCGTGATGCTGCTGGTCGTCCTTTTGACTTCCATCCTGTTCGCACTGGCCGGACTGATCAATGGAGTATTCGCACGAACTTTCGACGATATCGCACTGATTCCAACGTTTGTTCTGACCCCGCTGACTTACCTCGGAGGCGTTTTCTATTCCATCAGCCTGCTGCCCGATTTCTGGCAGGGCGCGTCCATGTTGAACCCGATCTTTTACATGGTGGATGCCTTTCGTTACGGGAGCCTTGGAACCAGTGACTTTCCAGTGATCGCATCCTTTGCCATCATCGCGTTGTTCATCATTGTGCTCTATGGTCTGGCACTGTGGCTTCTGAATCGAGGAACGGGCATCCGCTCATGAAGACCTTCAAGCGACGGCACGGCGAGAATCGGCGCATCCGCGGGGGTGGTTCACATCGCGGCCAAACGTGGTATAAAACGGCATCACCCAACGGAACCATGTTCATGAACGGTCAGCGCAGGATCACGTCTTCGGTCATCGTGGGAACCGCCGGCCTCGCCCTCGCTGTGGGTTCCGGCCTGGTCCTCGCCTCCAAGCCACAGGAAACGGAACAGCCCCTGCAGATCGCGCCCCTCTCTAGCGCTGATCCCGAATCGGCGGACAACGGCTCCGGCGCCCGCGGCACGGAGATCCGTGCTGACTGGAGCCGGGCCTCGGTGGCCGAACCGGTGCCCGCGGTGGGCGGCTCGGTCCCGCCGGGCGACACTCACACGGTGGCATTCGCATTCGATCCCGACCAGGATGTCGGAGAGCCGCCGACGGCCAGCGAGCCGACGACCGGGGCCACGTCGTACGAAACCTTTGACCTGGACGACGACGAGCCCTCCGCAACGGCCGAACTCGGCCACTCCGACTGGAATTCGCACACCCTGGATCGCAACGAGCGCCTCTCCGGGCTGTGGGAACAGGAGTGGGATCTGCCGCTGGCCACGCTTTATCGCCTGCTGGACGACGACGAAAATGCCGACATCCTGAACCGCGTCCGGCCGGGCCAGGAGATCGAGTGGCAGGTAGACGACGAAGGCTACCTGACCCGCATGCGGCTGTGGACCGACAGCGCCTCGGGCTACGAATGGGTACGGGAGGAGGATGGCTGGGACTTTGACCGTCATGAGGTCGAGAATGCCCGCGAGACCTCGCACCTGATCATCAGCGCGGAGATCGACGGCTCGATCTCCGCGGCCCTGTCCCGCCAGACCGAACTCTCCTCGCGGGCGGCAGCGGCGATCGCCGTGCTGATGGATCGCCACTTGCCGGTGCGCCTGAACGCACGCGCCGGCGATGAATTCACCCTGCTGGTGGAGCAGGAAACCGTCGTCGGCGAGGACACGCCGCAGAATCTGCGACTGCTGGCGTTCGAATACAACGGCGAGCGGATACAGGAGGAAGCCGCGCGCAACGTCAACGGGCGCTTCTATCGCCCGGATGGCGAAAGCCTGCTGCCGCCGTTCGACCGCCGTCCCTTCTTCGGCAACTACCGCATCAGCTCGGGCTTCGATCCGCAGCGACGGCATCCGGTCACCGGCCGGGTCGCGCCGCACCACGGTACGGACTTCGCCATGCCGGTGGGGACCCCCATTAAGGCACCGGCGGATGGTCGGGTCACGCGCGTCGAGCACGACCGGTATGCCGGTCGCTTCATCGTGATCGAACACGGACAGGGCTACTCCACGCGCTATCTCCATCTGGACCGTGCCCTGGTCAGCCCGGGGGATGATGTCGAGCGGGGGGATCGCATCGCCCTGTCGGGCAACACCGGACGCAGTACCGGTCCGCACCTGCACTACGAGGTGCACGTGAAGGGGCGGCCGAAGGATCCGATGCGGGTAGCGTTGCCCGAAAGCGACTCGCTGGAAGGCGAAGACCTCGAGCAGTTCCGCGAGATTGGCAAAGTCCTGTTCGCGCAGCTGGAGAACGGGCAGCGCGGCGAACAGGTCGCTCTGCGGCCGTTCAGCGAACTCGCCGCGCAGTAAGAACCGGCCCGCCGCCCCGCCGTTGCCCGAAGCACTGGCCTTTGCGCGTCTCGAATGGAGGGATGGACAGCCCGTCTCTCCCGAGTTCGGCGACGGTTATTTCGGCTCGGACGCCCCGCTCGAGGAAGCGCACGAAGTCTTTCTTGAGGCCAACGACCTGCCCCGGCGCTTCGCCCGCCCCGGTACCCGGATGACCATCGCCGAGACCGGCTTCGGCACCGGACTCAACACCCTCCTGACGCTTCGCGAGTGGCGCGCCCGGGCCCCGGACGACGGCTTCCTGTCGCTGATCGGCTTCGAATCGCGGCCGCTGCATCCCGACGACCTCGCCCGCGCCCATCGGCAGCTGGGCCTTGACGGCCCGGACGCCGAACGCCTGCGCGACGGGTATCCCCCACCGGTCAGCGGCCTTCACCGGATCCATTTCCCTCGGGCACGCGCGGTGCTGACCCTGGTCTTCGGCGACGCGGCGATCACCCTCCCGCAGCTGAATGCCGCGGTGGATGCCTGGTATCTGGACGGATTCGCACCCCGCCGCAATCCGGGCCTGTGGAATATCGGTGTCTTCCGGCAGATGGCCCGTATATCCCTGCCCGGCACCACCTTCGGCACCTACGCCGCGGCCGGTCAGGTGCGCCGCGACCTGGAGGCGGCCGGCTTCGTGGTCCGGCGCAAACCCGGGCACGGACGCAAGCGTGAACGCCTGTGCGGCCATTTCCATGACCCGGCTCCCCCCGCCCTGCCCGAGACTCGCGAACGTCCGCGACGCGTAGCGGTCATCGGGGCGGGCATTGCCGGACTGTCGGCCGCCCTGGCCCTGCAGGACCGCGGCTGCCACATCACCCTGTTCGATCCCGCGGGACCGGGCGGCGGGGCATCCGGCAACCCGGCGGCGGTGCTGCTGCCTCACCTGCTCCCCGATGACCCGGGGCTCAATGCCCTGGCGCTCACCGGCATGCGCCACACCCATGCCCTGATCGAACGCGCCGCCGAGGGCCTGGAAGAGGGCCGATCGACGCTCCTGCTGGGTGACAGCGTCGCCTTCCACGGCATCTCCGCGCACGCACGCAAGCGCGTACAGCGACTTCGCGCGCGCGATCCGGCGGAGAGCGGCTACCTTTTCGACCCGGCCGCCACCGCCCCCGCCGGCACTCCCGGGCCGATGCTGGAATACCCCGGCGGGCGGGCGGTGGACATGGGGGCCCTGTGCCGCGGACTGGCCGCCGCACTGCCCGCGGTGGAGCGCACCGGGGTCAGCGCGATCGAGCCGCACGCCACCGAAGTCCGGGTGACGTTCGACGGCGACCACCCCGCGCGGGGCTTCGACGCGGTCGTGATCGCCACTGCCGGCGCGCCCCTGTGCCCGGAACAGGCGCGCCTCGGGACCGTGGGAGGCCAGATGACCCGGGTGCAGCACCCCCTCCCCGGCCCCGATTTCCGCGTGCGCACCGGTCAGGGCTACTGGATTCGACGGGACACGGATGATCACTGGATCGGCGCCACCTACCGCCACGACGGGCTCCCGGCGGATCCGGCAGCGCCCCCCGAACCGACCGCCGAAGACGACCGCCACAACCTGGAGCATCTGGCCTGGGTTCCGGGCATGCCCGCCCCCGAGGATGCGCGGATCACGCAGCGCTGGACCGGCATGCGCGCCGTCTTTCGCGACCGCCTTCCGCTGGCGGGCGCTTCGTGCATGGACCGCCGGGGCCGGGTCATGCTCACCCTCGGGCACGGTTCACGAGGCCTGCTCTATGCACCGATCAGCGGGGAGCTGGTAGCCGACCGCCTGCTGGACCTGCCGGAACCGCTGGAGCAGAACGTGGCCCGACGCCTGTCGCCGCAACGCGTCGCCTAGTCCGCCCAGGCCACCGCATTGCGGCCCTGTCCCTTGACGCGGTACATCGCCTGGTCGGCCGCCGCGATCAGGTCGGCCAGGGTCTCCCCGTGTTCCGGATAGAACGCCACGCCGATACTCGCGGTCACCACCACCGCAATACGCTCCCCGTCGTCCAGGGTCAGCTCCCAATGGGTATCGAAGACGCTGCGGATCCGCTCGATCAGCGGATGCACCTCGTCGCGAGAAGTCAGCGTCCCGGTCAGCACCAGGAATTCGTCACCGCCCAGCCGGACCAGCAGATCCTCGGCACGCAGGTGCGCCGCCAGATCCGCGGACATGCGGCGCAGCAGCTGATCACCGACGGCATGGCCGTGTTCGTCGTTCACCGGCTTGAAGCGATCCAGGTCGATGAACACCATGGCCAGCTGCCCCCCGTCGCGGCGGGCTCGGGACGTCATGCGGGGAAACGCCCGTTCCATCGCCGCGCGGTTCGCAGCCGCCGTCAAAGGGTCCTGCCAGGCCAGGGTGTGCAGACGCTCCTCGAGCTTGCGCCGCGCAGTCACGTCCAGCGCATGCCAGACGACCGCGGCACGTCCCTCGAAATGCGCGGCAATGGGGCGCACGCGGGCCTCGAACCAGCGCTGCCCGTTTTCGCAGCCATCCCCGGCGAGTTCCGGCTCCGACCGTCGCGCCGGATGCAGCACACCGGGATCGAGGAGGTATTCGGTCTCCTGCAGGGCCCCCTCGTCCAGCGCCCGCCGCACGACTGCCAGGAACTGGCGGGCCACCGCCTCGGGCAGGAACTCCTCGATGCCGTGCCCCACGATCGACCCCGCCCGCCTCCGCCCCGACGCGTCCGCCTCCTTCGCCCCCCGACTATCCCCAAAGGCCCGGTAGATCATCCCGTCCTCCCCCAGCACCAGGGCATGACCGGGCATGGCTTCGAACAGCGCCTCCTGAAGGTCGCGGGCCTGGGCGAGCGCCTCGAACAGCATCCGGTTGTCGTGCACGTCCACCAGGATCAGCAGCATGGCCCGATCCTGCTCCCACGGGATCGGCACCCAGCGCAGCAGATGAAAGCGCCAGTGGCCGTCCGCCATGCGCACGCGCACCTGGCGCCCGGCCGGATCCGGATCTTCCCTGGAAAATACCAGCCCGTTGGGCAGCAACGGGATATCGTCCGGATGGAACAGTTCGAGGTCTTTCACGGGGGTGCCGTCGACCGGGGATTGTCCGGTCGTGCGGCGAAACGCGGGGTTGGTCCAGAGGACCCGGGTATCCCGGACCACCAGAGTGGCGTCCTCCAGGTTGGCGACCAGCGTATGGTACTGGCTCAGCAGGCGCGCGCGATCGCGCACATGCCCGCTCACGCGCCAGGTCAGTCCGCCCAGTGCAAGGGTGCCAAGGATCCCGAAGGCCCACCAGGCCGGCGGCCTGGAGGTCGGCATGGCCTCGGGCACCGGGCGCGCCAGCAGGACCCATTCGCCACCGGCAAAGCTGACCGTCTTGCGCCACTCCGCCGGCCCTTCGGCAATCCCGTCCGGATCATGGAACACCTCGCCGCGGTGCCCGGTCCCGTCTCGCCCCTGCAGCGCAAACTTGAGCGCGCCGGGAGTGCGGCCGAACCCCGCGCGCGCCAGTACCCGTTCGAAATCCACCGCCACACTGGCCATGGTAAATCCGGGATCCGTTTGCCGGGCCTCTTCCAGCGGGTCGCCCGTTTCTTCCAGACCGACAGGACTGCGGACCAGGAGGCCGGTCCCGCCCTGTGCCAGCTCCCAGGGCCCGGCGACGACGGTCTCTCCGGTTTCCATGACCCGACGGAAGGACGCCGCCTGCTCCGGATGGCTGGCCACGTCGAGACCCAGGGCATCCACATTGCCCTCGCGCGGGTAGACAAAATCGATGCGGGATCCCGCCAGTAACGTGAGCGAGCGAATGACTTCCGGGTCCCGACGGTACAGCCGGTCGGCCATGCGCTCGAACTCGTCGCCATCCAGGTGCGGGCGTGCCTCGACATAGGCGGAGAGACCAACGGTGGCGTGCACCAGGCTGTTGATCACGCTTTCCAGGCGCGTACGCTTGCTGGCCACCTCGCTCGCCAGGTTCGCCTGATGCCGCTCGGCCAGCTGATGCTCCCAGGCACGGTCGGCCAGCAGAAACATCCCGGCGAAGATCAGCATCGCGAGCAGCCCCGACACCACCGACGTGGCGGCAAAACCGCCCGTCCGACCTTGTGCTGTCCCGTCCGTCCCGGCGGTCGGGGCCTCTCCTGCGGCGCTGTCGCCCGGTATCCCGCGCATGTCCGCCCCCTCGATCCGAACCCCTCACCCCCACTATGCCCATTCCCCCGGGGCCGCGTAATCCCCGGAGGATGAAAATGGTCATGGGAGGCTGAGAAAGCTCGTCCGCGACAGGCGGAAAAGACGACAATGGTGGGGACGGCCGGACTCGAACCGGCACGGCCTTGCGGCCGGCAGATTTTAAGTCTGCTGCGTCTACCTGTTTCGCCACGCCCCCGCAGACGCGGCGGATGATACCGCGTCAATCGGCGGAGGGCATTCCTTCCTCACCGGCGGCGAATTCCGCCAGCGGCAGTGGGACGTGTATCGACGCCGCCATGGCCCGCAGCAGTTCCACTTCGGCGGTCCGTACCTGGCCCCCGTGCGTCACCGTCGTCAGCATGGCCCGCACCAGCCGCTCCTTGTCCGCCATGCGCAGCGCATCGAGGGTATCCAGTACCTGGTCGAGGACTCCCGCCCATGCCCGGCTCCCCTCGGATTCGGTCCAGGCTTCGGGGAAATCCACCGCCGCCGGCGCCTGTCCCTCGATGCGCTCGATCCCCGCCGTCAGTGCGGCGCGTCCGGCGTCCGGGTCCCCGGGGTGGCCATGACGCGCGAGCACGGCCAGCAGGAACCGGGCCTCTTCGTGGTGCCGATCGAGTCGCCCATGTCCACCGGCACCGTCGTCACCAGGCTTTCCGGCATCCATCAGATGCCGGTTGAGCAGACGCCCCAGGGCATATTCGAATGCCGAAACCCGGCCATCCGCATGGATCAGGCGTTCCACCAGTTCCTGCAGCTGCTCGCGTTCCTCGCGCGGGTGCCGGCGCAACACCGGGAAGGCCATTTCCAGCAGCGGAATCCGCAGGTCGTCGCGCAGTTGCGGCACCATCTCGAGCAGCTGGCCGACCCTGCGCTCGCTGTCGCCGCCGCGTTTCTCCGCGACCATCAGGCGCTGTTGCTCGCGCACTTCGGGGTCGGCATTCATCAGGAGATACAGGATCACCTCGGCCGCCCAGCCATCGCTGTGGGCGGCCTGTTCCAGCGGCCCCGGCATCGAGGCCATCAGAATCCCGGCACCCAGTATCTGCGCCAGCCCGGGATCGGCAATGCCGTCCACCAGGCGGTCGGCATCCAGGGGCAGCCCCCCGGGGCCCCGCTGGTCTTCCTTTTCCTGCTGCTCGGCGGCTGCCTCGGCCGCGGCCTGCTCGGCCTCGGCTACTTCACGCATGCGCCGGGCGACCTCCTCCAGCTCGGACGGATCGAAACCCGGTTCGATCGCTCGGATCCGCTCCTCCAGCGGCGGGTGCGTCGCGAACATGCGCCCGAGCCCCCCGCTGGCGAAGAGCATGTGCCCCACTTCTTCGGAGTCCGCATCGAGGCGGGCATGACGTGCGCCGATCTTCTTCAGGGCCCCGGCGATGCCGTCCGGCTGCCGGGTGAACTGCACGGCCGAGGCGTCCGCCAGATACTCGCGCTGGCGTGAAACCGAGGCCCGGATCCAGCGGCCGAAGAACAGGCCGATATAGCCCACCACCAGCAGTGCCAGCCCCGCGGCCATCAGGCCGGCGGCATTGCGGCTGTCACGCGAGAAACGCATGGCGATCAGCACGCGCTGCCCCACCAGCGCGAGCACCAGGATCCCGTACAGGATTCCGATCAGACGAATGTTCAGGCGCATGTCGCCATTGAGGATGTGTCCGAATTCATGGGCCACGACGCCCTGGAGCTCGTTGCGGTTGAGGGTTTCCAGGGCTCCCCGGGTCACCGCGATGGCCGCGTCACCCGGCGCATGCCCCGCGGCAAAGGCATTGATGCCGCTTTCTTCCTCCAGCACGTAGATCTCCGGTACCGGCACCCCGGAGGCGATCGCGATTTCCTCGACCACGTTGACCAGGCGTCGGCGCAGCGGATCCCGGGTGTCCGGCTCGACCCGCGTGCCACCCAGCTCCCGGGCGACCTGGCCACCCCCGCCCCGCAGTGACGAGGCCCGATAAAGGCTCGCGCCACCGATCAGGACGATCGTGAACAGGGTCACCCAGAACAGGAGATCGAGATTGTTCCGGACCAGCTTGTCCAGCTGCAGGGGCTCGCCCGGCTGTGCCGATGGATCGTGGCCCAGAAACAGCAGGGCGATCGCGTTCATCGCCACCACGATGGCCAGGACGGCCAGGGAAAACAGGACCAGCAGGACCCGGGTGCGGCGATGCGCCCGGTCCTGGTGTTCGAAAAAGTTCATGGTCGGGCTCGCTTACTGGAAGTTGACCTCGACCGCCTCCCGGCGCTGCGGATCCTCGATCTCCAGCAGCTCGGCGCGACGGAAACCGAAGTTGTTCGCGATCAGGCTGTTGGGGAACATCTCGCGCAGGATGTTGTAACTCATCACCGCGTCGTTGAATGCCTGCCGCGCGTAGGCGATGCGGTTCTCGGTGCTGCTGAGCTCCTCGGAGAGCTGCATCATGTTTTCGTTCGCCTTGAGGTCGGGATAGGCCTCGGACAGTGCGAACAGACGCCCGAGCGCGCCGGACAGACCCTGTTCGGACTGCGACAGCTCGCGCATGGCCTCGGGGTTGGACGGATCGGCCGCCGCCTTCTGCAGGCTGCTCTGGGCCTGATTGCGGGCCTCGATCACCGCTTCCAGGGTGTCCTTTTCGTGGGCCATGTAGCGATCCGCGACCTTCACCAGATTGGGGATCAGGTCATACCGGCGGTTGAGCTGCACATCGATCTGCGCGAACGCGTTCTGATAGCGATTGCGCGACGTCACCAGGCGGTTGTACGTCCACACCCCCCAGATCACCAGGAGGATCACGATCCCGAGCAGGACCCATTCCATGTCGCTTCTCCCATGCTTGTAACGAGGTCTTGGCAGTGTACGCGTTACGCCGCCCACTCGCGAGCGCGACGCGCGGACGCGGGACGTTTATCCTTGGCGGACACACACTCACTCCGGCGGCGGCTCTCATGAATCTTTCGTCCCTGCTGGGCATGATCGGCGGCGTCGTGCTGTTCGTCAGCATCATCGCCTTCACCAGCCAGGATCTGCTGGTGTTCCTCAACCTTCCCGGCCTCGGCATCGTGCTCGGAGGTACCCTGGCAGCCACCCTGCTCAGCTACCCCCTGCACGAGCTGGTACGGGTGTTCCGTCTCGCGGCCACGGTCATCCGTGACGAACGCTACGACGTCACCCAGGACATGGAGGAGATCGTCGAGGTCTCGCGCCTGTGGTTCGCGCAGAACCTGGCCCGGGTGCAGGAACGCCTGGAGACCCTGCGCAACCCGTTCCTGAAGACCGGGGTGCAGCTGGTGATCGACGACACCCCGATGGAAGACGTGTCCGACCTGCTGCACTGGCGCCTGGCCCGCCTGCGCGCCCGCGAACTCGCCGAGGCCCAGGTCTATCGCACCATGGCCACCTACGCCCCGGCCTTCGGCATGCTGGGGACCCTCCTGGGCCTGATCAACCTGCTGCTGACCACCGACACCGACGACTTCGCGGTGATCGCGGTGAACCTCGGCATTGCCCTGATCACCACCTTCTACGGCATTCTGCTGGCCAACCTGGTGTTCCGGCCGATCGCCATCAAGCTGGAACGGCGCACCGAGGAACGGGTGGTGGTCATGACCATGGTGCTGGAGGGCATCATGCTGATGCGCAAGGGCCGCACCCCCGGCTACATCCGCGAGACCCTGCGTTCGTTCGCCGAGAACCACCACGATGAAATCCGGCAGGCACCGTCCGTCGCGGAAGACGAAGCGGAGAGCGGCGGACGCTGAACCATGGCCACCCACGGCGAGCCGCAATCGACCCCGTCTGACCGGGGATCCACTCGCGAGGGAGACCACGTCCTCCCGCGCGAGACGCTCGCAGTGGAGACCGGACGCAGCGGGGAAAGCCTGCGCGAGGACGAACACGCCTGGATCCTGACCTACCTCGACGTCCTGACCCTGGTGATCGTGGTCTTCGTGATCATGCTGACCTTCGCCGAACCGCGGGACGAAAGCATCCGTGCCGCCGATGACGACCCGGTGGAGCTGGTCTATCGCGACCTCTCCAACCTGGTCGATCCGCGCCTGTTCCGGCTGTCACCCGAGGCCCCGGAAGTGCCGCCCGGACCGGTCGAAGACCCGCCGCTGGCCGCCGATCCGCCCTCGCCCGTGGCGACCCCGGCGGACGACCCGCCACCGGAGGCCGACCCCGAGGCGGTGCGTGACATGCGCGACCGCGCGCCGGAGGGCGTCGAGGTCATCGAACAGCCCGGCAGCATCGAGCTGCGGATCCAGGACGACATCCTGTTCGCCACCGCGCAGGCCGACCTGGCCGCCGACGGGCAGGCGTTGCTGGACGACCTCCTTCCGCTGCTGGAAGAACATGAGGGTCGCGTGACCATCGAGGGCCATACGGACAACGTGCCCATTGCGACCCCGCGCTTCCCGTCGAACTGGGAACTCTCCTCGGCGCGCGCCAGCGGTGTGGTGCGTTATCTCGTCGACCGCGGCATCGACCCCGGCATCCTGCAGGCGGTCGGCCACGCGGACACCCGCCCGGTGGCCGACAACGACACCCCGGAAGGGCGTGCGGAGAACCGCCGCGTATCCATCGTGCTCGAAACCCCCGCCGACTCCTGAGGCCCGGATCAGGCGACCTCGCCGGCAGCGTGACCGGAGGCCCAGGCCCACTGGAAATTGTGCCCCCCGAGATGCCCGGTGACATCCACCACCTCGCCGATGAAATAGAGCCCCGGGTATCCCTTTGCCTCGCAGGTGCGCGACGACAGGGCGCGGGTGTCCACGCCCCCGGCCATGACCTCCGCACGGGCATAGCCCTCGGTCCCCGACGGCGTGAACACCCAGGGCTGAAAACGACCGGCCAGCGCGGCCAGCTCGGCGTCGGAGAAACGCTCCAGCGGCCGCTCCGCCACCTCCGGATCCAGCCAGTGCCGGGCGACCCGCCGGGTGAGCCATTCGCCCAGCACCCGACGCAGCTGGCGCTTCGGCGTCTCTTCGCGCGCTGCGCGCAGCCCCTGTTCCAGGGACTCCCCGGGGAAGAAATCCACCGTCACCGATTGCCCCGGCTGCCAGTACGAGGAAACCTGCAGGATCGCCGGACCGCTCACGCCCCGGTGGGTGAACAGCACATTCTCGCGAAAGCCCGCATCGCCCGCCTCCGCCACCGCGTCCAGCGCAATGCCGGACAGCGCCTCGACCGCCGCGCGTGCGTCACCGTCCAGGGTCAGTGGCACCAGCGCGGGCCGCGTGGGCTCCAGCGGGATATCCAGACGTTGCGCCAGGTCCATGCCGAAGCCCGTGGCGCCCATCCGCGGGATCGGATAGCCGCCGGTCGCGATCACCAGGGATTCGGCCTCGATGACCGCGGACGGCGTGCGCAGGCGCCACGGCGCCTGATCGGATACAACCTCCACGGGCGTGGACGTCCGCAGGGTCACCCCGGCCGTGGCGCATTCGTCCAGCAGCATGCGCACGATATCCTTCGACGAATGGTCGCAGAACAGCTGACCGAGCTTCTTTTCGTGATACGGGATCCCGTGCGCCGCCACCAGGGCCACGAAATCCCAGGGCGTGTAGCGCGCCAGGGCCGATTTCACGAAGTGCGGATTCGCGGACAGGAAGTTCTCCGGCCCGCAATCCATGTTGGTGAAGTTGCAGCGGCCGCCCCCGGACATCAGGATCTTCTTGCCGGCCCGCTCCGCGTGATCCAGAAGGACCACGCGACGCCCGCGCGCTCCCGCCACCGCCGCGCACATCATGCCCGCGGCCCCGGCCCCGATCACCGCGACATCGAAGATTTCCGTCGATTCATTCATGGGGCGGGATTCTACCGGAGCCGCACGCGGGTGACCGGCACGCTGCCCCTTGATTGTTCTATACTGGAAATGGAGCACGTAGCAGGCGCCCGGCTGTATCCATGCGCCCGACCGGGCACCGACCCGGGCCCGGCCTCCCCGCATGGACCGGCCGACGGCCAACCTCGACAGGAGCGACCCATGATCAACGGGATCGGACCCAATCCGGCCGCGACGGCCAGCCAGGCGGCGGCCGTGAATGCCAGCCAGAACCAGGACCAGAACCGCGCCCCGGGGGCCCAGCAGCCGGGCTCGGCCCAGGCGAACCAGTCCACGCCCGGGGCACAACAGGCCCAGCCGGGGCAGGCCGCGGCGATCGGTGCCAACCAGGGCGGAGCCGGCCCGTCGGCTCAGGCCGCCGACAACCCCTCGGCCGCGCGTGGCATCGCTCAGGCCAGCGGCGCCCAGGAAACGAACGCCGCGGGCGGGGCCACGGCCGCCGGTGCCATCAACGGGCCCGAGGGCGGTAACGCCGTCAGCGCCACCGACGAGGCAAGCAGCGTCGACGGTGCTTCCGACAACGGTGACGCCCGATCCGCCGAACTCGCTGCCCGCGAAGAGGAGCAGGCGGCCGAGAACAACCTGGCCGCCACCCTGATGCCCGACGGAACCATGGACAACCGCGGCATCAACACCGCGGGTTCCACTCTGGACATCCAGGTCTGACCTCCCGGCCCAGCTGATCGCGCCCGCCCTGCCGCGGCGGGCCGCCCGCATCACCCTCCACCACCGGACGGGTGACAAACCTCATACGCGGAAGCGCCGGGTCATCTCCTGCAGCTCGCGCGCCAGGCGCATCAGTTCCGCTGCCGAATCACTGGCCTGGCTCGCCCCCTCGGCGTTCTGCTCGGCCTCCTCGGTCACCGTGGTGACATTGCGGTTGATGGTCTCGGCGACCTGGCTCTGCTGCTCGGCCGCGCTGGCGATCTGGTCAATCATCTCGGTGATCGACTGCACCGCCTCGCGGATGTCATCCAGCGCCGAACCGGCCTCGCCGGCCTGATCCACGGTCGCGCGTGCCCGTTCCTCGCCGGCCTGCATCACCTCCACGGCATTGCGCGTGCCCCCCTGCAGGGTCTCGACCGTGCGCCGGATCTCCTCCGTGGATTCATGCGTACGCGACGCGAGGGCCCGTACTTCGTCGGCCACCACCGCGAACCCACGTCCCGCCTCTCCGGCACGCGCGGCCTCGATCGCGGCGTTCAGCGCCAGCAGATTGGTCTGTTCGGCGATCTCCTGGATCACCTGCAGTACCTTGCCGATGCTCTCCGAATCCTGCTCGACCCGCTGGATTGCCTCCGCGGCGCGATGCACCTCGGAGGCCAGCTGCTCGATCCCGGTTACGGTCCGCTGCACGACCTCCTGGCCACTGCGCGTGGATTCCAGCGAGCGGTGCGCCGCCTCGGTCGCCGATTGCGAGTTGCGGGCCACGTCCTGGGCCGTGGCGCTCATCTCGTTCATCGACGTGGCCACCTGCTCGATCTCCCGACGCTGACGATCCCCGCCTTCGCGCGTGCGGTCGGACACGTTCGAGACCTCTTCGGCCGCCGAAGTGAGCTGCCCGCTGGAACCGACCACTGCGCCGATCAGGGAGCGGAACTGTTCCATCACGTCGTTGAACGCCCGGGCCGCACGCCCGACCTCGTCATCGCCGTGCACGTCCAGCCGCCGGGTCAGATCGCCCCCGCCCCCGGCGATGTCACGCAGCCCTTCCGTCATCTCGGCGAGGGGGCGCGTAACGAAACGGCGGATGAACAGAAAGATCGCACCCAGCAGCGGCAGGCTGACCAGGATCGCGAAGCCGAACAGCTGGATCCCGAAATTCGTCGCCCCCTCGTGCACCTCGGTCATGTCGAGACGCATGGACGTGGCCCCGATCACCTCATCTTCTTCCGCGGCCCCGTGACACGCCATGCAGTTGCGTCCCAGGTATTCGCGATGATTGCGGATCGGATTCACCACGCGCAGCTGGTCGCGCTCGCGATCAACCTCGACAAAGGGTTCTCCGGTATCCAGGACCTCGCGCTCGACCGCATCACGGGGTTCGCTGTCGGCCGTCCCTTCGCCCCACTGCTCGGTGACCGACGCGGCGCGGATCGCGCGCAGGTCGCGAACATCGCCCATTTCCTGGATCTGATCCATGAATTCGTGGCGCGAATCCATGGTGCCGGTAATCATCAGGGTCGTCAGTCCGGCCCAGGTCATCTCGTGCAGACTGCCGGCAAAATGCCCAGCCTGCTCCTGGGCGGTGTCACGCTGCTCCAGCACCGCCCATCCGATCATGCCGGACCAGACGAAGACCAGGGTCAGCCAGATGACGCCGAGCAGCCTCAGCCAGATGGGAAGGTCGTACAGGCGACGCAGCATGCAGTTACCCCGAGGTCATGGATTGCGGGCGCCCGGATTCACCGGCGCCTCCATCCGGGTTTTCGGCCGTTCGGCCCCAACCTTGAATGCCCGAAGGGAGCGCCGACCCCCCCGGCAGGCACCCCACAAACGAAAAGGCCCGCCAGCATAAAGCCGGCGGGCCTGCAATCGAAGATGGAGGCTGGGCCCGGAATCGAACCGAGGTACGCGGATTTGCAGTCCGCTGCATCACCACTCTGCCACCCAGCCGGGGCAAGGCTTGTTCGACGGTCTTGGATGCCGCCGAAACAGAAAGCCCCGGCGGTGCCGGGGCTTCGGGAAATCGTTTGGAGCGGGAAACGAGATTCGAACTCGCGACCCCAACCTTGGCAAGGTTGTGCTCTACCAGCTGAGCTATTCCCGCCCGTCGACAAATGCGTATTCTACAGACAGCGCCGGCTTCGTCAACACCGGATCCGAAAAATTCGTTCAGGCGTCCCGGGCCGCGGCCAGCATGTACTGCACCATGGACACCAGCGTCAGCACCGCCGCCAGATACAGCAGCCATTCCCCGATCAGGAACAGCGACAGTCCCGCCACCGGCTCGGCCCACAGCAGCAGAAAGATGGCCACCATCTGCGCACTGGTCTTGAACTTGCCGATCCAGGAAACCGCCACCTTCGCGCTAGTCCCGACTTCGGCCATCCATTCCCGCAGTGCCGAGATCGCGATCTCGCGACCGATGATCACGATCGCGGCCAGCGCCAGCCCCACACCGGGGTTGTGGTCCACCACAAGCACCAGCGCGGCAGCGACGATCAGCTTGTCCGCCACCGGATCGAGAAAGGCGCCGAAGCGGCTGGTCACCGACCAGCGCCGGGCCAGATAACCGTCCAGCCAGTCGGTCACCGCGGCCAGCGCAAAGATGATGGCCGCCACGATCCCCGCCGCCGGCATCGGCAGCGCATAGAAGGCCCCGATCATCAGCGGGATCATCACGATACGCGACCAGGTCAGCCAGGTGGGGAGTCGTGGAAACATGTCGGATCAGGCCTCGTGGAACTGGTCGTAGATCGCCTGCGCCAGGCGACGATTGATGCCGGGCACCTTGGCCAGCTCGTCGACCCCCGCGCGGGAGACCCCGCGCAGCCCGCCAAAGTGCTTGAGCAACGCAGTGCGACGCTTGGGCCCCAGACCGCGAACCGACTCCAGGGTGGACTCCTTGCGCGCCTTCGCCCGCCGCGCCCGATGACCGCTGATCGCGAAACGATGGGCCTCGTCACGGATCTGCTGAATCAGGTGCAGTGCACTCGAATGGGGCGGCAGTATAGAAGGCGCCTCCACCCCGCTCAACACCAGGGTTTCCATGCCGGGCCGGCGTTCTTCGCCCTTGGCCACCCCGACCACCCGGATGTGATCCAGCCCCAGATCGGCCAGCACGTTCAGCGCCTGGGTCACCTGCCCCTTGCCCCCGTCGATGAACAGGATGTCCGGTTCCCGGCCCTCGCCCTTTTTCAGGCGCGCGAAGCGACGGCTCAGCGCCTGGTGCATCGCGGCATAGTCATCGCCCGGCTCGATCCCTTCAATGTTGAAGCGCCGGTAATCGGACTTGATCGGCCCTTCCGGCCCGAACACCACGCAGGATGCCACGGTGCCCTCGCCGCGGGTGTGCGAGATGTCGAAGCATTCCATGCGCCGCGGCGGCGCCTCCAGTTCCAGCTCTGCGGTGAGCGCATCCAGGCGCGCGGTCTGCCCGGCCTGACTGGCCAGCCGGGTCTTCAGGGCCTGCTCGGCATTGCGCTGCGCCATGTCGACCCAGCGGGCGCGTTCGCCCCGCAGCGACCACGCCAGCCGCACGCGTGCCCCGCGGCGTTCGCCGAGCAGGGTTTCGAGGGCCTCGGCCCCCTCGGGTTCATGCGACAGCAGCACCTGGGGCGGGGGCTCGCGTTCGGCATAGTACTGCGCCAGCACGGCCGCCATGATCTCGTCGTGATCAGCCGCCTCCGGCACGTCCGGGAACAGCTCGCTGTTGCCCAGGTTCTGGCCATTGCGTACGAAGAACACCTCCACCGCGAAACTCCCGCCCGACTGCGCCAGGGCGATCACATCGGCATTGCCCTCGCCGCCGGCGACAAACTGCTGCTGCGAGATCTCGCGCAGCCGGCCGATCTGATCGCGCAGGCGCGCCGCCTTCTCGAACTCGAGTGCGGCCGAGGCGGACTCCATGCGTTCCATCAGATCACCGATCACCGCCTCGCTGTCACCCTCCAGGAAACGCACGCTGGCCTCGACGTCGCGGGCATACTCCTCCGGTGAAATATAGTCCACGCAGGGGGCGGTACAGCGACCGATCTGGTACTGCAGGCACGGCCGACTGCGATGCGCGAACACGCTGTCCTCGCACTGGCGCACCTGAAACAGCTTCTGCAGCAGTGCGAGACTTTCGCGCACCGCCCCGGCCGATGGATAGGGCCCGAAATAGCGCACGCCCTTTTTCTTCGCCCCGCGATGAAACCCCAGACGCGGATACTCGTGGCCGGAAACAAAGATATAGGGATAGCTCTTGTCATCGCGCAGCAGCACGTTGTAGCGCGGCCGGTGCTGCTTGATGAGATTGGCCTCCAGCAGCAGCGCCTCGGATTCGGTGTGCGTTACCGCGATGCGGATGTCCGCGATCTGCCGCACCATCGAACGGATGCGCGGACCGCGGTCATCCCCGCCGCGGAAATAGCTGGTGACGCGGCTGCGGAGGTTGCGGGCCTTGCCCACATAGAGCACCTTCCCGTCCACGTCCAGCATCTGGTACACGCCGGGCGAACGGGTCAGGTTCTCGAGGAAGGGTTCGGGGTCGAAACCGGTCTCTGGCGCGCTCATGGCGCTGTCAGGATACCTGTTCACGGATGCGGGCGAACAGCGTCCGGAACATCGCCGGGGTCAGGCGCCCGGTCTGGGTGTTGTAGCGCGAGCAGTGATAGGAGTCCACCAGCACGATGTCGTCATCCAGCCGGTGCTCCGCGGCGTGGGCAAACGGGTGCCGGGCAAGTGCCAGCCCGCGCGTGCGCAGCACCGCATCGTGGGCGACCTTGCCCAGCGCCAGGATCACGCGCGGACGAACCCCGGCGATCTCCGCCGCCAGGTAGCCGTTGCATTCGCGGATCTCGGCGGTGGTCGGACGGTTCTGCGGTGGCAGGCATTTCACCGCATTGGTGATGCGGCAGTCGAGCAGCATCAGGCCGTCATCGGCCCGTTCGCTCTCGGGCGCGCTGGCAAAACCGTATTCGTGCAGGGTGGCGTACAGCAGGATGCCGGCATAATCGCCGGTGAACGGCCGCCCCGTCGCGTTGGCGCCGTGCATTCCGGGGGCGAGGCCGACGATCAGCAGGCTTGCATCGGCCGGTCCGAACGACGGCACCGGAGCCGCATGGTAGCCGGGGTGCTCCGCACGCACCTCGTCGAGGAACTGTGCCAGGCGGGAACAGCGTCGACAGTCGGGGGCGAACCCCCCGGGCGGTTCCGGGGATGGCGCCCCCTCCGCCGGGTTACTCACCCCGCTCCCACTCGCTGTAGGGGTGGCGCGCCAGTTCGGTGTTGTAATAGCGCGGATCGTGCGAGACCTCGTCGCCGAGCCAGTCCGGGCGCGGGAATTCGGCGTCCGCATCGTCGAGTTCCAGCTCGGCGACGATCAGCCCCGCATTCGCGCCGTGGAATTCGTCCACCTCGAACACCCAGCCATGGTGATCGACCCAGTGGCGGGTCTTCTCCACCTGCGCTCCGGCAAGGGTATCCAGCATTGTGTGTGCTTCGGCTTCCGGGACCGGATACTGGTATTCGTCGCGCTCCACGCCCAGGGTCGCGCTCTTGATGTTGAGATTGGCGGCCCCCGACTCCACCCGAACGCGGATGGACGCCCGGTCGTTGCCGCAGAGGTAGCCCTGGCGCATGTAACAGGAACGGTGCGCCTGCTCGCGCCAGCCGTCCCCTGCCAGCAGGAACTTGCGTTCGATTTCGCGTCCCATGTCGGTGTTTCCCTTACATGCGGATCAGGGCCGAGCCCCAGGTGAAGCCGCCGCCGAAGGCCTCGGTCAGGATCAGGTCCCCGCGCCTGATGCGTCCGTCGCGTACCGCCGTGTCCAGCGCCAGCGGCACCGAGGCCGCCGAGGTGTTTCCGTGTCGATCCACGGTGACCACCACGTCATCCATGGACATGTTCAGTTTCTTCGCGGTGGCCTGGATGATCCGGATGTTGGCCTGATGCGGGACCAGCCAGTCCAGTTCCGACTTGTCGATCCCGTTGTGCTCCAGGGTCTCGTCGACGATCTGATCGAGGGTATTGACCGCCACGCGGAACACCGCCCGGCCCTCCATGCGGATAAAGTCCAGATCGGGGTTGTCACCGGGCTGCGAGATGCCCCCCGGGACTTCCAGCAGGGAGCGGTGCTGGCCGTCGGCATGCAGGTGGGTGGAGATGATGCCGGGATCCGTGGACCGCGAGAGCACCACCGCGCCGGCACCATCGCCCCACAGGATGCAGTTCGAGCGGTCGGTGTAATCGGTGATGCGCGACAGCGTCTCGGCCCCCACCACCAGCACGTGCCGTGGCCCGCCATTGCGCATGAAACGGTCGGCGGTCGCCAGGGCGTACACGAAGCCGCTGCACACCGCCTGGATATCGAACGCCGGGCAGCCACCGATGCCCAGCTTGGCCTGCAGGATACAGGCGGTGCTGGGGAAGATCTGGTCGGGCGTCGTGGTCGCCACCAGGATCAGGTCCAGGTCGGAGGCCTTCAGGCCGGCGGCATCCAGAGCACGCTGCGACGCCTGCAGCGCCAGATCCGAGGTCAGCTCCTCTTCCGCGGCGATGTGCCGCTCGCGGATGCCCGTGCGCTCGCGGATCCAGGCGTCGGAGGTCTCGACCATGGATTCCAGTTCCTCGTTGGTGAGGATGCGCTCGGGGAGGTAGCTCCCGGTTCCGGCAATACGGGCGTGGTTCACTCCGGCGTCTCCTGCCGCAGCAGCCGCTCCAGCTGCTTGTCGATGCGGGTCGCGATATTGGCCTCGGCCTCGATCCGCGCAATGCGGATGGCATTGGCGAAGGCCAGCGAATCCGCGCTCCCATGACTCTTGATGACGATGCCCTGCAGCCCCAGCAGCGAGGCGCCGTTATAGCGCCGGTGATCGAACCGCTGGCGCAGTCGGCGCAGCACCGGCAGGGCCATCAACCCGGCCAGACGCGAGTACAGCGAGCTGCGGAACTCGGCCTTCATGTTGCTGGTGATCATTTTCGCCACGCCTTCGCTGGTCTTCAGCGCGACGTTGCCGACGAAGCCGTCGCAGACCACCACGTCGACGTCACCGCAGTAGACATCATTGCCCTCGACAAAACCGACGTAGTTCAGTGAGGATTCCTCGAGCATGCGCCCGGCTTCGCGCACGCGGTCGTTGCCCTTGATCGCCTCCGAGCCGATGTTCAGCAGACCGACCCGCGGGCTGTCCAGGCCGTCCACGGCCTTCGCCAGCACCGAGCCCATCACCGCGAACTGATACAGGTGCTCGGCCTCGACATCGACGTTGGCGCCCAGATCCAGCATGTGGGTATGGGCGTTCATCGACGGCAGGGCGGTGGCGATCGCCGGCCGGTCAATCCCGGGCAGGGTCTTGAGCACGTAACGCGCGGTGGCCATCAGTCCACCGGTGTTGCCGGCGCTCACGCAGGCCTGGGCCTCGCCCTTGCGCACCTGGTCGATGGCGACCCGCATGGAAGAATCACGCTTCGTCCGCAGGGCGACGGCCGGCAGTTCTTCCATGCCGACCACCTGGGACGCGTGGACGATCTCCACCCGATCGCGCTCGGACGCGTTCCAGTCCTCCAGTTCCGGCTCGATGACCTCCCGGTCACCGACCAGCTGAAGCCGAAAATCGCCCTGCCCCTTGAGGGCCCGTCGCGCTGCCGGAAGCACCACGGACACGCCGTGATCGCCGCCCATCACGTCCAGGGCGATGGTGTAGCTGCTGCTCATGCCGAGTACCGTTGTGGCTGCCGGAACCGGGGCTCCCCGGAAACAACGGGGCCACGAGGCCCGTCACCCCGTGGCCCCCGCATGTCCTGCAATTCAGTCTTCGTCGTCGTCGACTTCGACCGGCTGCTGCACGACCTGACGGCCGCGATAGAAACCATCCGGCGTCACGTGATGCCGGCGATGGATCTCGCCCGTGGTCGGATCGGTGGACAGGGTCGCGCCCTTGAGCCCGTCGTGGGAACGGCGCATGTCGCGCTTGGAACGGGTCTTGCGGCGTTGCTGAACGGCCATGATGAATCTCCAGATTGAAGCCAGTTGGTACGGATAGCCCGTGAAACGGGCGGCAGTATAGCGTTTCACCGCGGCGAATGCCCGCCCCGGTCCCCGCGGTCGGGTCAGGAATCGTCCCCGCGGCCGGCAAGGTCGTCCTTCAGCCCGGCCAGCACCGCAAACGGATTCTCGCGTCCCTCGCCCTCGGCGAATTCGTCCGTCCGACCGGTGTTGCAGTCCTCGTGGCGCGGCACCAGCGGCCAGGCCAGCAGGACCTCTTCCTCCACCCAGTCGCGCGGGCGCAACAGGCCCTCGGCATCCAGCTCGATGAAGTCGTCACCGGCGTCGAGGCCCTCGATGGATCCCTCCAGCGGCACCAGCACCGCGTCCGGCGTCAGGCGAAAACGCCAGGCCATCGGCTGCAGACAGCGCTGACACTCGTGCCACAGCTCGCCCTCGATGGTCCCGGAGAGCCGCAACTCGCCCAGCGCCCCCCGCCGGATCTCGAAACGCGCCGCTACATGCAGCGGATGGCCCTCCAGCGACTCGGCACGCAGACGCGGCAGATCGCCGGCCACGAGCGCGTCCATGACGAACTCGCGTTGCTGGACGCGGGGCTGCTGCGGATCAAGTGAGGCGGGGACGCGGCTCATACAAACGGGACCGTGTACAAGGGCGCGGATTATGCGCGCGCGCGAACAGGGCGTCAAACCGAAACAGAAACTTGCGAGCACCCCCCGGGCGTGTCGATACTGCGGTTTCCAGGGTCGCCCGGAGAGCGATGTTGATCCGCAAACTCCTGATCGCCAACCGCGGCGAGATCGCCGTCCGGATCATCCGCGCCTGCCGCGAGCAGGGCGTCACGCCGGTGGCCGTGCATACGGACGCCGACCGCCACGCCCTGCATGTCCATCGCGCGGCGGAAGCGGTCGACCTCGGCCCCGACACCGAGTCCGGTTACCTCGACACCGCCCGCCTGGTGGAAGCCGCCCGGGCGCGGGGCTGCGACGCCGTGCATCCGGGCTACGGCTTCCTGTCGGAAAACGCCGATTTTGCCGAGGCCGTCACGCAGGCCGGCCTGATCTGGGTGGGTCCGCCGGCCGAGGTCATCCGGCGCATGGGCGACAAGGTCGCCGCGCGGGCGACCATGCAGGCGGCCGGTGTCCCGGTCACGCCCGGATCCGACGGCAACCTCGCCGATGCCGAGGAAGCCCGCGCGGTGGCCGACCGCATCGGCTACCCGGTGATGCTCAAGGCGACCAGCGGGGGCGGCGGACGCGGGATTCGCCTGTGCGAGGACGCCGCCGCGGTGGAGCGGCAGTTCGAACGCGTACGCTCGGAGGCCACGCGGGCCTTCGGCCGCACCGAGATCTTCCTCGAGAAGGCGGTGCTCAATCCACGCCACATCGAAGTCCAGATCCTCGCCGATGCCGCCGGCCGCGCCGTCCACCTGTACGAGCGCGACTGTTCCATCCAGCGGCGTCACCAGAAACTCCTGGAGATCGCCCCGTCGCCGGCCCTGACGAGCGACCAGCGGGAACACCTCGGCGCCCTGGCGGTGCGCGCCGCCGAGGCGGCGGGCTACCGCAACGCGGGGACGGTCGAGTTCCTCCTGGACCATGAAGGGTCCTTTCATTTCATGGAGATGAACACGCGTCTTCAGGTGGAACATCCGGTCACCGAAATGATCACCGGCATCGATCTGGTCCAGGCACAGCTGCGCGTGGCGGCCGGTGAACCACCGGGATTCACCCAGGCCGACATCCATCCGCGCGGGATGGCGATCGAATTCCGCATCAATGCCGAAGACCCGGCGAACGACTTCCGCCCCGACACGGGCCGGATCACGCGTTTCGTGCCGCCCGGGGGCCCGGGGGTGCGCACCGACAGCGCGCTGTACGACGGTTACGTGATCCCGTCGAATTTCGACTCGATGTGCGCCAAGCTGATCGTTCACGCCGATACCTGGCCCGCCCTGCTGGCCCGTTGCCAGCGTGCGCTGAACGACCTCGAACTGCGCGGCGTACACAGCACCGTGCCTTACCACCTGGCCATTCTGGACGATCCGGATTTCCGCAGCGGCCACTTCGACACCGGATTCATCGAAGCCCGACCCGGGCTGGCACACCTCCGGCCGCGGCCCGATCCGCGCCGCCGGGCGGCACTGGTGGCGGCCGCGATCGCCGCCCATCACGGCCTGCAGACATGGGCATGATGAGCCGACCATCCCTTTCCCTTCTGCCAATGGACCGCCCATGGACCGCGTTCGCCTGACCGACGTGACCCTGCGCGACGGGCACCAGTGCCTGATCGCGACCCGCCTGCGGACCGAGGACATGCTGCCGGCCTCTGCGCAGCTGGATGCCATCGGTTTCCACTCACTGGAGGTCTGGGGCGGCGCCACCTTCGACGCCTGCCTGCGCTACCTGGGCGAGGACCCGTGGGAACGGCTGCATCGCCTGAAGGCCGCCCTGCCCCGCACCCCGCTGCAGATGCTTCTGCGTGGCCAGAATCTGCTGGGCTATCGCCATTATGCCGACGACGTGGTGCGCGCCTTCGTGGAGCGCGCGGTGGCAGGCGGGATCGACATCATCCGCATCTTCGACGCGATGAACGATGCGCGAAACCTGCGGGTGGCGATCGAGGCGACCCGCGAGGCCGGGGCCCACGCCCAGGGCACGCTCTGCTACACCACCGGGCCGGTGCATGACAGCGGCCAGTTCGTGGCGCTGGCGCGCGAACTCACGGCCATGGGGGCGCAGAGCATCGCGATCAAGGACATGGCCGGCCTGCTGACACCTTCGGCCACGCGCGAACTGGTCACCGAACTGGTCGACGCCCTGGACGTACCCGTGCATCTGCATGCCCACGCGACCTCGGGCCTGTCCGAGCTGTGCCACTGGGAGGCGATCCGTGCCGGCTGCCGGCACATCGAAACCGCGCTGACGCCATTCGCCGGCGGTACCAGCCACCCGCCGACCGAGAGCATGGTGGCCGCACTGGCCGGCACGGAACACGACACCGGCCTTGACCTGGAAGCGCTGCAGACCGTCGCCCGCCATTTCCACGACGTGCGGCCGAAGTACCACCGCTTCGAGAGCCGCTTCACCGGGGTGGACACCCGTGTTCAGGTCAACCAGGTGCCCGGCGGCATGGTCTCGAATCTCGCCAGCCAGCTGCGCGAACAGGGTGCCCTGGACCATTTCGACGCGGTGCTGGAGGAAGTGCCGCGGGTCCGCGAGGACCTCGGATACCCGCCGCTGGTCACCCCGACCTCGCAGATCGTGGGCACCCAGGCGGTGATGAACGTACTCGGTGGAGAGCGCTACGCCCATGTCAGCAACGAAGTGAAGCGCTATCTCGGCGGGCACTATGGCCGGGCCCCGGGACCGGTGAATGCCGAAGTGCGCCGCAGGGCGATCGGCGACGAGCCGGTGCTGGAAGAACGACCGGCCGACCGCCTGGAACCGGAGATGGAACGGCTGACCGCCGAGGCCGGCGACCTTGCCGAATCACCGGAGGACGTCCTCACCTGCGCGCTGTTCCCCGAGATCGGCCGACGCTTCCTCGAGGACCGGCGTGCCGGGACCCTCGCCCCGGAACCCCTGGACCTGCCCGGCGATGACCGCCCCGGCTGCCCCGCGCCGCGGCGTTTCATCCTGCAGCTCGACGGCGAAGACCACGAGATCGAGATCCGCGGCAGCGGACCCCGCGACGACGGCCACCGGACCCTGTTCCTCAGCGTGGACGGCCTGCCCGAAGAGGTCGGCGTGCACACCCTGGATACCCTGGATACCCTGGACACCCGCCCCTCGGGCACGTCCGCACCGGACCCCGCGGCGCCATCCGCCGGCGGCGCCGCGGGGCCGGCGGCCGGCCCCGGGGATGTCACTACTACCCTGCCCGGTACCGTGGTGGACATCCTGGTGGCCCCGGGCGACCCGGTGGAGGCCGGGCAGGCGGTGGTGGTGGTCGAGGCCATGAAGATGGAATCCGAACTCGTCGCCCCCGCCGCAGGCACCGTGACCGCAGTCCATGTGGAGCGCGGCGCCGCGGTGACCGCCGGGTGCGTGCTGGTCAGTGTCGAAACCGCCGTCGCCACGGGAGACTGAGCCATGCCATCACCGGAACGCAGCGTCATCCTTGCCTCGACCTCGCCCTATCGCGCACAGCTGCTGCAGCGTCTGGCGCTGCCGTTCGGCACCGATGCCCCCACCGTGGACGAACAGCCGTACCCCGGCGAAGCACCGGCGGATCTGGTCCGCCGCCTGGCCGAAGCCAAGGCACGCGCGGTCAGCGGGCGCCACGGCGACGCCCTGATCATCGGTTCCGACCAGAACGCCGCCCATGCCGGGCGCATCCTCGGCAAACCCGGAGACGAAACAAGCGCCCGCGAGCAACTGGCAATGCTTTCGGGGGGCACGGTCACCTTCCACACCGGGCTTTGTCTGCTGGACACCGCAACCGGCGAGGCACAAGTGGAAGAGACCCCCTGCCGGGTGACCTTCCGCGATCTGGACGCCGCCGAGATCGCCGCGTACGTACGCCAGGACCAGCCGCTGGACTGCGCCGGCAGTTTCCGTTCGGAGGGTCTTGGCATCAGCCTGTTCGAACGCATGGACACCGAGGACCCCACCGCACTGGTCGGCCTGCCCCTGATCCGGCTGGCCGCCCTGCTGCGCGCGGCGGGCGTGAGCGTTCCCCCGCGCACCTGAATCCGGGACATTGGTCCGGCAGCGGTTTGCGGGTATGATTCGCGCGACTGACTGCAGCCATTGCCCGGTGATCCCCTGATGAATTCGTCGCAGGAGCTGCTCGACCATCTGAGCCGCAACAGCGCTCCCTACGAGGATCCGCTCCTGCGAGTGGAATGGGAGGCGTTGTCCCTGGACGATTTCTGGATCCCGGAGCCGGCCATCTCGCTGTACGGCACGCCGGAATACGACCGCCTGTCCGATGCGCTCAAACGGCGCCTGTCGCAATACGAATTCATCTACTTCATCAGCGGGGCCCTGTGGCTGGAGGGGCTGTTCATGGAGCGCATCGCACGCATCTCGATGCACTCCGCCGACCGCCTCGACCGGCTCAATTACCGTCTGCACGAACTGCGCGAAGAAGCCGGTCACAGCCTGATGTTCATCGAGTTCATGCGGCGCAGCGGTCTGGAACTGCCGCTCCGGCGGTTCCCCAAGCCGCGCATGGCCACGCTGGTCGGACGCTTCGCCCCGTTCGAATCGGCGGTGTTCTGGATTGCGGTGATGATCGGCGAAGAGGTCCCCGACCGCATGAACCGGCTGATCCGCCGCCACCGCGAGACCATCAGCCCCACGGTGCACGACGTGGTCACCACGCACATGATCGACGAGGCGCGGCACATGGCCCACGCCCGGGATACGCTGGAACAGCACATGGAAACCCTGCCGAACTGGCAGAAGATGCTGTACCGGCCGCTGATGCGCCGGGTGTTCCGCCAGTTCGTGCACGCGTTCTATTACCCCACGCAGGACATCTATCAGCTGGCCGGGCTGCCCGAGGGCCCCGACTACTGCCGTGTCGCCCGCAACAACCCGCAGCGCGCCGCGTTCATCGACGACTGCGTGGATCCCGCCCTGCAGCTCCTGCGCGAACAGGGCCTGGTGCTGCACTGGCGCTGACCCGAACCGGCCGCTGATCCGGATCACGGATCCCGAGCGGCACGATGCGCTACCCTTCGGCCCATGCGCCCGACCCGCCGCCTCCGCCCCGCACTCTCCACGCGCCACCAGATCGAACTGGGCGTGTTCGTCGTGGTGCTGGTCGCCATAGCACTGCGGGTATGGCTGCAGCCCGCGCCGGTCACCGAGCAGATCCAGTTCCGCGAGGAACTGCGGGTGGCATTCGTGGAACATGCCCTGGGCCGCTCCGACCTGGCGGACTACGGGGGGCGCGAACAACTGGAACTGGAGCTCCTCGACCGCCTCGCCGAGCGTCTGGGCGTTTCCCTGGAGGTCCGGCGCGTGGAACGCCCCGCGGATGTCCACGCCCTGCTCCGGGCCGGTCGCGTCGATCTGGGAGCCGGTCTTCTCGTGCCGCCGGGCGACGATGCCGGACTGCGACGGGGCCCCGAGATTCTCGAGGTTCAGCGTATCCTGGCCTACTGGCAGGGGGCCGAGAACGGCGGCCCCCTGCTGTCGCCCATGGACATCCCCGCAGGCAGCCGGATCGGCGTCCCCGCCGGGGCATCGCTGCCGCCCATGCTGCATCGCCCGCACCGGGAGGATGGCCAGGATGATGTCGCCACCACGGCCCCGCATGAAGTCCTGCCCCTGCCCGGGCCGGAGCGGATGCGCGACGCCCTGGAGCGCGGCGAGATCGACTTTGCCCTGATGACATCGCTGGAATACCGGCGCCTGCAGCGGCTGCATCCCGAACTGCGCGCCGGCTACGAACTGGCCGGCACCACCCCGCTGGTCTGGCTGTTTCCCGACCGTGGCGACACCAGCCTGGAACGTGAAGCCGGACGCTTCCTGCAGTCCCTGCGGGACACCGGTGAACTGGAACGGCTACTGGATCGTTACCTCGGCCACCTGGAGACCCACGACCTGGTGGACACCCTGACCTTCGAGCGACGCGTCCATGACCGTCTGGAACGTTTTCGCGATCTGTTCGAGGCCGCCGGCGAGAAATACAACCTCGACTGGCGCTTCATTGCCGCCGTGGCCTATCAGGAATCGCACTGGAACCCCGACGCGGTCTCGCCCACGGGGGTGCGGGGCCTGATGATGCTCACCCGGGCCACCGCGCAGGATCTGGGGATCCCCGACCGCACCGATCCACAGGCCTCGGTGGACGGGGGCACGCGCTACCTGCTGCAGATGCGCGAACGCCTGCCGGAAAGCATCCCCGAACCGGACCGGACCTGGATGACCCTGGCCGCCTACAACGTGGGCCTGGGGCATGTGAACGACGCACGTGCGCTGGCCGCCAACAACGGCGACGACCCGGACCGCTGGGTCGACGTGAAGGAATGGCTGCCGCGACTGGCCGAATCCCGCTGGTACGAACAGACCCGGCACGGCTACGCCCGCGGCTGGGAGCCGGTCAGCTACACCCGCAATATCCGCAGTTACTACGACAAGCTGATGCAGCGCTTTCCCGAACCCGGTGATCGCGTGCAGCCCTCCGCCAACGGCTATCGCGACACCCCGCTGGCACTGTAGCCGGGTTATTCGGCACGCCCTCCCGGCGATCCGGCACAGTAGCGTGCCAGCAGGGACACGTCGGCGTCACCGCGCCCGTCCGCGCAGGCGGCATCCACGGCAGCGCCGATCCGCCGGACTCCGTCCAGTTCCAGACCCGTGCGCCGGGCCAGCTCGGCCACGATCCCGGCGTCCTTCTGGTAGAGTCCCAGCTGGAACCCGGGCTCGAAGTCGCCGTCCAGCAGCCGCTGGCCGTGCACCTCGAGGATCCGCGATCCGGCAAAACCGCCCAGCAGCGCCTCGCGAATGCGTGCGGGATCCACGCCCTGCCCCTGGGCCAGCGCAAAGGCCTCGCCGATCGCCGCCAGGGTCTCGCCGACCACCAGCTGATTGCAGGCCTTGGCGATCTGCCCGGCACCGCTGTCACCGACATGGGTGAGCGTGGAGCCCACGGCCTCCAGCAGGGGGCGGATCTGCTCGACCGCGGCCGCGGGCCCGCCGATCATCAGGCTCAGGGTACCGGCGCGGGCACCGGGCTCGCCCCCCGAAACCGGGGCGTCGATGAACACCATGTCACGCTCCGCCGCGGCGCGTGCGAGCTCGCGGCAACGTACCGGCTCGATGGTGCTGTGGTCGATGATGATCAGGCCCGGACGACCGTGTTCGAGCACCCCGCCGGGCCCCTCCATCAGGGCCGCAACGTCGGGCGTGTCCGAAACGTTGAGCACCAGGACGCGGACCTGCGCGAGCAGCCCGGCCAGATCCCCGTGCACCCGGGCACCGTCCGGTTCGAGGGCCCGCGCCTGTTCCGGACGCCGGGCCCAGACATGCACCTCGGCCCCGGCCGCGATCAGATTGCGGGTCATGGGGGCACCCATGATGCCCAGGCCCACGCAGCCGACCGGCTGCAACGCGGCGGGGATCGTCGCTGACGACATGGAAAACTCCTCGGACTGGAAATCCGGCCAACGTAGCAGAAAAGGAGCCTGCATTGATTCGCAACCTCAGTCCGCATGCCACCGGTGCCATGTTCGCGTTCATCGGAGTCATGGCGATCAGCTTCGACGGCCTGCTGGTGCGCCTCGCCGATGCCAGCGCGCCGGACATCCTGTTCTGGCGCGGCCTGTTCATGGCGATCACCCTCACCGTCGTGCTGCGGCTGATGAACGGGCGCTGGACCTGGGCCTGCATGCGGCGCGGCGGCATGGACGCGTGGTGGACCGCGACCGGATTCGCTGCCACCAACTATCTGTTCGTCCTCGCGGTTTTGCATACTACCGTCGCGAACGCCGTGGTCATCCTCGCCGCCTCGCCGCTGTTCGCGGCCCTGTTTTCGGGCCTGATCCTGCGCGAATGGATCCCGCTGCGGACCTGGGTCGCGATCCTGCTCAGCCTGGTCGGCATCGTCGGCGTGTTCGCCGGCTCGCTGGAAACCGGCGGCTGGCTGGGGGACCTGTTCGCGCTGGGCGCGGCGATGGTGGTCGGCCTCAAGCTGACCCTGCTGCGCCGTTCGCCGCAAATCGACCGGCTCGCGGTGATCGCCACCGGCGGCCTGCTGGGCGCGGTGATTGCGCTCTTCTTTGCCGCGCCGCTGGCTGTGTCGGCCACCAGCCTGGCCACGCTGCTGCTGATGGGCGCGGTCCAGCTGCCACTGGCACTGGTGATGATCGCCCTGGCCACCCGTCACCTCCCGGCCGGCGAGGTCGCCCTGTTCCTGGTCCTCGAAGCGGTGTTCGGTACCCTGTGGGTCTGGCTGTTCCTGGCCGAAGCGCCGCCGCTGATGACGCTCGTTGCGGGGACGGCCGTTCTCGTGACCCTGGCCCTGCACGCGCTCGCCAGCTGGCGCGACGAGGCACACTGAAAGCCGGTTATACTCGGCGACAGGGAACAGCACGGGGAGCCCCATGCCGGGAAGGCACGATCCACCCGCGAAGGACCACGGACATCCGGCACGGATGTTCGCGGGACTGGCCTGGATACTGATGGGCTTCCTGCTGCTCTCGCTCGCCGGGGGCACCGCCCAGGCCCAGACTCCGGGTGGGCAATCCGACGACGCCGACGAGGCCGCCCCCACCATCACCCTGCATTTCTTCTGGACCCGCGAGTGTCCGCGCTGTCTGGACGCGCTGCCGGTGGTCCATCAGCTGGCGCAGGACTACCCCTGGCTGGCCGTGCGCAGCTACGACCTCACCGCACACCCGCAACTGGGCTCGCTCTACCGCCAGATGGCCGCCGAACGTGGCGAACAGGCCCGGGCGGTGCCCGGTTTCCTGTTCTGCGGGGCGATGCTGGAGGGGTTCGACACGCGCGGACGTCAGGAGGCCCGGCTGCGCGAATTGCTGGAGACCTGTCACCGGCGGGTTCAGGCCGGCGAACCGCCCGAGCTGGAACGCGCGCTGTGGACCGAGGCCGAGCCGCTGCGCCTGCCCCTGTTCGGCGAGCTGCACCCCGACCGGCTGTCCCTGCCGGCGCTGACGCTGCTTCTCGCGGGCTTCGACGCGTTCAACCCCTGCGCCTTCTTCGTCCTCTTGTTCCTGCTGAGCGTGGTGGTGCACAGCCGCAGCCGGGGCCGCATCCTGCTGATCGGAGGGGTCTTCGTGACCATCTCGGGGGTCATCTACTTCACCTTCATGACCGCCTGGCTGAACGCCTTCCTGGTACTCGGCGAGATGCCTCTGATCACGCGCATCGCCGGGGCCGTGGCGCTGGCAATGGCGCTGATCAATATCAAGGACTACTTCCTGTTCAAGCGCGGGGTATCGCTGAGCATCCCGGATTCGGCCCGGCCGGGCCTGTTCCGCCGCATGCGCGAGCTGACCCAGGCCGACAGCCTGCCCTGGGTGCTGGGCGCCACCGTGGTGCTGGCGGTGGTGGTCAACCTCTACGAGATCCTGTGCACCCTGGGCTTCCCGATGATCTACACCCGGATCCTGACCACCCACGATCCCGGCGCGGTGAGCTATTACGGCTATCTGGTCGCGTACAACCTGATCTACGTGCTGCCGATGCTGGCGATCGTCGCCCTGTTCGCCTTCACCCTGGGCAACCGCAAGCTGCAGGAACACGAGGGGCGTCTGCTCAAACTGCTGTCCGGGATGATGATGCTGGCGCTGGGCCTGTTACTGCTGCTGCGCCCGGACCTGCTCTCCAGCCCGGTGTTCGCGATCGGGGCGATCGGCGTGGCCATCCTGCTGACACTGATCGTGCGCCGGCTCACCCGAGCACGCGCCTCGAACTGAGGAGGTTCCTGTCACACCCGGGCCGTCGGCTCGAACGGGACGACCAGGGCCTGCTCCTCCTCCTGCATCCGCTCGCGTTCTTCCTCGGCCGCATCCTGCAGCCCGAAGAACCACACCACGAACAGCAGCGTGAACACCACGAAGAACGCCATGCCCGCCCACGAGAGCACGTGCAGCACCGGTCCCGGGCGATCCTTTTCCGGCACCTCGGGACGCTGGATGGCGCGATAGTTGAGCCAGGCGAACACCGGCGAGGTCAGGAACGACACCACCATCGCGAACTGCAGCATCGCCAGCAGATCGGTCAGCAGGAACTGAATGATCACGATGCAGGCCACCACCGTGAACAGCAGCCATGCGACCAGCGTGCGCCGCAGCCCCGTCTCCGGGCGGTCGAACAGCAGCAGGGTGCTCATCGCCAGTGAGCGCGGCCAGCCGTCCATGCAGGTCAGGGTAGTACTGAACATCGCCGAAAACGCCGCCAGCACGATCAGCCAGTGCGCCCAGTCGCCGATGGTCGAGGTATACATCTCGATGAAGCGAGCGGAGAACTCGCCGGCCGTCATGTCAGCCAGCTCGATCCCTGCGCCCGCGCGGTACATCACCAGCGCACCCAGGGCGAGGAAGAACACCGCCAGGACCACGGTCACGATGTAGCCGATGTGGAAATCGGTGGTCGACTCGCCCACCGTGGCGCGGTGGCCGGTCTCGATCTCGCGCGAAGTCCGCCACAGCGACGGCCACGCCGCGATGTCGATGGGCGCCGGCATCCAGCCCATGAACATGATGATGAAGCCGATGGAGGCAAGGTCCCAGGGATCGCGTCCGACGAACCCCTCGGGGATCTCCGCGCTCTGCCAGATCGCCACGATCACCGCGGTCAGGGTGGACACCGCCAGCAGGAACACCACCACCTTGGCGATCTTGTCCAGCAGCTGATAATGCCCGGCGATGATGATGGCGGCACACAGCAACAGGATGCCGATGGCGATCCCGGTTACATGCTCGGCCGCATCCACGAACGGGAACGCCAGAAACAGACTGGCGGAGATGAACGCGACCCCCGCGGTATTGAGGAAGGCGTTGACCAGATTCAGGCCAAAGAAGGCCGCGAGAAAGCCCTTCCCCATGCGCCGGTAGCCATGCAGGATCGTGTCGCCGGTGGCCGCGCGGTACTTCACCGCGTACAGGAAGAACGGGTACTTGAACAGGTTGGCCAGCAGCAACAATCCCAGCAGGGACCAGCCGTAGAGTGCACCGGCCTGGGTCGAGGACACCAGATGGGAACCGCCGATCGCGGCGCCGGCCATCAGGATGCCGGGCCCGATGGCCTTGCCCAGATCCGTCCGGGGTTGCCAGAACAACTGCATCGATCACCTCGCGTTGTCCGGAACAGTCAGCCGCACCCGGGGCAGCACGGACTCGATCAGCGCTGCAGCTTCGCAGGGGGCCACCTGCCCTTGTGGGAGCGCGCTTGCGCGCGAACGCGGCGAAGGGTAGCGCATTGCCCGGGCGACGACCATGGGCACCGGAAATCCCCGCGCGGTCCTGCCCCCTTCGCGGCACCCGGCGGGAACGCCTTACACTGTGCGGGATCCCGACTACTCGTTTTGCGAAAAGGACACCCCTTGACCGCCATCCGCATCCAGGACCTGCGCAAGTGGTACGACGGCACGCCGGTGGTGGACGGCGTCAACCTGGACATCCCGGAGGGCGAGTTCTTCGGCCTGCTGGGCCCCAACGGGGCGGGCAAGACCACCACCCTGCGCATGCTGCTGGGTCTCAGCCCCGTCGATGCCGGTCACATCGAGGTGCTCGGCGAGACGATGCCCGAAGGCGAGCGTCGGATCCGTCACCGCCTCGGGGTGGTCCCTCAGTTCGATACCCTCGACCCGGATTTCACGGTGGGCGAGAACATGTTCACCTACGCGTCCTACTTCGGCCTGTCCGGCCCGGTGCTGCAGGCGCGGGTCGATGCCCTGCTGGAGCGGGTCAACCTGAGCGACAAGCGCGACGCGCGCATCCAGTCGCTGTCCGGGGGCATGAAACGGCGCCTGACCCTCGCCCGCGCGCTGATCAACGACCCGGCCGCGGTGATCCTCGACGAACCCACGACCGGACTCGATCCCCAGGCCCGTCACCACCTCTGGCGACAGCTGCGCGAGCTGCGGGCCTCGGGTGTCACCCTGGTGCTGACCACGCACTACATGGAGGAGGCCGAAGAGCTGTGCGACCGCATCGCGATCATCGACCATGGCCGCATCATCGCCTGTGACACGCCCGCCGGGCTGATCCGCGAGCACGTCGAACCCTGGGTGGCCACGGTCGCCGGCCACGGCGCCGCCGCGTCCATCGAAAACGAACTGGGGCCGCGCGACCGCGCCCACCAGGTCGCCGACACCTGGCTGATCTACACCCCCGACCCGGAAGGCCTGCGCGGCCGGCTGGAGGCGCGCGGGGAACGCATGGGCCTGCGCGAGGCCAACCTCGAGGACGTCTTCCTCAAGCTCACCGGCCACGACCTGCGGGACTGAATACCCATGCGCCAGCGCACCCACCCCCTGCTGCCCCGCCCCGGCCCGCGCCTGTTCGCCGTATGGCGCCGCAACCTGCGGGTCTGGCGCAAGCTGCTGCTGCCCGCGGTGGTCGGCAACTTCGGCGAACCGATCCTCTACCTGCTGGCGTTCGGGGTCGGCTTCGGCGCCATGGTGGGCGAGGTCGACGGCATGCGCTACATGGTGTTCATCGCCTCCGGCATCGTCGCCTCCAGCGCGATGATGACCGCCAGCTTCGAGGGCATGTACTCGGCCTATACGCGCATGGCGGAACAGAACACCTGGCTCGGCATGCTCGCGACCCCGCTCACGCTGGACGACATCGTGTTCGGCGAGGCCGTGTGGGCCGCCACCAAGGGCCTGATCTCCGCGATCACCGTACTGATCGTGGCCAGCCTGCTGGGGCTGGTGGCCGACGCGCGCGCCCTGCTGGCGCTGCCGGTGATCTTCCTCGCCGCTTTCACCTTCGGCGCGCTGGCGCTGGTCGTCACCTCGCTGGCGCGCAGCTACGATTTCTTCCTCTACTACTTCACCCTGGCGGTCACCCCCATGCTGCTGCTGTCCGGGGTTTTCTTCCCCCTGGAACAGCTCCCCGGCTGGGTGCAGACCCTGGCCTGGATGCTGCCGCTGGCTCATGTGATCGAGCTGGTGCGGCCCTTGATGACCGGCGAATGGCCGGTCCGCTGGCTGCCGCATCTTGCGGTCATCACTGGCTACGGGGTCCTGGCCATCTGCGTGGCCAGCTACCGCATCCGCCGCCGGCTGTTGCAATAGAGCGGGAATGTTCCAATGATGCGCGTTGTCCTCTAAAACGAACCCTTTCCATCACCTTCAGGTACGAATCGATGAAGAACTGGCTGTTTGCAATCCTTCTGGCCCTGCCGGCCGCCGCGCTGGCGCAGAACGTGGAAATCCGTGACATCGAGGAAGGCGACGGCGACGAGGTCGTGCGCCATGACACCGTGACCGTACATTACACCGGCTGGGTGTACGAGGATGGCGAGGACCAGGGCGAACCCTTCGATTCCAGTCGTGACCGCGGCCAGCCGTTCACCCTGACCCTGGGTGCCGGCGAGGTCATTCCGGGCTGGGAGAAGGGCCTGGAGGGCATGCGCGAGGGTGGGAAGCGCGAGATCATCATCCCGCCGGAACTGGGCTACGGGTCACGCGGCGCCGGTGACGTGATCCCGCCGAACGCCACTCTGCGCTTCGAAGTGGAGATCCTGGAAGTGGAGCGGGCGCCCTTCGGCGGCCTGAACAATAACGAGCTGGCCGGGATGCTGGAACGCGACGACGTGACCGTGGTCGACATCCGCCGCCCCGACGAATGGGCCGAGACCGGGGTGGTCGAAGGCAGCCTGCGCATGACCGCCTTCGACGAACGCGGCCAGTTCATTCCGCAATTCGGTCAGGCGTTCACCGATGCCGTAGACCCGGATGACACCGTGGTCCTGATCTGCCGCACCGGCAGCCGCACCGGCGTACTGGCCCGCGCGCTGGCCGACGGTCTGGGGTACGAGGACGTCCATAACGTCACCGACGGCATCAAGCACTGGCTCGAAGAAGACCGCGTGGTGCGCCACGACTGCCCCGATACCGAGGAGACGGCGGTTTGCTGATGCGGCGACACGCCGGCCCCGGGGCCCTCGGTCTGGTCCTGCTGCTGCTCGCTGCCCCGGCACCGGGCGAAGAAGACAATCGTGAGGACCTTCCGGCGGTACTCCCCGAGCCGGTGACCACCACGCATTCGCTGGAAACGGTGGACGGCGAACGGCTGGAGTACCGCGCGACGGTCGGCTACACCCCGCTGGGCGAGGATCGCGAACACCCCGAGGCGCGGGTCTTCAGCGTGGCCTATACGGTGGACGACGAAGAAGCCGACCGCCCGGTGACCTTCCTGTTCAACGGCGGACCGGGGGCGGCCTCGGCCTATCTCAACGTCGGCGGACTCGGACCGCGGGTCCTGGACACCGACGACCGGGGCCTGTCGGCCGCCACGCCACCACGGCTGACGGACAACCCGAAGACCTGGCTGGCGTTTACCGACCTCGTCTTCATCGATCCGCCGGGCACCGGCTTCAGCCGGGTGATGGAGGCCGGCGATCCCGAAGATTTCTTCGAGCCGGAGGGCGACCTGGCCGCCCTGGAAGAAACCCTGGAACGCTGGCTGGACGACCACGAACGGCGCGGCGACCCGGTGTACCTCGGCGGGGAAAGCTATGGCGGCTATCGCGCCGGTGCCCTGCCGGCGCGGCTGATGCGCAACTCCGGTATCAGCGTCTCGGGCACGGTGCTGGTCTCCCCCGCGCTGGATTTCGGCATGCTCGAGGGCGGCACCGGACGCCCGCTCCCGAACGCCCTGATGCTGCCGGCGCTGACCGCCTCCGCACGCGCACATGACCGCCTGGGCGATGACCCGCCGAGCCTCGAGCAGGCGGAGGCATTCGCGCTGGGGGACTACCTCGAGGGCCTGCTGCACCCGGGGCGGATCGACGCGGAATGGATCGATGAAGTGGCCCGCTTCACCGGGATCGACCGCGACCACCTGCGCGCGACCGGCGGCCGCATCACCCTGAACATGGCGCAGCGTGACCTGCTGCGGGACGAAGGCCGGCTGGTCAGCCTGTACGACGGCGGGATCGATTCGCCCGATCCGGTCCCGACCCGCACGCGACCTCAGGCCGATGCCATCCTCGACGGGCTGGTGGCCCCGCTGTCCACCGCCATGCTGGACCACCTGCGCAACACCCTGGAGTGGTCGCACGGGCATCAGTATCGCCTGCTCAGCCGCGAGGTCTTCGGTGCCTGGGACTGGGACAGCTCGCAGCGGACCGGCCCGGCCTCGGCGATGGACGACCTGGCCACCGCCCTGGCACTCGATCCCCGCTTTCGCATCTTCAGCGTGCACGGCGAGGCCGACCTGATCACCCCCTATTTCGCCACCGAATGGCTGCTGGGGCAGATCGCGCATGCCGCGGACCCGGGCGACGACGAGCGCATCGTCACCGGCCGCTATCCCGGCGGGCACATGCTGTACATGCGTGCCGACACCAACGCCGAGCTGTTCGACGACGCCCGACGCTTCTACACCGGACACGCAGAAGACGGAGCTGAAGCGGACCCCGACTGACCGCTTGCCGACCCGGGCACCCTCCGGTTACTGTAATTATGAACAGTATCCGGAGCCGCCCCCGTGTCGTCCGTCCCGTCGCTCACCCCGCGCCAGCAGGCCATCCTCGACTACATCACCGAGGTGGTGACCACCCAGGGCACCGCGCCTACGCGCAACGAGATCGCCGCGGCCTTCGGTTTCCGCTCGCCGCATGCGGCGGAATGCCACCTCAAGGCCCTGGCGCGCAAGGGTGCGATCGAACTGGTGGGCGGGGCGGCCCGCGGGATCCGCCTGTCCCCCGAGGCCCGCCCGTCTCCCGGCACGCCCCCGGAAGCGGACGGCATCCCCCTGATCGGCCGGGTCGCGGCCGGCTCGCCGCTGCTGGCCACCGAACACATCGAGGGGCACTACCAACTCGGCGACGCCCTGTTCCGCGCCCGCCCCGACTACCTGCTGCGGGTACACGGCGAAAGCATGCGTGATGCCGGCATCCTCGACGGTGACCTGCTCGCCGTGCGCCGCACGCCGGAGGCCCGGGATGGCCAGATCGTGGTCGCGCGCATCGAGGACGAGGTCACGGTCAAGCGCTTCCACCACGATGGTTCGCGGATCCGCCTGCTGCCCGAAAACCCGGATTTCGCCCCCATCGAGATCGACCCCGAGCGCCGCGAACTCGCGATCGAGGGGATCGGCGTGGGCGTGCTGCGCGATCTGGAAAGGGAATGAGCCGCGCCCTGGACTCACTGCTGGAACACCCGTCCCTGTGGCGCGGCCGCCAGGGCGCCCCCGCCAGCGGCGACGCGGTCTGGCCAGCGGGGACACCCGAACTGGAAACGGCCCTGGGCGGCGGCTGGCCGCGCGGCCAGCTGGTGGAACTGCTGGGCGCGCCCTTCGGCAGCGGCGAGACCCGCCTGCTGGTCCCGATGCTCGCCGCCTGCGGGCGCGCACGGCTGTGGATCGCCCTGATCGGCCCGCCGGCCACCCCCTGGCTCCCCGGCTGGCAACAGCTGGGCATTCCCCCGGAGCGGGTCCTGCTGGTGCGGGCCGACCAAGACGGCGAACGCCTGTGGAGTGCGGAACAGTGCCTGCGCGACCCGGCCTTTGGCGTGTTGCTGATCTGGATCCATGGCCCCGCGGAGACCGCACGACTGCGGCGTCTGCGCCTGGCGGCCGGCGAAAGCCGCGCCTGTGCCGTGCTCCATCGTCCACCACAGGCCGCGGAACAGCCCTCACCCGCACATCAGCGCCTGCAATGGCAGCCCCATGGCCGGGGCCTGCGCCTGCACTTCATCAAGGGCAGCGGCGCCCGGTACCGGCGCGGCCGGCCGCTGGATCTCTCCGTGGCACACCCGCCTCCCGCGGAGGGCACCCCGTGATCCCGGACGCACGCCCTGCGCGGCCGGCACCCGACACGGAGCAAGCCCCCCCGGGTCCGACCCTGCAACTGCTCCCGGGGCTCCCGGAGCCGGCGCGGGAACCTGACCCCGCTCCCGTCCCCGCGCCGGAGGCCCGGGAATGCTGGCTGGCCGTGCAGCTTCCGCATCTGGCCCTGGACCTCCAGGCCCGCCGCCGCGCGGATGCCGACCGTCTCGCGCAGCACCCCCTGCTGATCGTGGAACGCGGGGAACGCCCCCGGGTGCATGCCGCCAACCGTGCCGCGCGCCGCGCCGGCGCCCGTCCGGGCATGCCCCTGGGCGATGCCCTGGCCCTGCTGGACACCCCGGAACTGATCGAGGACGACCCGGCGGCCCGTGCGCGCGAGATTCACCAGCTCGCCGCCGCCCTGCTGCAGTTCAGCGACCACGTGCATCCCGAACCCGAAGAGCAGCGCATCCTGCTCGAGGTCGGGCGCAGCCGGCGCCTGTTCGGCGGGCTGCCGGCCCTGCGCGAACGGGCAGAGGCGGTGCTGCGCGAACTGGGTTTCCAGCCGCGCACCGGCATGGCCCGCAGCCCGGCTGCTGCACGGCTGTTCGCCGCGCACCGGCACCCGGAGATCCCCGAGGACCGCGACGCCCTGCGCCGCAACCTGGCACGCTTCCCGCTGAACACCCTGCCGTTGCCCGCGGGCACCCGCGAGGCCCTGCAGGCCACCGGCCTGCGGATGTTCGGTGACCTGCTGCGTCTGCCGCGCACGGAACTGGCACGACGCCACGAACCGGAACTTCTGCAGATCATCGACCGCCTGCTGGGTGATGCCCGCGAGGCCCTGCCGCGCTTTTGCCCCCCGGCCACCCTGGAACTCGCCCTGCGCCTGGATCACGAGATCCGCGCGAGCACCGCGCTGGTGTTCCCCCTGCGCCGCCTGTTGCAGCAGGCTGAGCAGCAACTGCGCGGGCGGGCCCTGAGCCTGCAGCGCATGCAGCTGGAACTGCGGCATCGCGAGACCACCACCCGCCTGAGCCTGGAACGCGGCCAGCCCGGCATCCGCGCGGCGGACTGGCTGAGCCTGTGGCAGACCCGACTGGAGCGCGAAACCCTGCAGGCCCCGGTCATCGGCCTGCGCCTGCACGCGGCCGACCTGCTGGACCCGCCCGCCACCGATGACGGCCTGCTGACCGGAGACCCCGCCGGCGAGAACAACCCGGGCACGCACCTGCCCGCCGTGCTTGCCCGCCTGCGGGCGCGCCTGGGGGCACAGAAGGTCGGCGGCCTGAGCAACCGGGGAACCCCGGCCCCGGAAGACGCGCAGGAGCCCGTCGGCTCCACCCTGCAACGGGGCCGATCCACGCCCGGTCCCGCGCAGCAGGCCTGCGGCACGGCCCTGTGGGTGCACGCGCCGGTGCCGGCAGCGGCCACGGATCTGCAGGGGCTGCAGCCCCTGGGACGCATGGAAAACGGCTGGTGGGACCGGGGAAACGATCAGCGCCGCGACTATGCCCTGGCGCGCGACCCCCGCGGTCGCGGGGTCTGGGTGTTCCGCTGCCTGCGCAGCGGGCAATGGTATCGCCAGGGCTACTGGGGATAGCCCCCGCGGTTACCGGTGGTGTTCGCCCGCCCGCTCCGGCTGAAACAGCACCTTGTCGATGCGCACGTGCATCACGCCCCCGCCCGGACGCAGCCACTCGATCTCCTCGCCCTCCGAGAGCCCGAGCAGGGCACTGCCCACCGGCGCCATGATCGACAGGGAAAGGCCGCCGCGGCAACGACGGACACTACAAAGCCGGGCACGCGGACGCCGGTGCCTCTGTCCCATCGATTCTGGGGGCGAATGACACAAAAGACAAACCCTCCGCACGATGTGATCCGCATCAAGGCCACACGGTCACCGAACTGCTACACAGAGGGCAGATGTGCATCCCGAGGCCCGCATGAATCTCCAGATGAACGAACCGTTGCCCGGCTTCGATCGCCCCCTCGAAGTCCTGCGTGCCTGTCATCGTCGCCTGAAGGGCTGTCTGGAGACGCTCGACCGCCTGCAGGCCCATGTCCCCGATCATGGTGCGGATGCCGAGGCCCAGGCCGCCGCCCAGCGGCTGCTGAAATATTTCCATGCCTCCGCACCGCACCACCATGCCGACGAGGACGAAGATCTGTTCCCGCGGCTCAAGGGCCTCGGCCATCATCCCGACTGCCATCCCCAGCTGCCCGACTGGCTGGACCGTCTTACCGCGGAGCACGAAACCCTGGAAAACGGCTGGTCCCGGCTGGAGCCGGCCCTGCTCGACATCGCCGAAGGACGCGATGCCTCGCTGGACGGCGCGGCGGAATGGATCGACCAGTACCGCCGCCATCTGGCCCTCGAGGAAGAAGCCGTGCTGCCGCTGGCCGAACACCTGCTGGACGCCGATCAATGCCGCGCCATCGGCGAATCCATGGCCCGCCGGCGCGACCTGGAACCGGAACCCCATGGCTGATTTCACTCTCGACCTGCGCGGGCTGGGCGACCATGCCCATACCCGCGCCTATTACACCCTGCGCGAACTCGGCGCCGGTCAGACCTTCGACGTGCTTGTGGAGGAAGAGCCCGAACTGCTGATGGCCGCGGTCGCACAGCAACTGCGTCATGCCATCCACTGGGAAACCGTCGAGGCCGGCCCGCCGCTGTGGACCCTGCGGGTCCGCCGGCGCGACGACACCGAGCCCGTCGACCTGGTCGATCTCCTCACCCGCGACCACCTGCGTATCGACCGCCTGTTCGCCAGCGCCCTGCACCGGGTCAATGCCGGCGACGCCGAGGGCGCAGCACCGGCGTTTCATGCCTACGTCGCCGGACTGCGACGCCACGTACACGTGGAGAACGAACTGATCGTCCCGCTGCTCGATCTGCCGCGCCATCCCCGCGGCGATGACCCGACCTCGATCATGCTGCGCGAACACGAGGAGCTGCTGGACCAGACCGCGATGCTGGAACACGAATTCACCGAGGGCGTGGACGAACCCTGGGCCATCGCGCCGTTCTTCGCCCTGATCTCGGGCGGTCTGGCCAAACACGAAGGACGCGAGGAACAGAACCTGTTTCCCCACTGGAGCCGGCATTTGCGCGAACAACCCGATGTCGCGCGGGAACTCTTCGGCAAGGCCCGGAGCATGCTCATCGTCCCCGACGAGACGGACGAAACGGAGGATTCACCGGAAACGGACCATTCCCGGGGGCCTGCCCGCTAAGGATCGTCGATGCCGGGCGTCAGGGTCTCCAGCCGGCCGTCCGGATACAGGCCGACCACCCCGGCCCGCCCGACGCCGCGCACCCGCACCCCGTCCGGGGTATGCGCCTCGTAGTCCTGGTGATGGTGCCCGTGAACGATCAGCCCGGCCCCCAGCAGCTCGGCCAGGCCGTCGATGGTGTCGAAGCCGCTGGCATGCGGCGACGGCGCCTCGTGGGTGACCAGGATGTCGGCCTTTAGCCCGCGCAGGCGTTCGATGTCTTCGGGATAGATGGAGGTGCGATGGCGCCGGGGCAGGCCCGGTTCGCGATCCCCGGCGCCCTGCCAGCGATCGCGTTCCGGGAGCTGCGCCACATGTTCGCTTCGGGTGAAGAAGACCGGCGCCTTGCAGCGCGGGCCCCGCGGGTACCAGACGCGGCCACGGAACACCCCGCCGAGACCCGCTACCGGCCGGCCGGCCACTTCCGCGACACGCGCATGCAGATTGCCCGCCACATAGGAACTGCCGAACACATTCGCCCAGGCCGCATCGGTATCACTCTCGTGATTGCCGGGGATCCAGTAGATCGCCGGCATCGTGGCACCCGCCGCCACGGCTTCCCGCAACGGCGCCAGTACGGCATCCAGTGACTGTTCGCGCAGTTCCATGTCCCCCAGCAGGACCACGGCCCGCGGCCGGTACCGTGCCACCGCCTCGATCAGGGGATCGAAGAGGCCATGGGGATCGCCATAGAACAGAATATCGGGTGCCACGCCGCTCCCGGGGGGTTCGCGAATGCGCCTACCCTAACGCATCCCCGCCCCCGGGCGCGCGCCGCCCGCGATCAGCGCAGGTAACGCCCGCGCAGCATGTTGTAGTACAGCGGCTTGATCATGTGCACCTTCAGCCGCCACCACATCCAGCTCGGCTGCCCCTGGTCGATGAAGCCGAAGGTCGGGACCTCCTCCAGAGTGTAGTCGAATTCGACCAGGGCCGCCTTGCCCACCTCTGTGATCAGGGGGCAGGAGGTGTAGCCGTCGAAACGCTGTTGCGGTTCGCGGTCCTGCAGCACCGACACCAGGTTGTCCGGGGTCACCGAACCGTGGGCCCGGACCGTGGAGGCCGTCTTGCCAATCGCCGTGTCCACCACGTCGCCCGCGCCGAATACGTTCGGGTAGCGGGCATGCTGGAGGGTCTGGTCGTCCACGGCCAGCCAGCCGCCTTCCGCCAGACTGCCGTCTTCCACCGCCAGACCGGCCTCGCGCACCCAGTCGTGGGCGCGCATGGGCGGCACCACGTGGAGGTAGTCGTAGTCCACCGTCTCGCGATTGCCGCCGCCGTCCACGAAGGTTGCACGGCGCAGCTCGGGCTCCACGCCCTGCAGCACGGACCCGGATTCGATCCCGACTCCGCGCTCGCGATAGATGTCGCGCACCATCCCGTCAAAACGTTCGACGCTGAACAGCGCGCCTTCCGGAGCGTGATAGTGGAATTCCATGCGATCCCGCTGCCCCGCCTTGCGCAGCAGGTCCTCGGCGATCAGGGTCGCCTTGATCGGCGCCCCGGCGCACTTGATCGGCGTATTCGGAATGGTGAAGCGGGCCACCCCGCCCTGCTCGCCCAGGCGCTGCGTCTGCTCGTAGGCATGCCGCGCCTGGTCGGGGCCGGCATAGATACTGGTCAGACCGTTCTGCCCGATGTCCGCGCGCTCCAGGCCTTCGATCGCTTCGTAATCCAGATGGATCCCGGTGGCCACGACCAGGAAATCGTAATCCAGACGATCCCCGCCGGCGGTCTCGACCACCTGGCTCTCCGGATCCACCGCGGCCACGGAATCCTTCTTCCAGTCGACGCCACGCGGGATGTAATGCTCGTTGCGCGCGGTCACGTCGCTGACCGAATAGGTCCCGGCCGCGACCAGGGTCCAGCCCGGCTGGTAGTGATGGGTCTCGCTCGGCTCCACCACGGTGATACGCGCCCCGTCCAGCAGGTCGCGCAACCGCGCCGCCACGGTCAGCCCGGCGGCGCCGCCGCCCAGCACAACGACACGCGCGCGGGTCTGCACTCCGGCCTGCGCCGCCGCGGGCGCGGACCCCACGGCTGCCGCGGCGGTCAGCCCGCCGGTCAGTTTAAGAAAGTCCCGCCGCGAAAGTCCGTCCCGCAATACCAGCGGTGCCTTCGACGAACCTGCCTTATTGCGATCTGTCATGTGTATGCCTCCTCGCGACCCCGTCATCCCGCGGGGCGTCTTTTTCCGGAGCGGTCGCCGGTGGCGCCGCGCTTCAACCCTTCTGACATACAGTTTTCGTGCCAGTGCCACAAAACCCGCAAAAACCGCTTTCCGCGCGCCTCGGCCGCCCGACTCCGGACGCTTTGTCTGCCGTGACTGTCATTTCCATGTTCCAGACTGTCATGTGCGGCATGTACAACACCCCGGGACTACGAGGCTCGTCCCGGACCGATGCCGCAAACCGCGTCGCAGCGCGAACACGCACGCCAGAGCGAGAACTGGCACGCAACTTGATTGTCATCCGGGCGGAACGCACCACGCGTCCTCTCTCAATCGTTCACGGAGGCAATGCCATGGAGCTTGACCCCTTACTCCTGTCACGACTGCAGTTCGCATTCGTCGTGTCATTTCACGCACTGTTCCCGGTATTCACCATCGGGCTCGCCTCGTTCATCGCCTTCCTGGAGTTCCGGGCCTGGCAGACCGGTGATGCCCTGTACACCCGGATCTCGAAGTTCTGGATCAAGATCTTCGCGGTCGTGTTCGGCATGGGGGTGGTCTCCGGGATCGTGATGTCCTTCCAGTTCGGCACGAACTGGAGCGTGTTCTCGTATGCCACGGCCAATTTCCTCGGGCCGGTGCTGTCCTACGAGGTCATCACTGCGTTCTTCCTGGAGGCGGCCTTCCTCGGCGTACTGCTGTTCGGTCGCGACCGTGTGCCGCAGGGCGTGCACGTTTTCGCGGCGATGATGGTGGCACTGGGCACCTTCATCTCCTCGTTCTGGATCCTGGTGGCCAACAGCTGGATGCAGACGCCCGGCGGTGTGGAGCTGGTTGACGGAGTTTTCCAGGTGACTTCCTGGGGTCAGGCCATCTTCAACGACAGCTTCTGGCCGCGTTTCTTCCACATGGGTCTGGCCTCGCTGCTGACCGCCGGCTTCGTGGTGGCGGGCGTCTCCGCCTACTACCTGCTGCGCAACAAGCACGTCGAGATGAACCGCAAGGCGCTGGGCGTGACCATGTGGATCCTGCTGTTCGCCGCCCCGGCGCAGCTGGTGGTGGGCGACATCCACGGCCTTAACACCTTCGAGCATCAACCGACCAAGGTGGCGGCGATGGAAGGCGTCTGGGAGACCGAACGCGGGGCCCCGTTCCTGCTGTTCGCCATCCCCGATTCGGCCAACGAGACCAACCACTTCGAGATCGGGCTGCCCAACATGGCCTCGCTGGTGCTGACCCACGAACTGGACGGCGAGGTGCCCGGGCTGAACGAAGTGCCCGCCGAGGAACGTCCCCCGGTCGGCATCACCTTCTGGTCGTTCCGCATCATGCTGGCCATCGGCTTCGTCATGATCGGGTTCGCCCTGTGGAGCGCCTGGCTGCGGTTCCGTGGCGACCTGTACCAGTCCGAGCGTTTCCTCAAGGGCCTGACCTGGATGATCCCGACGCCGTTCGTCGCGGTGCTGGCGGGCTGGTTCGTAACCGAAACGGGCCGTGCGCCCTGGCTGGTCTACGAAATCATGGACCACGCGACCGGCCTCACGCCGTCGCTGACCGGTGGCATGGCGCTGTTCAGTCTGCTGGGTTACATCGCGGTGTATGCCGTGGTGTTCACCGCCGGCGTCTATTACATCGTGCGCATCGTGCGCAAGGGTCCGGAGCCGGACCATCCGGTGCAGGAGCCGCAGCACGCCAAGCGCCCGCTGTCGGCGGCCGATACGCCGTTCAACGACAACCCTGCCGCTGACGCAAGGAGCTGAAACCATGGTCGATATCACACTGGTATGGGTCGTGATCATCGCCGTCGGACTGGTCGGCTACGTCCTGATGGACGGGTTTGACCTGGGCGTGGGGATCCTCTTCCCCTTCGCCCCCGGCGAGCAGTCGCGCGACATCATGATGAACACGGTCGCCCCGGTCTGGGACGGGAACGAGACCTGGCTGATCCTCGGGGGCGCCGGCCTGCTGGCGGCCTTCCCGCTGGTCTACTCGGTGTTCCTGCCGGCGCTGTACATCGGGGTGTTCCTGATGCTGGCCGGGCTGATCTTCCGCGGCGTCGCCTTCGAGTTCCGCTTCAAGGCGAGTTCGGCGAAATCCCGGCGCGGCTGGAACGCCTCCTTCGCGATCGGCTCGATGGTCGCGGCCTTCGCCCAGGGGGCGGTCGTCGGGGCCTATATCCAGGGCTTCCAGATGGACGGGCTGAACTACGCCGGCACCGCGCTGGACTGGCTGACCCCGTTCACGGTGCTCACCGGTCTGGGACTGATGGCCGGCTACGCCCTGCTGGGCGCGACCTGGATGATCCTCAAGACCGAGGGTGAAACCCAGGCATTCGCCTACCGCGTGACCCCGTGGCTGCTGGGTGCCGTGCTGGTGGTGTTCGGGCTGGTCAGTGCGATCACGCCGTTCATCGACGCCAAGGTCATGGAACGCTGGATGGGCACCTTCGAGATCCTGTGGGTCCTTCCGGCCCTGGCGCTGCTGGCGGCCTGGCAGATCCTGCGCTCGGTGCGCCGGCGCCACGAGGGGCTGCCCTTCGTGTCCACGATCGCCCTGTTCATCTTCACCTTCCTGGGGCTGATCGTGAGCAAGTGGCCGTACGTGGTCCCGCCGGACTACACCTTCTGGGACGCCGCATCTTCCCCGGATGCGCAGCTGTTCATCCTGATCGGGGCGCTGTTCATCATCCCGATCATCCTCGGCTACACCGCGTGGACCTACTGGGTCTTCCGCGGCAAGGTCACGGCGGACGCGGGTTACCACTAGCGCCGTCGCCTGACCGTTCAGGGTTTGCGACCGGGTCTTTCTCTCTCTCTCCGGACCCGGCTCGCAGGCAACCGCCCGCTGCGGGGCGTAAGGGAGACACTGCCCCGTATACGCGTTCGTGTTGGTGTCCCATGTTTTCCGAGACCAGGCGCGGCGCGCTGCCGGTAGTGGTTCTACCGGCAAGGGCCGCAACGCAGAATCGGGGAACATGGGACTCCAACCCCGAAGGGGCTCGGCCGCTTTTGCCCGCTGACGGCGTTGCGGCTCGTTCATGTAGCGCGGCTACACTTCACTCACCGCGCCTTGTCAGCGCGCAAAAGCGACTCGAGCACGAACGCGTATACGGGGCAGTGTCTCCCTGGGCGCCACGAACCTTCGGGTTCGTGGCGTTTTTTGTTTGCGGAGCACCGGAACACGATGCGGGAACATGACTCCAACCGGGAACACGGGAGACACTGCATCGCGCAGGGACCCATTCCCGGACACCGGAGCCGTCAGCATCGTGAACGAAAAGTTGCCCACAGAATCCGTGCCTCAATGGACACGCGGCCTGGACCGCGACGAGGTGGTCAGCATCCTCGACGTGTTTCAGGAGCCCGCCATCCTGCTGTCGCCGGATTACGACATCCTGGGTGCCAATCAGGCCTATCGGCATCTGTACGAGGTAGATGCCGGGGGCAACGGGCAACGCTGCTACGAAGCCTCGCACGACTTCCGGCGGCCCTGTGACGAAGCGGGCGAGACCTGCCCTCTGCGTGACACCCTGGCCACCGGCAAGCCCAACCGCACGCTGCACGTCCACCACACGGCTCGCGGCAAGGAACACGTGGACGTCGAGATGTTCCCGATCCACGGTTCCGACGGCAAGCTGCGCTACCTGATCGAGGTCCTGCACCACCTTCCGGTCTCGTCGCCGCAGGCCGGGGAACAGGGGCTGGTCGGACAGTCCGCCGCCTTCAACGAGATGCTGGGGCTGGTCAGCCGGGTCGCGCCCAGCGAGGCATCGGTGCTGCTGCAGGGCGAGTCGGGCACCGGCAAGGAGCTGGTGGCCCGTGCCGTGCACGACCAGAGCCGCCGCGCGGAAGGCCCGTTCGTGCCGGTGGAATGCTCCGGCCTGACCGAGACCCTGTTCGAAAGCGAGCTCTTCGGCCATGAACGCGGGGCCTTCACCGGGGCCACCCATGCCAAGGCCGGGCTGGTGGAGTCCGCCGCCGGTGGCACGCTGTTCCTCGACGAGATCGGCGACGTGCCCCACGGGCTGCAGGTCAAGCTGCTGCGCCTGCTGGAGACCCGGACCTTCCGGCGGGTGGGCAGCACCGAACCGCGGCGCGCCGATTTCCGCCTGGTCTGTGCCTCGCACCGTGATCTCCGCCAGCTGGTCCGCGAAGGGGAATTTCGCGAGGACCTCTATTACCGGCTGAGCACCTTTCCCATTCGCGTACCGCCGCTGCGCGAACGCAAGGCCGACATCCCGATCCTGTCCCAGGCCCTGTTCGAGCGCCTCGAACTGCCGGCCCGCCCGTATCTCAGTCAGGGCGCGCGCGAGGTGCTGGAACGCTATCCCTTCCCCGGCAACATCCGCGAGCTGCGCAATATCCTGGAACGCGCCGCGCTGCTCAGCGACGGCGAGGAGATCCGTGCGGAACACCTGGGCACCGAGGTGACCGAAGGCGTCGACGACCGCGATCTGCCGCCGCCGCGCGCGCTGGCCGGCGGCGAGATCCGCCCGCTGGAGGAAGTGGAACGCGAATACCTGCGTTACGCGGCCACCGTGCATCGGGGCGACCGGCGCTCGCTGGCGGCGCGTCTGGGACTCAGCGAGCGCAGCCTGTACCGGCACCTGCAGCGGCTGGATGACGACCTCTGAGCCGCACCCGCCGGTGCCGCTCCGCGTGGCGCATCAGCCCGTGACAACCCCGTAACAGCGATCCCCCAGCGGACAGCCGTCGCACAGCGGCCGTGGCCGACAGCGCTGTTTGCCGTGCTCCACGATCAGCGCATGCAGTTCGTTGAACGCCACGGTATCCGCACCCAGCTCGGCCTCCACCGAAGCCCGCAGCGTCTCGTAGCCGTCCCGCGCATGCGGTCGCCCGAGGCGTTCGAACAGTCGCCGGGTGTAGGCATCCACGACGAACACCGGGCGGTGGAAGGCGTACAGCACGATGTCATCGGCCGTTTCCGGACCGATGCCCTTCACCCCCAGCAGGGCCTCCCGCAGTGACCCGGTCTCCAGCGCAGACAGCGCCTCGATCCCGCCCGTCCGCTCGAGGAACGCCAGCAGGTGCCGCAGGCGCCCGGCCTTGACGTTGTAATACCCCGACGGGCGGATCCGCTCGGCCAGTTCCTCCGGCTCCAGGGCCGCCATCCCCGCCGGCGTCAGCGCATCCGCCTCGCGCAGGGCCGCAAGCGCGCGCTCCACGTTGCTCCAGGCCGTGTTCTGCGTCAGCACCGCCCCGACCATGACCTCGAACGCGGTCTCGGCGGGCCACCAGTGCAACGGGCCATAATGCGCATGCAGCCGCTCCAGCACCGTACGGCAGTCCGGCGCCGCGGTGTCAGTCCCGTCGATCATGAGTCAGCGCCCCGGCCGGCCGCGTCCGCTGCGCGCTCCCCTGCCCTGGCGCGCGCCGGGCTTGCCGGATTTTGCGGTCTTCGCCCCGGCACCCGGACGTGACGAACTCCAGCCCTCGCCCTTGTCGCGACCACCGGCTGCCCCGCCCTTTTTCTTTTTCGGCCGTGTGCCGCGACGTTTCTGCGGCGGCTGCAGGTTCTCCGGCACATTCAGCCCCGCCTCGCGATACAGCGCGGCCACTTCGCCCACCTCGAGGTCACGCGCAGCGCCCGATTTCAGCCCGCGCCCCAGCACCACCGGACCGTAGCGCACCCGGATCAGGCGGCTGACCGTGACCCCGACCGCGTCCCACAGGCGCCGCACCAGGCGATTACGCCCCTCGCTCACGATCACGTGATACCACTGGTTCGCCCCGTCGCCGCCACCGGCCTCCAGCGCATCGAAACGGGCCGGACCATCCTCCAGTTCAACGCCCTCCAGCAGCATCCGCCGGGTCTCTTCCGGGACTTCCCCCAGCACGCGCACGGCATATTCACGTTCCATCGCACCGGCCGGATGCATCAGGGCGTTGGCCAGTTCGCCGTCGGTGGTGAACAGCAGCAACCCGGAGGTGTTGAGGTCCAGGCGGCCCACCGCAACCCAGCGCTGGCCCTTGAGCTTCGGCAGGCTGGCGAACACCGGACGCCGTCCCTCGGGATCGGAGCGCGAACAGATCTCGCCGACCGGCTTGTGATAGGCGATCCAGCGATGCGGATATTCCGGTCGCGTGACCACGCGGCCGCGCACCCGGATCACGTCATCCGGACCCACGCGATCCCCCAGCGCGGCGGTGCGCTGGTTGATCTGCACCTCGCCGCGTTCGATCCACCCCTCGATCTCGCGCCGCGAACCCAGCCCGCGGGCCGCGAGGACCTTCTGTACCCGTTCCTGCATCGAGTCCTGCCACTGTTTATGATGACCGCCCACGATACACCAAGCGGAAACCGCCATGAGCACGCACACGCCCGAAGCCGGTGATAACGCCGGCCGTGAGACCGGGGATGCCGTCACCACGCCCCTGAACATCGCCATACTGACCGTCTCCGACAGCCGTTCCACCGCCGAGGACCGCTCCGGGGACGCGCTGGTGGAACGGCTGGAAAAGGCCGGCCATCGGCTCGCGGAGCGCGACATCCGGCCGGATGATATCTACGCCCTGCGCGCGGTGGTTTCGCGCTGGATCGCGGACCCGCAGATCGACGCCATCCTGACCACCGGGGGCACCGGCATCACCGGCCGCGACGGGACACCCGAGGCGGTTTCGGTGCTGCTGGACAAGACGATCGAAGGCTTCGGCGAGCTGTTCCGCATGCTGTCGTGGGAAGATATCGGCACCTCCAGCCTGCAGTCGCGCGCCCTGTCCGGCGTGGCCAACGGTACTTACATCTTCGTGCTGCCCGGCTCCACCGGCGCCTGCCGCACCGCCTGGGATCGCATCATCCGCGCCCAGCTCGACGACCGCACCATGCCCTGCAACCTGACCATGCTGATGCCGCGCCTGAAGGAAATCTGAGGCGGGTGGGAGGTCAGCCCCCTGACCGATCCCCTGCCCGCTCCGGCACGGCATTCAGCCATCCACGTGGACCTGCAGCCAGTACTCCAGCAGCGCCGCGTGCCACAGCTTGGAGCCCTGGATGCGGGTGAAATACTGGTCCGGGGCGTCCAGCAGCTTGTCGATGTAGGCCGGCTGATACAGTCCGCGCTCGCGCGCCGCACGCGAGTTGAGGATGTCGCGCATGAACTCGAGGAACTCGCCGCGCACGTATTTCAGGGCCGGCACCGGGAAATAGCCCTTGGGCCGGTCCAGCACCGTGTCCGGCAGACGGCCGCGGGCGATGCGCCGCAGGACGTCCTTGCCGCCGTCGCCCAGTTTCAGATGCGGTGGCATCGCGGCGGCGGTCTCCACCAGCTCGTGATCCAGGAACGGCACCCGCGCCTCCAGCCCGAAGGCCATGGTCATGTTGTCCACGCGCTTGACCGGGTCGTCGACGATCAACGTGGTCACGTCCAGCGCCAGTACCGCGTCGATGAACGAGTCCGCACGGTCGGTCTCGAACTGGCGGAACTGCTCGCGCAGCCAGTCCCCGGTGATGTCGTCCGCCGGCGGATGACGCAGCATCTCGGCCATCTCCGGGTGATCGCGGTCGAAGTAGTGCCGGCGGAATCGCTCGACCCAGTCGCCGTGGCGGTCCTCCGCCATCCGCGGGTACCAGAAATAGCCGCCGAACACCTCGTCTGCCCCCTGGCCCGACTGCACCACCTTCACGTGCTGCGAGACCTGTTCGGACAGCAGATAGAAGGCCACCGCATCCTGCCCGAACATCGGCTCGGCCATGGCCTCCACCGCCTCCGGCAGCCGTGCGAGCACCTGATCGTTGGGGATCAGCGTGGCCTGATGATCGGTCGCGTAACGCTCCGCCACCGGATCGGAATACTCGAACTCGGAGCCCTTTTCTTCCGGCTGGTCCTCGAAGCCGACAGTAAATGTCCGCAGATCCTGCGCACCCTCCTCCATCGCCAGCGCAACCAGCAGCGAGGAATCCAGGCCGCCCGACAGCAGCACCCCCACCGGGACGTCCGCCACTTCCAGTCGGCGGCGCACCGCGCGGCGCAGGCCGTGTTCGATGCGCTCCTGCCATTCCGCGTCGCCGACCGCTTCCGCCGGGCGCCGGGCCTGCAGTTGCCAGTAACACTCGCGGCGCTCCTGGCCGCGCGCATCGATGGTGATGTAATGACCGGGTTCCAGCTTGCGCACGCCCCGCAACACCGTACGCGGCGCCGGCACCACCGCATGCAGCGAGAACAGCATGTGCAGGCCCTCGGGATCCAGCTCGGTATCCACGCCGCCGCCGGCCAGCAGGGCCGCGGTATTGGAGGCAAACCGGACCCCGTCGCCGGTGCGCGCGAGATACAGCGGCTTGATGCCCATGCGATCGCGTGCCAGCAGCAGGCGCTGGTGTTCCCCGTCGAACAGCGCGAAGGCAAACATGCCGTGCAGCCGCGCCACCACGCCCTCGCCCCATTCGGCATACCCGCGCAGGATCACCTCCGTATCACCGCTGGAGAAGAACCGGTGACCGCGCCCCTCGAGCTCGCTGCGCAGCGCGCGGAAGTTGTAGATCGCCCCGTTGAACACCAGAGATAGCCCGGTCTCGGGGTCGAACATCGGCTGATGCGCCCGCTGCGACAGGTCCAGGATGGACAGCCGCCGGTGTCCCAGCGCCACCCGGCCCGAGGCCCACAGGCCATCGGCATCCGGGCCGCGGCGTTCCAGACAGGGCAGCATGCGCGCGACCGCATCCGCGTTCGCGCGCCATTCGCCCCAGACAAATTCTCCGGCGATTCCGCACATGGGTTATGGATCCATCCCGGTCGAGGTTGGCGAAGTTTGAAAGGCCGTGCGCAGCGCGTCAGCCAGCGCCCGCCCGGCGACGCCGGCCGCGTCACCATCGGCAAGCGTCAGATAGAACGGGACGCGCACACGCCCGCCCGCCTCCAGCGGCAGTTCCGTCAGGCGCCCGGCGTCCAGATCCGCGGCGACCCGGTCCAGCGGGACCCAGGCAAACCCGACCCCGGAACGCAGCACCTCCAGCACCGTGGACACATGCCCCACGGTCCAGCGCTGATCGGCGTCCAGCCAGCCGCCTTCACCGTTGCCACGGGCACCCGAATCGCGCAGCACCACCTGGCGGTGCGGGCGCAGATTGCGACGCGTCAGGGGAGCGCCGGAGGTCGCCAGCGGGTGCCCCGGATGAGCGACACACACCATGGTCTGTTCCCCGATTTCCTGCGCCAGGAAATCCGAGGGCACCTGGGGCGCCAGCAGCATGTCCACGCGCCCCTGCTCCAGGCGCTGCGGACCGTCCTCCAGCACCACCTCGTGCAGCTGGATGCGGGTCGCCGGCTGTTCGCGCGAAAACGCCTCCAGGGCGTGGATGACCCGCGCGGCGGGGATGATCTGCTCCACCGCCAGGTGCAGTTCCGATTCCACACCGGTGGCCAGCGCGCCGGCCAGGGCCTCGATGTCCGCGGCCTCCTCGAGCAGGTGTTCCGCGCGCCGCAGCAGCGCATGGCCCGCCGGCGTCAGTTCCGCCTTGCGGCCCTGCAGCTCGAAGACCTCGACCCCCAGCTGTTCCTCCAGCTTCTGCACCGCGTGATTCACGCTGGAGGCGCTCTTGTGCACCCGCTCGGCGGCGCGGGCGAAACCGCCCGCATCCACCACCGCCTTGAGCATGCGCCACTGCTCGAGGGTTACCCGGGACATCCGCAGTCCGGGCTGTGCGTGCGCGCATGCCATTCCGCACGCATGCGCTCCACCGCCCGCGTCCCCAGCAGGACCACGTGCACGGTCGACGGATAGATGGTGCCGGCCGCACGCCATTGCTCGGCAAGCTCGGGCTCCTCGCCCCGCCGGATCAGGAAGAAGTCACGCCCCTCTTCCAGCTCACCCTCGCGGGCCCGGAACATGCGGAACGCCGTGCCCTTGGGCTGGCCGTTCCATTCGTCGACCTGACGCAGCGTCAGCACCGGCACATCGCGGTAGACCACCGGCTCGGGTTCCGGCCCGCCGGCATCCTCGCAACCATGAAAACGACCCGGAGCGCGCGGGTCCCAAGCGTCAGAAGCAATCATGGTGGCATTATGGCACGCACAGACGATGCGTCGACCACCCGCCGACCCCGAGGAATCGCATGGAACTGCTGCAGGATTACGGACTGTTCTTCGCCAAGGTCGTCACCGCCGTCATGGCGGTGCTGATCCTGATGAGCGCCTTTGTCGGGCTGATTGCCCGCAGCCGCGAGCGCCGGCCCGACCAGCTCAACGTCAAACGCCTGAACGACCGCTACGCACGCATGGAAAAGACCGTGCGCCGCGCGGTGGAAGGCCCGCGCACTCGCCTGCAGCGCCTGCGAGACCGCCTGCGCCGGCGCCGCCACCCCGGACACGCCTTTGATGGCAATGGCAATGGCAACGGCCAGGGCAACGGGACCCCCGATGGGTCGCCGGAATCCGCCGGGAAAAGCGACGCCGACACCGCCGAATCGCCGGCCGACCCGTCCGCTTCTTCCGCACCCGGCGGAAAGCCGGTCAGCGAATCACCCACCGTGATCGAACTTGAACACGAAGAGGCCCCCGCGCCGCGGGTGTTCGTGCTGCGTTTTCAGGGCGACATTCGGGCGTCGGCGGTGGACAACCTGCGCGAAGAAATCACCGCCGTACTCACCCTGGCCGAGCCCGGCCGCGACCAGGCCGTGGTGTGCCTCGAGAGCCCCGGTGGCATGGTGCCGTCCTACGGGCTGGCCGCCTCGCAGCTCGGACGCCTGCGCGAGGCAGGGCTGGATCTCACCGTGGTGGTCGACCGCGTGGCCGCCAGTGGCGGCTACATGATGGCCGCGGTCGGCCATCGCATCGTCGCCGCCCCGTTCGCCATCCTCGGCTCCATCGGGGTGGTGGCGCAGATCCCCAACCTCCATCGCTGGCTCGACCGCCACGACATCGACTTCGAACTGCTGACCGCCGGGGACTACAAGCGCACCCTGACCGTGTTCGGCGAGAATACCGACGCCGCCCGGCGCAAGTTCCAGGATCACCTCGACGAAACCCACGAACTGTTCAAGCAGTTCCTGCAGCGCTACCGCCCGCAGCTGGAACTGGACCGGGTCGCCACCGGCGAACACTGGTACGGGGACCAGGCCCGCGCCCTGGGGCTGGCCGACGAGATCGGCACCAGCGACGACCTGTTGATGAAACTGGCGCGTGACGCCGAGGTCTTCGAGGTCTCCTATACCCGCGCGCAACCGATCGGCCGGCGGATCGGCATGGCCGCCGAACAACTGCTGGAACGCGTGCTGCACGCCCGCAGCCCCGAAGAACACGCCCGCGGGCCGGGCGAGCCCCCACGCTGACGCACACGCTGACGGAATGGATCCGGCCCGTCCATGCGTCTTGCTGGTATAGCCAGCCCACATTGCAAGGGAGAACGTGATGTCCGCACACGCAAGCCGTATCGGTCCGCTCGCCAGCCTGGTCGCCGGGGCACTCCTGCTGGGCGCCCCGCTGACCGCCCCGGCACAGGACGACATGCCCTGGGGCTCCGCCGAGGTCAACCAGAAGGAGTACGAACCGGCCCGCGTGGTATATGACGTGGCCGTGGATACCGCGGACGAGATGGATTTCGTCCTCGACCGCGTCAGCATGCTCAACAACGTCTACGAGGCCGATCCGTTCGATTCACACATCGTGCTGGTGCTGCACGGCCGCGAGGTGCCCTTCTTCACCCGCGATCAGTTCGATGAACATCGTGACCTGATGCGCCGCGCCGAGTCCCTGACCCGCGCCGGCAACATCGACATCCGCATGTGCGAGGCCTCCGCCGCCCTGCGCGGCATCGAGCCCGAGGACGTGCACGGGTTCGTGGAGATCGTCCCCATGGCCGACTCCGAGATCATCCACCTGCAGCAGGAAGGGTATTCCTACATGCAGTGAGCACCCGGCTTCCCGACTGCGGCCAAACTGCAGATCGGAGGACACAAAAAAGGCCGCCGGGGCAAACCCCGGCGGCCTTTTGGCTGTATTGGTCGGGACGGCAGGATTTGAACCTGCGACCCTCTGCACCCCATGCAGATGCGCTACCAGACTGCGCTACGCCCCGAACGCGACATATGGTAATCGAGTGCGGCCGATCGCGAAAGGGGGGCGATCCCGGGTGGCCGCCGCATGGCTCAGTTCCGCAGCACCTTCAGTACCGACTCCAGCTCCTGGATCGTGTCCTGGATGATCTGCCGGGCCTGCTGGTGATCCTCGCGCGCCTCATCCCCGGAGAGCTTCTGCCGCGCGCCGCTGATGGTATAGCCTTCTTCGTACAGCAGCGCGCGGATCTGGCGGATCAGGATGACGTCCTGACGCTGGTAGTACCGCCGGTTGCCGCGCCGCTTGACCGGCTCCAGCATCGGGAACTCCTGCTCCCAGTAACGCAGCACGTGCGGCTTGACCAGGCACAGCTCGGCGACTTCCCCGATGGTGAAATACCGCTTGCCCGGGATCGCCGGCAGCTCCTGGTGATTACTCGCTTCCAGCATAGCTCTCGACCCGTTCGCGCAGTTTCTGGCCCGGGCGGAAGGTCACGACCCGGCGCGCGGAGACCGGGATCTCTTCGCCGGTCTTGGGATTGCGCCCCGGGCGCTGGTTCTTGTCGCGCAGCACGAAATTGCCGAACCCCGAGAGTTTCACGCCCTCGCCGTCTTCCAGCGACTGCCGCATCTCCTCGAAGAACATTTCGACGAATTCCTTGGCCTCGCGCTTGTTCAGGCCCAGTTCCTCGTTCAGCGTGGCGGCCAGATCCGCCTTGGTCACAGCTGCCATCGATCAGTGCCTCAGGGTCGCATTGAACCGGCTTTCGAGGTGCGCCACCACCGCATCGGTCACGGCGGTCACATCGGAGTCATCAAGCGTGCGATCAAATGCCTGCAAAATCAAGCCCAGAGCCAGACTCTTCTCGTCCGGATTCAGGCCCTTGCCCTGGTAGACATCGAACAGCCGGACGTCACGCAGCAGCTCCAGCTCGAGTTCGCCGATCGCCGCCAGCAGATCCCCGGCAGGCACGTCCTCCTGCACGACCAGGGCCAGATCCCGCCGGATCGAGGGATAAGCCGACAAGGGCCGGAACTGCGCTACCGGGTCGGTACTGACGGTCCGTGCATCCAGGTCGAACAGGAACACCGGCGCCCCGAGGTCGAAGCGCTCCGCCAGCGACGGATGCAGCTTGCCCACCCATCCGATCGCCTGTTCACCGGCCAGCACACGGGCACTCTGACCATCGTGCAGCGCGGGATGCTTTTCCGCGCGGAAACGCAACGGCTCCGCCAGGTTGCCGCAAAGGGTCTCCACCTCGCCCTTCGCGTCGAAGAAGTCCAGCTCGCGGGATGCCGTCTCCCAGTGCTCGGGCATGGCCCGTCCGCTCAGCAGCCCGGCCAGCCGGGGTTCCTGGGACAGACCGGAAGGCCCGGGCACGAAGCGCAGGCCGTGTTCGAACAGCCGCAGGTCGTACTGCTGCCGGGCCGTGTTCCATGCGGCCGTGCTCACCAGCCCCGGCCACAGGCCGGGGCGCATCACGCTCATGTCGGAGGCGATGGGGTTGGCCAGTGCCAGCGGCTCCACCTCGGGATAGAAGCGCTGCGAGACCTCGCGGTCGATGAAGCTGAAACTGATCACTTCGTGGAACCCGCGCCGGGTCAGGCCTTCCCGCAGCGCCTTCAGGCCACCCGGCGGCGTCACCGGCGGCACCGCGCCCGGCAGGGTGCGCGGCAGACGGTCATACCCGTGCACCCGCGCCAGTTCCTCGATCAGGTCTTCCTCGCGCTCCAGGTCGAAGCGCGCACGCGGAGCCAACACCCGCCAGGTGCCGTCGCCACCGGGCTCCACCACGCAGTCCAGCGCCCGCAGGATGCGCTCCACCTCACCGTCCTCCAGGGCGACCCCGAGCAGACGCTCAATGCGTCCGGCGCGGAGGGTGATCGGCCGTTCATCGTGCGTCGACGGGATGTCGCCGGCCGTCTCCACGGGCCCGCAGGCGCCGCCGCAGATCGCCAGCAACAGCTCGGTGGCCCGCTCCATCGCGCGCGGCACCAGAGTGGGATCCACACCCCGCTCGAAACGGTGCGACGCATCGGTATGCAGTCCGTGTTCGCGCGCCCGGCCCGCCAGCGCACGCGGCGCGAAATGGGCACATTCCAGGACCACCCGGGTCGTCTCGTCATCCACCGCCGAAGCCGCTCCACCCATGATTCCGGCCAGCGCCAGCGGCTGTGTCTCTCCGGCAATCACCAGGTCCCGTGGCGACAGCTCCACCGTCTGCTCGCCGCCCAGCAAGGTCAGGGACTCGCCCTCGCCGCCCCGACGCACGCGAATCACTTCGCCGGCACGGTCGGCATCGAAGGCATGCAGCGGCTGACCCAGCTCCAGCATCACGTAGTTGGTCACGTCGACAATCGCGGAGAGCGGGCGCACCCCGGCCCGGCGCAGGCGTTCGGACATCCACAGCGGCGTGGGTGCCCGGGCATCCAGACCCTCAAGGATCCGCCCCGAATAGATCGGACAGGCCTGCGCATCGTCGACGGTCACGCGCACACGTCGATCCAGCGTCGCCTCCACCGCGGGCGCCGGGCGGACCTGCAGCGGCCGGTCCAGCAGGGCCGAGCACTCGCGGGCGATCCCGCGCATGCCCAGACAGTCCGCGCGATTGGGCGTCAGGTCGACCTCCAGCACATGATCATCCAGCCCCAGCGCCGTGCGCAGGTCGCTGCCGACTTCCAGGTCCGCGGGCAGATCCAGGAGGCCCTCGGCGTCCTCGGCCAGGCCGATCTCGCGTGCGGAACAGAGCATCCCTTCGGAGGCCACGCCGCGCAGCTTCGAGCGCTTGATGCGGAACTCGCCCGGCAGCTCCGCCCCGACCACCGCGACCGGCGCCACCATCCCCGTATAGACATTGGGTGCGCCGCAGACGATGTTCAGCGGTTCGGCCTCGCCCGCCTCCACCTGACACACCCGCAGGCGATCGGCGTCCGGGTGCGGCTCCACCGCGGTGACGCGGCCAACCCGCACGCCGTGGAACGCCGGCGCCGCCGGCTCGATGGCGTCCAGCTCCAGCCCGGCCATGGTCAGCCGGTGCCCGAGATCCTGCGGGGTCTCGTCGATCTGCAGCCAGTCCTGCAGCCATTCGATACTGATGCGCATTAGCCTGCCTGCCCGAATTGCCCGATGAAGCGGATGTCGTTGTCGAAGAACAGCCGGAGGTCATTGACGCCGTGGCGCAGCATGGCCATGCGCTCCACGCCCAGGCCGAACGCGAACCCGGTGTATTCCTCGGGGTCGATCCCGACATGGCCCAGTACGTTGGGATGCACCATCCCGCAGCCCATCACCTCGAGCCAGCCGGTGTGCTTGCATACGCGGCAACCGTCGCCGCCGCAGTGCACGCACTGGATGTCCACCTCGGCCGAGGGCTCGGTGAAGGGAAAATACGACGGCCGGAAGCGCGTGGCCAGGTCATCGCGTTCGAAGAAGCCGCGCAGAAACGCATCCAGGACCCCGCGCAGATCGGCAAAGGTAATGTCCTCGTCCACGCACAGCCCCTCGATCTGATGGAACATCGGGCTGTGGGTCAGATCCGAATCGCAGCGGTAGACCCGCCCCGGCGCGATCGCCCGCAGCGGCGGTTTCTGCTGTTCCATCGCGCGAATCTGCACCGGCGAGGTATGCGTACGCAGCACGCGGTGGGCATCGAAGTAGAACGTGTCGTGCATCGCCCGCGCCGGATGATGCGCCGGGATGTTCAGGGCCTCGAAATTGTGGGTGTCATCTTCCACTTCCGGGCCCTCCGCCACGCGGAACCCGAGACCGGCGAAGAAATGCTCGATGCGTTCGATGGTCGACGTGATGGGGTGCAGTGCCCCGCCCGCCGGCCGTCGCCCCGGCAGGGTTACGTCCACCCGTTCGCGCGCCAGCTGCGCCTCGCGTTCGGCCTCGGCCAGCGCGGTCCTGCGCGCCTCGATGGCCTCCGCCACCCGTTCCTTGGCCGCGTTCACCGCCTGTCCCGCGGCCGGACGTTCTTCCGCCGGCAGCCGTCCCAGCTCCTTGAGCTGGGCGGTCAGCACGCCCTTCTTGCCCAGATAATGGACCCGAACGTCATCCAGCGCCTTGAGGTCCGTGGCGGCCTCGACACGCGCCAGCGCCTCGTCGGTCAGCTCCTGCAATTGCTCCACGTACTATCCCCTTTGCAAACAAAAAAGGGAGGGCCTGAACCCTCCCCTTTCGGGATTCCCACATGATCCGGGATTGCCGGCCGTCCCCTCCTCGCGCGGAGGGCCGGGACGGCGGTGATCCTGCGGGATCTCAGGCCGCCTGGGCGGCTTTCGCCTGTTCGGCCAGCTTGCCGAAAGCGGTCAGATCGTGCACCGCCAGATCGGCCAGCGACTTGCGGTCGATCTCGATGCCGGCCTTCTTCAGACCGCTCATGAAGCGGCTGTAGGACAGGTCGAACTGCCGCGCGGCGGCGTTGATGCGGACGATCCACAGCGAACGGAAGTCGCGCTTTTTCTGGCGACGGTCACGATAGGCGTACTGGCCGGCCTTGATGACCGCCTGGTTGGCAACGCGATAGACGTTCTTGCGTGCCCCGTAGTACCCCTTCGCCTGCTTGAGGACCTTCTTGTGACGGGCGTGAGCGGTTACACCGCGCTTGACTCGTGGCATGTCTCGATTCCTCGGTCAGTTCAACGATGGTTGGGCAGCATCTTGCGCACGGCGGCCGTATCGGCCTCGTGCACCATCGCCGGGCTGCGCAGGTGACGCTTACGCTTGGTGGACTTCTTGGTCAGGATGTGGCTGCGGTGCGACTGGAACCGCTTGTACTTTCCCGACCCCGTACGGGTGAAGCGCTTGGCCGCACCCCGGTTCGTCTTGATCTTCGGCATTTTCTGCTCCGGCATTTGGGACCGGTTCCCCGCAGGGCCGGTCGTTTGTGAAAAGGGCGATCAGGTATGCGGAGACCCGCCGCCCCTTGTCGATGTCGGCCCTACTGCTTCTTGCGGGGCGACATCACCATGATCATCTGACGTCCTTCCATCTTGGGGCGCTGCTCCACCACCGCGATGTCGGTCACGTCCTGCTCGATCTTGTCCAGGAGCTGATTGCCCAGCTCCTGGTGGCGCATCTCGCGCCCGCGAAAACGGATGGTGACCTTGGCCTTGTCACCATTCTCCAGGAAGCGCCGCAGATTGCGCAGCTTGACGTTGTAGTCGCCCTCGTCCGTCCCGGGACGGAACTTCACTTCCTTGATCTGGATCTGCTTCTGCTTCTTCCTGGCTTCCTGCGCCTTTTTCGACTGTTCGAACTTGTACTTGCCGTAATCCATGATCCGGCAGACCGGCGGTTCGGCGTTCGGCGAGATCTCCACCAGGTCCAGCCCCGAGTCGCGGGCCATGTCGAGGGCCTCTTCGCTGGTGGTGATCCCCCGGTTCTCGCCTTCGGCGTCGATCAGCCGGATTTTCGAACTCGTAATCTGATCGTTCAGGCGAACGGTTTTCGCTGCGCTAATGGCCTTTTCTCCAGTTCAGGTTCCGGTGCCCCGGCTGGTCACCTCTTTCCCGAGGCGTTCGCTCAGTTCATCCAGGGACATGGTACCGAGGTCTTCGCCGTCGCGGGTACGAACCGCGACCTTGCCCTCTTCCATCTCCCGGTCTCCGAGCACCAGCAGGTACGGCACGCGCTTAAGCGTGTGCTCGCGGATCTTAAAGCCGATCTTTTCGTTTCTCAAGTCGGGCTCGACGCGAAAGCCCTGCTCGCGCAGCCGCCGCGCCACGTCCCGGGCGTAATCATCCTGGCGTTCGGTAATGGTCAGCACCGATGCCTGCACCGGGGCCAGCCAGGTCGGGAAATGCCCGGCGTAGTGCTCGATCAGCACGCCGAAGAAGCGTTCCACCGATCCCAGCAGGGCGCGATGGATCATGATCGGGCGGCGCCGCTCGTTGTCCTCGGCGACGTACTCCATGTCGAAACGCTCGGGCAGATTGAAGTCGAGCTGGATGGTCGAGCACTGCCACTGGCGGCCGATCGCGTCGTGGATCTTGATGTCGATCTTGGGGCCGTAAAAGGCGCCGCCGCCCTCGTCCAGGCTGTATTCCAGCCCTTTCTTCTCGATCGCACCGCGCAGGGCGCGCGTTGCGTGGTCCCAGATCTCGTCGGATCCCACCGCGTCATCCGGCCGGGTCGACAGGTTCACGTCGAAATCCTCGAAGCCGAAGGTACGCAGGGTCTCCAGGGTGAGGTCGATCACGCCCATCACCTCGTCCTCGATCTGGTCCTCGCGGCAGAAGATGTGGGCATCGTCCTGGGTGAAGCCGCGCACGCGCATCAGGCCGTGCAGCGCCCCGGACATCTCGCGGCGGTACACCGTACCCATCTCGCCCCAGCGGATCGGCAGATCGCGATAGGAATGCAGCCGGTCCTTGTACATCAGCACATGGAACGGGCAGTTCATCGGCTTGAGCTGGAACGCCTGGTGCTCGTCCTGCATCGGCTCGTACATCGAGTCGGCATAGAACTCGGCGTGGCCGGAGGTGTGCCACAGCTCCAGGTTGGCGATATGCGGGGACACGACGAAGTCGTAGCCGGCCTTCTCGTGCATCTCGTACCAGAAGTTCTCGATCTCGCGGCGGATGCGCGCGCCCTTCGGGTGCCAGAACACCAGACCGCCGCCGGCCTCGTCCTGGATGGAGAACAGGTCCAGCTCCGCGCCGATCTTGCGATGGTCGCGGCGTTCCGCCTCTTTCAGGCGATGAAGATGCTCTTCCAGCTGCTGCTTGTTCGGCCACGCGGTGCCATAGATGCGCTGCAGCATCTCGTTGTCGGAATCGCCGCGCCAGTACGCCCCGGCCACGCTGGTCAGCTTGAAGGCCTTCAGCTTGCCGGTGGACGGGATGTGCGGGCCCCGGCACAGGTCGATGAAATCGCCCTGACGGTACAGCGAGATGGTCTCGCCCCGCGGGATGGATTCGATGATCTCGGCCTTGTACTCCTCACCCATGTTGCGGAAGTACTCCACCGCTTCGTCGCGGTCCATGGTCGAGCGCTCCACCGGCAGATCCTGCTTCGCCAGCTCCTTCATGCGCTTCTCGATCTTTTCCAGATCTTCCGGCGTGAAGCCGCGGTCATACGCGAAGTCGTAGTAGAACCCGTTCTCGATGGTCGGGCCGATGGTCACCTGGGCATCGGGAAAGAGTTCCTTGACCGCCTGCGCCATCAGATGCGCGGTGGAGTGGCGGATGATCTCCACGCCTTCCGGATCGCGGTCGGTGACGATCGCGACCTCGGCGTCGTCGTCGATCTCGTGGCGCACGTCCACCAGTTCGCCATTCACCTTGCCGGCGACGGCCGCCTTCGCCAGGCCGGTGCCGATATCCTTCGCCACGTCCATGATGGTGACGGGTTGATCGAACTCGCGGCGGCTGCCGTCGGGGAGGGATACTGCAGGCATTGCGAAACTCCTTCGCCGACCCATACGCGGGGTCGAACGTCGCTGATTCAGAAAATGAAATGAATTCGGATAACCTTCATGCAAAGGTTATCACGAACCCTGCCCGCCCCGACACGAATCCCGTGCCGACGGCAGGGCGGCGCCCCTGCGCCGCGACTACTCGCCCGCCGTTCCGTCGGCTTCGGGCACGGCCTCATCCAGCGGCACCGGCCCATTCGTCCCCGTGTCTCCCTCGATGATGTCAGTCGACCCCCCGCCCGGATCGGCGTCCTCGGCGTCCATCAGCAGCACGTCCACCCGCCGGTTGCGGGCGCGGCTTTCGGCATCCACGTTCGGGCGCAGCGGGCGGGTATCCGCATGGCCGGTGGCACGCATGCGGGCCGGCTCCACCCCGGTGTCCTCCATCACGTGCACCACCGAGACCGCCCGCGCGGTGGACAGATCCCAGTTGGAACGGAAACGTTCGCTGCGGATCGGCAAGTCGTCGGTATGCCCGGCAATCACGATCTGGCCCGGGGTCTCGGCCAGCACTTCGGCCACCCGTTCCAGCACCGGCACGAAGTCCACGTTCAGATCCTTTTCCCCGATCTCGAAGGCGGCCTGCTCCTCGAAGCGCAGCAGGATACCGGCGTCGTCTTCCGCCATGTCGATCAGCCCCTGCTCGAGCTCGTCCTGCAGGGCCTCGCGCAGGGCCTCGGTGATCTCGTCCTGCTCGCGGTATTCCGGTTCGGGTTCCGGCTCCTCGACGGTGCGCGGCTCCGGCGAGCGGCCTTCGAGGTCGATAACGGTGGGTTCCGGAATGGCGGGCACTTCCTCCTGCACCTCGGTGGAGCCCAGCACCTCGCGCAGCGAATCGGCCATCTGCTCGTACTTCTCCGCGTCGATGGTGGAAAAGGCGTAAAGCATCACGAAGAACACCACCAGCACCGCCATCAGATCGGCGAAGGTGGTCATCCAGCGCGGTGCGCCGCCCTCGCCTTTCTTGCTCCTGCGCACGGCCATCTACGAAGACGAACCCTGAGGCTGCCCCTCGGCCTGTCCCTGCTTTTCGAGCTCCTCGGCCGCCTTCTCGCGCTGCTTGCTGGGCAGGTACGGGAGCAGCATCTCCTCGATCATGCGCGAATTGAAGCCCTGGTGGATGCAGTTGACCGCATCCACGATCAGGTTCCGGGTGATGTGCTCGGAGCGCGCCCGCATTTCCAGATTGTCCGCGATGGGCAGGGCCACAAGCTGCGCGAAGATCGCGCCGTAAAGCGTTGTCAGAAGAGCCACCGCCATGCCGGGGCCGACCGCTTCCGGGCTCTCCAGGTTGCCCAGCATCTGCACCAGCCCGACCAGGGTTCCGATCATGCCGAAGGCGGGCGCCTGCTCGCCGATGGACCGGAACACCTTCTGTCCGGTCTCGTGACGCTCCAGCGACAGCTCCAGATCCTCGCGCAGCACGTGCTGGATGCGCTCGGGCTCGAAACCGTCCACCGACAGCTGCAGGGCCTTGGCGTAGAACTCGTTGGGGGTCTCCTCGTCCTCCAGTGCCAGCAGCCCCTTCTTGCGCGCGACCTGCGCCAGTTCCTTGGTGCGCTCGATCAGGGCACGGGGGTCATCCTCCTGGTGATAGAGGGTCTTCACCGCCACGCGGAACGAGCTCATCACGTGGCGGAAGGGGAACTTGATGAACGTGGCGGCCATGGTGCCGCCAAACACGATCAGCACCGCCGGAAGATGCCAGAAATCCGCCGCCTGACCGCTCAGGACAATGGCGCCGAAGATCACCGCCAGCCCCAGCACCACGCCGAAAAGAGTTGCCTTGTCCAAGTGGGACTCCGCAGAAAAAGACCTGGATGGAATGGCGTCATCCTAATATATGCGCTCGACCCGTGCGCGGCCGCACGGGTCGCGGCTGTGTCACAATCGCGCCATGAGCAGCCACCCCTACGACGCCCTGACCCCCGAATGCATCCTGGATGCGGTGGAATCCACCGGGCTGCGCTGCGACGGGCGGCTGCTGGAGCTCAATTCCTTCGAGAACCGGGTCTACCAGATCGGCACCGAGGGGGACGACGGCCGCTCGCTCCCGGTGATCGGCAAGTTCTACCGTCCCGGGCGCTGGAGCGATGCCGCCATCCGCGAGGAGCACGCATTCGCCCTCGAGCTGGCGGCGGCGGAGATCCCGGTAGTCGCCCCGCTGGCGGATGCCACCGGTGAGACGTTCCACGAACACGCCGGGTTCCGTTTCGCGCTGTACCCGCAGCGCGGAGGCCGCAGTCCCGATCTGGAACAGCCCGAGGTGCTGGAACGCATCGGACGCTTCATCGGCCGCATCCACACCGTCGGCGCCGCCGCCCCGTTCCTGCATCGCGAGGTCATGGACCTTGCCGGTCTGGCCACCGCGGCCCGCGAGGATGTCCTGTCCGGCGAGCATCTGCCGCCGGAGCTGGTATCGGTCTATCGCGACCTCAGTGCCGACCTGATCGAGCGTCTGCGGGACTTCGAGCCGATACTGGGCGAAGTCCCGGCGATCCGCCTGCACGGCGACACCCATCGCGGCAACCTGCTGTGGACCGACGCCGGCCCGCATTTCGTCGACCTCGACGATGCCCGCACCGGGCCCGCGGTGCAGGATCTGTGGATGTTCCTGTCCGGCGATACGCCGACCATGACCGGACAGCTGCTGGACCTGCTGGAGGGCTACGAGGACTTCCGGCCGTTCGACCGCCGCGAGCTGGCCCTGATCGCACCCCTGCGCGCGCTGCGGATTCTGCGCCATGCAGCCTGGCTGGCACGCCGCGCCGACGACCCGGCCTTCGTCCAGGGCTTCCCGGTGTTCTACACGCCCCGTTTCTGGGAGGAGCACATCCTCACGCTGCGCGAGCAGCGCGCCGCCCTCGACGAGCCCCCTCTGAACCTGCCCTGAAGCTCCTCGTACGCCCCGTCAGTAGCGTGCGGGGATGTACTTGCCCGTCAGCAGCGGGCCACGTGCTTCCTGGTCGTGGGCCCAGGCGCGCGGTCCCAGCTCCGGTTTCTCGGGTGGATGGTCGCTGTAAGGGATATTCTCGAGGATATCGGCGATGCAGTTGAGCCGCGCGTGGCGCTTGATGTCCGCATCCACCATGCGCCATGGGGCATGCGCGGTATCGGTATGGCGCAGCATGTCGTCCTTGGCCTTCGAGAATTCATGCCACAGCTCGCGCGATTTCAGGTCCATGGGCGAGAGCTTCCAGCGCTTGACGGGGTCCTCCACCCGCGCCTGAAAGCGGCGTTCCTGCTCCTGTTCGCTGACCGAAAACCAGTACTTGTACAGCTCGATGCCGTCTTCCACCAGCAGTCGCTCGAACGTCGGACAGGCATGGAGAAAGCGCTGCACCTCTTCTTCCGAGGCGAAGCCCATCACTCGTTCGACCCCGGCGCGGTTGTACCAGGAACGGTCGAACAGCACGATCTCGCCCGCAGTCGGCAGATGCGCGGCATAACGCTGGAAATACCACTGCCCGCGTTCGTGGTCCGAGGGCTTCCCCAGCGCGACGGTACGCACGATGCGCGGGTTGCTCTTCTCCATGATGCGCTTGATCACCCCGCCCTTGCCGGCCGCGTCACGGCCCTCGAACAGGATCACCACGCGGCGGCCCTCGGCCTTCACGCAGCGCTGCAGCTTGATCAGCTCCACCTGCAGCCGCCGCAGCTCGCGTTCATAGACCTTGCGCCGCAGCACGCCTTCCTTGTTGTAGTCCTCGGCATCAAAGCGCCGCAGGCGTTCCCCGTCCGCCATCTGCTGTCTCCGGCCATCAAAACCCGCAGTATGGCAGCCCGTACGGGGCGCGGGCATCCACTCGGGACCGTGACCATGCATTGCAAGCCCGTGCCGAGTCGGGCAGGGTCGAACCACGCAACGGAAGGAACCGAATCATGGCCGACATCGCCTCCTGGGCCGGGGCCCTCGATCCCTGGCAGATCTGGCTGCTCGCCGCCCTGCTGATCCTGATCATCGACCTCGCCATCCTCGGCGGGCTGATGTCCGGCGGTGGCGGCATCACCCTCGTACTGGCCGGCGGCGCCCTCGGTGCCATGGTGGCCGCCGCCTTCGGTGCCGAACTGGCCGGCCAGCTCAGCGCCGGCGTGGTCGGCATGATCCTGGCCGGCGCCCTGGCGTTCTGGGTCGGCCGCCGCTGGGCCGGCCGCCCGCAGCAGGGGCCGCCGGATGATCCCCGGGTGCGCGACGAGATCCTGCACCTCGAACCCTACAATGGAGGGCTCGGCGTGCGCGTGCTGGGCGATGCCTACCCCGCCCGTCCCGAGGATCCGCAGCAGACCCTGCAGGAAGGCGACGCCGTGCGCATCCAGCGTTTCCAGGGTATCACCGCCGTGGTCCGGCCTGCCGGCGACGACCCCGGCACCCACTCCAGCCACACCAACGAAGGGAATCCCGCATGAATACGCTCATCACCCTGATCGCCATCGCCGTCCTCGTGGCGGTCTTCCTCAGCATGGGGATCACCATGATCCCGCAGCGCCGCGCCCAGGTGATCGAACGCCTCGGCAAGTACCACCGCACCCTGGAGCCGGGCCTGAACCTGATCATCCCGTTCATCGACCGTCCCCGGGCGATCACGATCCTCACCTTCAAGAACGACCAGCCGGTGGTCCGCACCGAGGACAAGATCGACATGCGCGAAGTCGTGCTGGACTTCCCCAGCCAGTCGGTGATCACCCAGGACAACGTCGGCGTGCAGATCGACGGCGTGCTCTACTACCAGATCATGGACCCGCAGGCCGCGGTCTACGGCACCGAGAACCTGGTGCTGGCGATCCAGACCCTCGCCCAGACCTCGCTGCGCTCCGAGATCGGCACCATGGAGCTGGACAAGATCTTCGAGTCGCGCCAGGAGATCAATTCGCGCCTGCAGACGGTGATGGACGAGGCCGGCAACAAGTGGGGCCTGAAGGTGAACCGCGTGGAGATCCGCGACATCGACACCCCGCAGGAGATCCGCGAGGCGATGAACCAGCAGATGGTCGCCGAGCGCAACCGCCGCGCCACGGTGCGCGAGGCCGAGGGCTACAAGGAAGCCGAGATCCAGAAGGCCGAGGGTGACAAGCAGGCGGAGATCGCGAAGGCCGAGGGCCAGAAACAGGCCGCCATCCTGGTGGCCCAGGGCGAGAAGGAGGCCATCCAGAACGTCATGGCCGCCCTCGAGGGCAAGGCCGACGACCCGATGGCCGGCGTGCAGTACCTGATCGCGCAGCGCTACATCGAGATGCTGCCCGAACTGGCCAAACAGGGCGACCGCGTGTTCGTGCCGATGGAAGGCACCGCCCTGCTGGGATCACTGGGCGGCATGCGCGACCTGTTCGGTGCCGGAGCGATGTCCAGTGTCGACAGCCCGGCCGCACCGGTGACCGGCTCCCCGACGCAGGGCAGCTGACGCCGCGCCCACCCGGCAGGCGCAAAGCGGTCGGTCCGGGGGACGGACCGACCGCCACGGCCTTGCCTCACTGGCCTCGCCGCGGCGCCTGCTCCGGCGCCGTGGTTTGGTCCGTACCCGTACTCAGTGCGGTTCGTGGTGGCGGGCCGCCAGAATCGCCGCCGCCACATCCGCAGGTTCAATGCCGGGGGCATCCAGCCCCACTCCGGACATGGCCGTGGCCACCGCATCCTGCAGCACCGGCTCCTCCAGCGGGATCCCGTGCAGGGCATCCGCGACCCGGTCCATGCCGTCCTCGGGGAACACCGTGAAGTCGCCGGACAGCAGGAGATCGGCGATCTCGTCGTCCTTTTCCATCAGCTGCGCGCGGATCAGCCCGCCGGCCGCCTTGTGCGCGCCCTCCGCGAGATGCGTGCCCGCGGCGATTTTGACGCCCATCTCCACGAACTTGCGCCCCTTGCGATAGGTCCACTCGGGATCCGCCAGGGCCTGCAGCTGTTCATCGATGGCGGCGACCTCCTCGGCCGTCGGCTCGCTCAGCTCGACGTCCACGTCCAGCTCCTCGCCAACCCGCTTGAGAAAGGCGTCGCGCACCGTCTCGCGCGGCGGCTTCTCACCCAGCTCGCGGGTCAGCGTGGTGATGTAATCCTCCATGCCGGCACGCAGCTTGTCGCGGAACTTCTCCGACGGCACCTTCAGGCACTGCGCCATGGTCGCGGTGTCGAAATCGAACATGAAACTGCCGACCATCACGGTGGCATCGCCGATGCTGGCCGCACCCGTCCCGCCGATCTTGCGCCCGTCGACGTGGATGTCGTTCACCGGACGGAAGGTCGCGTTGACCCCCAGATCCTGATAGGTGTGGATCACCGGATCGATGAACTTCTGATAGATCTGCGAGACGATGCGCGGGGCCTTCGCGCTCGGGTAGATGAAGTGGAAGAACATCTGGTCGCGGTCCAGATACACCGCGCCGCCACCCACATGCCGGCGCACGATGGGGAGGTTCTGTTCCTCGCAGTACTCCTCGTCCACCTCCAGGGCGATCTCCTGATGCAGTCCCACGCAGACGTAGGGATCATCGGGGTTTACCAGGGTCAGGACCGGATCGTCGTCCGGCCCCATCGCCTCGGCCACGCCGTGGTACACGGCCTGGGAACGCAGTGCGGGCTGCTGCCCGAAATCGATCACGCGCAAACGCATCTTCCTTCCTCTGATCGAGCGGGGCCGCGGCCCCGGTATCCATGACGGCTCCGGCCGCGGGCCGGATCAGAACTCAGCGTACCAGACCACGCCAAAGCTGCGGCCGGGGGCGAGGATCTCCTGCGCGCCACGCGCCGGGTCGATCTGATCCTCGCGCTGGCCGGTCACGTGCTCGCGGTAGGCCTTGTCGGCAATGTTGTTCACCTGGAAGGTCAGCTCGTTGTGGCGCAGCAGACCGGACGGCTGGAAACGATAGCCCACCAGCAGATCCCCGGTCGCGAAGCCGGAAGTCTCGCGTTCGGTGTTATCCGTGAAGCGGTCCGCCGTGCGATCCTGGCGCGCCACCGCGCGCAGCCGGCCTTCCCACTGCCAGCCCTGCTCCACCGAACGACGCAGCGCGATGCTGGCCTCCGGCGGCGGCATCTCCGCCAGCGGCTCGTCGAACCGGCTGTCGCGGTTTTCGCCGCGGATCCAGGTGCCGGTGAATTCGCCGGTCACGTGCTCGGTGAACGGGCGCTGGACCTGCAGCTCGACCCCGCGGATGCGCGCCTCGTCGAGGTTGACCGTTTCACGCTGGTTCTGCGTGCCCGGCAACACCACCGCACCGATGTAGTCGCGTATCCGGCTCTCGTAGGCGGAGACCATGTAGCTGAAGCCCTGCAGATGGCCGCGCGCCCCGACCTCCAGGGTCCGGTTGCGCTCGGGATCCAGTTGGGGGTCGGCGATCCAGCGGTAGCCATCGCTGTATTCGTAATTCAGATAGCGTTCGAGAAGGCTGGCCGAACGGTAGCCTTCGGACAGGCTGACATACGGGTTGACCTCATCGCGCAGGTCCCAGTTGAAGCCGGCGGACCAGCTCAGGTTGTGATCCACTTTCTGCAGATCACCCGCCGCACCGAGCACGTCATCCGCATCACCCTCCACGCGGTCGTAACGCATGCCAAGGTTCAGGGTGCCGGCATCAAGGAAGGTCTCGTGCTGCACGAACACGCCCTGCGAATCGATCTGCCCATCATCGATCAGATTCATCGGGGCATTCTCTCGGGGCCGAAAGTCTTGATCGACGTTCCCGATATAGGAATCCGGACCGGCCCGCAGGCGCCAGTACTCGGCGCCCACCAGCAGGATCTGATTGTCGGTCGGGAACAGCTCCGTCTGGATCCGGGCCCCGTCGGTGGTGAAATCGGTGTCGGACACGCGGTAGTCCCGCCCCAGCGCATGGCTCCAGTCGTAGTTGCCGCGCGAGAGCTCCTGGCGATAGATCGAGGCCTCGACGCGGGGTGCCCAGGCGCCACCGAAATCGCCCTGGTAGGTCGCCTCCAGCAGGTCCCGGGTCTGCGTGGGCGTGTAATGCGTGTTCAGACCCAAGGGGGCAGCCTGACCTCGTTCTTGAGGGTCAACGACATTGTTCGGATCCCTGTCATTGACCGACCGCGAAGCCAGATACCAGACGTCCTCGCGCTCGTCGCGCTGGGCACGGAAACCGAGTTCGTGATCCGGCGTCAGGCGGGTGCGATAGCGCAGGTGATAGGCCTGCTGCCGGGTCCCGCTGTCGTCCAGGCGGTCGCCGTCGCCCATGCGGTAGTCACCGGTATCCAGATAGGCGGTGGAGAAGTCCAGCACGTGGCGTTCGTTGGAGGCGGTCACCCCCAGCGCGGTGCGCAGCCCGCGATCCACCGAGCTGTAACCCAGACGGCTCCAGGCGTTCATTTCCTCTTCTTCGGTGAAATCGCCGCTGCGGGTAATGATGTTGATCACCCCGCCCATCGCGCCGGAACCGTAGAGCACCGAGCTCGGGCCGCGCACGATCTCGATGCGTTCGATCAGGTCCATGTTCACGTAGGAGGCGAGCGAGCCGCGCGCCGGCGGCTGCATCGCGTTGACCCGCACGCCGTCCACCAGCACCAGGACCTGGTCACGCTTGAGCCCGCGGATGATCGGGTCCTGCCCCACCGAGCCGTCCACCGCGGTGGCCAGGCCCGCCTCGCCGCGCAGCAGATCGCCCACGCCCACCCCCGGGCGGTTGCGGATTTCGTCGCGGTCGATGACCGTGACCGATGCCGGCGTGTCCTCGATCAGGGTCTCGTAGCCGGTGGCCGTCACCGATACCGGTGCCAGCTCCACGGCCTCGTCCTGGGCCAGGGCCGCGCCCGGCAGGGCCAGCAGCGTGGCCAGAGTCGTCTTCCCGATGGTACGTTGCGTCATGGTGATCTCCCCCGTTCCGAAGCCGCGCAATTTAGGCACCTGACGGCCGGGCCGCAAACCGATCCCCACAGCTCACATGGACTTCATCAGGAGACGTTGATGTACTGCAATCGGCTGCACCCGGAAATCGGGCCCGCGAGGGGCGGATGAAGACCCGTCCGGTACTTGGCTGGCGCGAGTGGGTGGGGCTGCCGGAACTGGGGCTCGACTGGATCAAGTGCAAGGTCGATACCGGCGCGCGCAGCTCGGCGCTGCACGCGTTCGCGATTGAAACCTTCCAGCGCGACGGGCACGAATGGGTCCGTTTCGGCATGCACCCGCGCCAGCACGACAGCACGACCGAGACCTGGTGCGAAGCCCCGGTGCTGGATGTACGCCCGGTCACCGACTCCGGCGGCCACCAGAGCGACCGCTACTTCATCCGTACGCCCGTACGCATCGGGGAATCGCTGCTGCCGGTAGATCTGTCCCTGACCGCTCGCGATACCATGCTGTTTCGCATGCTGCTCGGGCGCGAGGCGATGCGGGGCCGGTTTCTGGTCGACCCCGGCGCATCCTTCGCCCTGGGGAAACCCCCGGAGCAGCCCGACAGCCTGCAGCAGGACCACGACGACGAACCCGCAACCAGCCCCCGGGAAACCCCATGAAGATCGGCATCCTGTCGCGCAACGCCAAGCTCTACTCCACCCGCCGCCTGGTCGAGGCCGCCCAGGAGCGCGAGCACGAAGTGCGGGTGGTGGACCCGCTGCGCTGCTACATGAACATCACCGCGCACAACCCGCAGATCCACTACAAGGGCGATATCCTCGATGAATTCAACGCGGTCATCCCGCGTATCGGGGCCTCGATCACCTTTTATGGCACGGCGGTCCTGCGCCAGTTCGAGATGATGAACGTCTACCCGCTGAACGAATCGGTGGGGATCTCGCGCTCGCGCGACAAGCTGCGCAGCCTGCAGCTGCTGTCACGCCGCGGTATCGGGCTTCCGGTCACCGGCTTCGCCCACTCACCGGACGACATCGAGGACCTGCTGGACACGGTCGGCGGCACCCCCTGCGTGATCAAGCTGCTGGAGGGCACCCAGGGGCTGGGCGTGGTGCTGGCCGAGACCAAGCAGGCGGCCGAGAGCGTGATCCAGGCATTCATGGGGCTCAAGCAGCACATCCTGGTGCAGGAGTACATCAAGGAGGCGAAAGGGGCGGATATCCGCTGCTTCGTGATCGGCGACAAGGTGGTTGCGTCGATGAAGCGCCAGGCGAAGGAAGGCGAGTTCCGCTCCAACCTGCATCGAGGAGGCAGCGCGGCGCTTTGCCGCATCACCCCGGAGGAACGCGCCACCGCGGTGCGCGCGGCCAAGGTGATGGGCCTGAACGTCTGCGGCGTGGACCTGCTGCGGTCCAATCACGGCGCGGTGGTCATGGAGGTCAATTCCTCGCCCGGACTGGAGGGCATCGAGGCCGCCTCGGGCAAGGACGTCGCCGGGATGATCATCGATTTCATCCAGAAGAACGCCAAGCCCAACCGCACCAAGACCAAGGGTCGCGGCTGAATGGCCGGACTGCCGCGGGCCCGCCGCAACCGCCCGGTCACGCTGGGCGACACCACCGTGCAGCCGGGCGAACGGCGCACGGTCGAACTGGAAGTCGGCAGCCTGTACACCCATACCCCGGCGCACATGCCAGTGCAGGTGGTCTGCGGCCGGCAGAAGGGGCCCGTGCTGTTCGTCAGCGCCGCCATCCACGGCGACGAGATCAACGGCGTCGAGATCATCCGGCGCCTGCTCAAGGTGCCGGCCCTGCGGCGGATGAAGGGCACGTTGCTGGCGGTGCCGGTGGTCAACATGCACGGCTTCATCAACCAGAGCCGCTACCTGCCCGACCGGCGCGATCTCAACCGCGTCTTCCCCGGATCCCGCAAGGGCTCGCTGGGGGCCCGGGTCGCACGCCTGTTCATGCGCGAGATCGTGCACAACAGCACCCACGGCATCGACCTGCACACCGGCGCGATCCACCGCTCCAACCTGCCGCAGATCCGCGCCAACCTGGACCACCGCGAGACCCGCGAGATGGCGCAGGCCTTCGGCGCACCGGTCATCCTCAACTCGGCCCTGCGCGACGGCTCCCTGCGCGAGGCCGCCGCGGAGCGGCAGGTCCCCATCCTGCTGTACGAGGCCGGCGAGGCCCTGCGCTTCGACGAGCTCTCGATCCGCGGCGGGGTTCACGGGATCATCGAGGTCATGCGCTATCTGGGCATGCTGCCGGCGCCGCCCCGCCAGCGGCGGCGCAAGGAGCCAGTGATGGCGCGTTCCGCCAGCTGGGTACGCGCACCGGAAAGCGGCATCCTGCGGATCTTCGTGCGCGAAGGGGACCGCGTAACCCGCGACCAGACCCTTCTGGCGATCGTCTCCGACCCGTTCGGCGAACGCGAGACCGAGATCCGCGCCCCGGTATCGGGGATCGTGATCGGCCAGTTGCGCCTGCCCCTGGTGAACGAAGGCGACGCAGTCTTCCACATCGCCCAGTTCCACCGCACCGACATCGCCGTGGAACGCCTCGAAACCTTTCAGGAGGACCTCGAGGCGCCGGGCTACCCCTACGCAGACGGCGGCAACGGGCGCGGCGAAGGCCCCTGAGAGGCCTCCGCCCCTCCCCCGACGGCTCAGGACGCCAGCGACCGCTCCAGCTCGGCGAACGACTGGGCCGGCCCTTCGGGAGACACATCCACCCCCAGCTGGCGCCCGATCTGGGTGGCCGAAAACAGCCCGCACACGGCCTCGCTGCCATCATCCCGGCGCAGCACCACCAGGGCATGCTGACGACCCGATTTCTTCAGGGTCCGGACCACGTCGCCCACTCGCGAATGTTCGACCTTGTCCAGATCCATCGCTTCCAGCTCGCTGACCCTGCTCATTACGTGCTTCACTTCCACCGCCTCGCGGGGGATCCCCTCTTCCTGGGCCGCCCGCACCGGGCCCTCGCCCATGATGTCGCGGGCCGTCACCACACCCTTCACCGAGTCCTGCGCATCGACCACCAGCAACAGACGGACCCCGGCATGGATCATCCGCTGCAGCGCCTCGTCGGCCCGCATGTCCGCCATGGTCGTCACCGCCGGCACCTTGCGCAGATCGGTCATGGCGCGATCCGCCGGCGAATCCGGTGTCACCCGCGGCGCCAGGACACCGTCGCAACGCAGCACGGCGGTATCCGCGGACAGCGGACGAGTCTGGATGGGGGCAAAGCTGTTGTTCATGAACCGCTCCTTGACGTGGTTGCACGGCCCTCGCGCGAACCCCGCACGAAGGTCATTCCTCTGGAGTGTAGTCAGAAATCTTGCGTCCAGTGTCATTCTGGACGCAGACCCGCTCAGGGTCCCCGCAGGCACGAGAGAAACCGGCCGGCGGTGAAACAATCACAGAGCAGCAGGATGGATCTGTGGGCTACCAACCCTGAATGCCTCCACCGCCAACGTGGAAGTGACTCGACGGTCACGCATCGGGTCCTGTATTGTTGTGATACAGGTATCATACAGTGTTTGTAGCAAATTGACACGCAACCGTTACCAGCTCCTGCAGGAGCCGGGTCACCCGGCTGACGTCACCCACGCAGCGATGCCCCGTGGCTTTACCACCTCCATAGACGCACGTTTCAGCGACGGCGCCGCACCGGAGCGGCCATCTTGATCCCGGACGGTCTTGCCAGCCTCGATGCTTGGCTGGTCACGGCGCTGATTGCCGGTTCACTATCCGGCGTCCTAACAATACTCGTATTCCGTCTGGTTCTCCGTCGCCGCAAAGCGGGCGAGGGAACCACTAGACGCAAGCTGGAGGACGTCCGGCAGACCATCGAGCATGCCCTCGTCCCAATCGAGGACCAGGCAGACAAGCCCAACCTCGCAGCTACGCTTCGCCGAATGCTTCATTCTTCGGAAGAGACATCCGCGCGATTGCTGGTCCAAAAGGAACTCCTCCAGCACCTCCACGATCTTGTGGGAAAGAGCGAGGATTTGTGCGGCATCGCCGATGCCGATTACCGCTACATATGGGCCAACCGCGCCTACCGCGAACATTACGGGCTGACTGACGGGGAGCTCGTGGGGCGTTCACTGCCCGAAATACTGGGCGCGGATTATTTCGAGCAAACGGTCAAACCCTATCTGGATCGCTGCCTGGGCGGGGAGACTGTGAGGTACGAGACCGAGCGCACCACGACCGATGGCCAGCGCCGTCGACTCCGGGTGAACTACTATCCGCTTGGCCCTGGTCTCGACCGGAAACAGCGGGCGGGAGCGGTCATTACCGACGTCACCGACCTGCGTACGGCCGAGAACGAACTGCAACGCCAGGCCCACCTGATCGAGATGGCCGGCCAGATCGCCCGCGTCGGCGGCTGGTCAGTATATCTCGATGACGGGCGAATCGCCTGGTCACCGGTGGTCGCCGAGATCCATGGCATGCCAGCGGGTTACGCCCCGCCGATCGAGGAGGGGATCAACTTCTACGCGCCCGAGTCGCGCGACCGGATCCGCACCCTGTTCAACGACTGCATCGAACGGGGGCTCCCCTACGACGAAGAGCTGGCCATCATTGACACCGAAGGACAGCGCAAATGGGTACGTGCACTGGGCGAACCGCTTTTTGATGCTGAAGGCCGCATCGTGGGGGCCCAGGGGGCCTTCCAGGATCTGACCCGCCACCGCGAACGTGAGCGCCAGCTCCACCGGTTCCGCCACATTATCGAGCAGAGCCCGGCGGCGGTCGCCGTCACCGACCTGGAAGGCCAAATCGAATACGTGAACCCGGCCTTCGAACGGGTCTCCGGCTATTCCAGAGATGAGCTGTTGGGCCAGACACCGGCCCGGATCCAGAGCGGCAACACGCCGGACGAGGTCTATCGGGATCTTTGGGGCACCATCACCGCCGGGGAGACCTGGACCGGAGAGATCCAGAACCGGCGCAAGGACGGAACCCTGTTCTGGGAACAGGATGTCATTTCGCCGCTCAAGGACGAACAGGGTCGGGTCATCAACTACGTGGCGATCAAGCAGGACATCACCTCCCTGAAGAAGGCCGAGGAGCAACTTCGCCGGCTCGCCTTCGAGGACGCCCTGACCGGACTGCTGTCACGTTCTGGCTTCGAACGGGCGCTGCAGGAACGGATCGATGGGGAGCACTGGCATCCGGCCGGTATCCTGGTGATCACGGACATCGCGGCAATGCGCGACATCAACGAGTCTTACGGCTACGAGGCCGGCGACTGGCTGCTGAAGGAATTCGGGCAGCGTCTGAAAGGACAGGGGGGCGACCACGGCCTGGCCGGCCGGATCGGCGGCGACGAATTCGTTGTGTTCCTCCCCGAACCCCGCGAGCCGCCGGAACTCGAGCTGGGCGAGCTGCACGACGCATTGACCGCGCCCTTCGCGATGCACGGCGCGGAGTTCGAGGTCGCGATTCGCATCGGCTTTACTCGTATGGGTACCCGGCGTCGCACGGCGGAGGATCTGCTGCACGAGGCGGAGCTCGCCCAGTTCCGCAACCATGCCGAGGTTTCCCAACTATGGTCGGCGTTCACCCCTGAACTGCTCGAGGAAACCCAGGAGCGCATCGACCTCACGCGCGACCTGCGCGAGGCCCTCAAGGAGGACCAGCTCGAACTCCACTTCCAGCCCAAGGTGGACCTGGCCAGTGGCCAGCTGGTGTCCTGCGAGGCGCTGCTGCGCTGGAATCACCCCGAGCGCGGCCTGCTCCCGCCGGACCTGTTCATCAGCCTGGCCGAACAGAGTCAGCAGATCACCGCAGTGGGCGACTGGGCGCTCGCGCGGGCCTGCCAGCATCTGCGCGAATGGCGCGATGCGGGCCTGGAACCGGTCCGTGTGGCGGTCAACGTGTCGCTGACGCAGTTCGAGGTCGGCAACTTTGCACGACGCGTGCAAAGCATCCTAGAAGTATCGGGGGTCGCCCCCGAGGAACTGGCACTGGAGGTTACGGAAGGGGTGTTCATCGGGCAGTCTCCCGCCCTGTTGCAACAGATACGCGTCCTGCATGAAATGGGCGTGCGCCTGTCCCTGGACGATTTCGGCACCGGCTATTCCTCGCTGCTTTACATCAAGGAATATCCCTTCGACGAGATCAAGATCGACCAAGGCTTCGTGTTCCATCTGCTGGACGAACCTTTCCATCGCCACATCGTGGAGACGGTGGTGACACTGGCCCGGGCGATGGATGCGGAAGTCATTGCCGAAGGCATCGAGTCCGCGCAGGTTGCGGAGGCCCTGCTGGAAATGGGCTGCCCCTTCGGACAGGGCTATTACTACAGCATGCCGCTGGAAGCGGAGGACTTCCGCTGGTTGCTGGAGCAGCGAGGGCGCCTGCCGCTGGGCAGCACTCACCCGCCATCGACCTGAACAACCGGAGTCCGCATGGAACGACCCCAAAACACACTGCAAAAGGTCGAAACCGGCATCGCCGGGCTCGACCGTGCCACTCGCGGCGGCCTGCCCAAAGGCCAGGCGACGCTTGTCCTCGGCCAACCCGCCGCCGGCAAGACCGTGCTGTGTCTGCAGATCCTGGCCCGAGCGGTGGAACAGGGTGAACGCGGCGTTTTCGTGACCTTCGAGGAATCGCCCGAGCAGGTGCGGCGCGACGCCGCCTCGTTCGACTGGGGCGCCGGGCTGCTGGACTCCGAACGCTGGCAGCTGATCGACGCACGCCCGCATCCGGGGGCCGAGGCGGCCGGCGAATTCGACATGGGAGGCTTGCTGAGTGCCGTCACGCCCGCGGCCGACGGCGATGCAGGCTGGGTGATTTTCGACGGCATCGACCAGCTCCTGCAGCTCCAGCCAAACCCGCATGCCGCCATCGAGCAGATCCGCCGAATCAACGATCACTGCGAGACCCACGGTCAGGCGGTGCTGATCACCGGCAAGGCACGGGGTGACGGCCCCGCACCGGCCTGGCTGGAGGGCATCGAGTTCCTGTTGTCGTCGAGCCTGCTGCTGTCGGCGCGCGTGGTCCAGCAGAAGCTCAACCGCTCATTGCGCATTACCAAGTATCGAGGAAGCGACCATGTCGCCGACGAAATGCCAATGCTGATCGATGGCGAGGGCATTCAGCTCCCCTACCACGAGGCCCCTCCGATCGGTCAGCCAGCGGCCGGCAGCGAACGGCTGACCACCGGCATCCCGCGTCTGGACAGCCTCCTGGGTGGCGGCATCCATCGCGGTTCCAGCCTGCTGATCTCCGGTCGCCCCGGGACCGCCAAGAGCACCCTGGCCGGAACCTTCGCAGAGATCCGGGCAAGGGAAGGCGAACGCGTGCTGTACATCAGTTTCGATGAGCTGGAATCGGCCTACGTGCGCAACCTGACATCGGTGGGGATCGACCTGGCCACCCCGATCGCCCGCGGGGTCGTCCATTTTCAGGATTTTTCCGCCTACGCCTCCAGCGTCACCGAACAATTCCTCGCATTGCGACGCCTCATCGACGGATTCGCTCCCGACTGTCTGATCATCGATCCGGTCTCCGCCTTGCTGAAAGCCAGTGCCACCGAAGGCGCCCATCTGGCGACCGAGCAGCTGACCGATCTGGCCCGGCGACGCGGCATCACCACCGTCCTGACCGCACTGAGCGGTGTAGAGGACCCGGAGGGAGAAGCCACCCTGGGCCATGTCTCCACGTTGGCCGATACCTGGATTGTCGTCGGTTACAACGAACGCGGGGGCGAACGTAACCGGTCGCTGTCCATCGTGAAATCGCGCGGTTCGGCTCACTCCAATCAGCAGCGCGAACTAATCCTGTCCGACAGCGGACTGGACCTCGCGGATGTTTACGCATCCGGCTCGGAGGTGCTGATGGGGACGGCGCGCGCGATGAAGGAACGCGAGGATCAGGAGCGGGAGCGCCAGCGACAGCTGGAACGCGAACGTCGGCGCCTGGACCTGGAACAGCGCATCCTGCAGGCGGAGAAAGAACAACAGCGCCTGGAGGCCGAACGCGACCACCTGGATCGGACAAGCGGCGAGACGGATCGTCTGGAACACGATTATCACGAAGAAATCCGCCGCCGCCGGGACCCGGATCACGATCCGGAACCCTTCAAAGAAGGTCAGCATGCCGACGGAGGAAAACAGCATTGAACGAGAATCAGGACCATGGCGAAGCCTCCATGCCCGTGCTGACCCTCTTCGTAACCGGATCGGCACCCCGCTCGCAGCGCGCGCGGGCCAACCTCGCCCGAATGCTGGAGCAAATCGGCCGCTCCGACATGCAACCTCAGGAGATCGATCTTCTAGAACAGCCCGAACAGGGCATCACCCAGTCGGTGTTCGCCACGCCATCACTGCTGAAGACCGACACCCATGGCGAAGTCTCCGTGCTCTACGGGGATCTGTCCGAGGAGGAGAAGCTGCGGCGGTTCCTGGCCGAACTGGGAACCGACGGGTAAACCGGAAGATGGCGTCCCCGGCAGGATTCGAACCTGCGACCTACCCCTTAGGAGGGGGTTGCTCTGTCCAGCTGAGCTACGGAGACGCGGGCGGGAAGCCGGATTATACGCGTGGCAGAGCGCATGTCGAAAACGCCGCCCGGTTCGCCTGCAAGCAGGCTCCTGCCATTCCGCTCGCATCGGGTGCGATTCAAACTTAACGGGGCGGCACGGGGTGGCGCCCCGCGCGCCGGCGAACTAATGTACGGTCATGGAGAAGCTGAACTCGGAGCAAACCGGCCGTCTGATCGATCTGCTGTGCCCGCTGGTAGGGGTGCGTGGCGAGGTGGACGGACATGTGGTTGAACTGGTCGAAATCCTCGACGAGGGGCCGGGCGGTCAGCCGGGCATCGCGCTGATGGACGCCGGTGTGGACCGCAGCATCCAGACCAATCAGTACGGTGATCCGCTGTCGCGCCATTCCCGGGTGCGGACCCTGCCGTTGCTGAGCGAGGTGGAACCCGATCTGCATCCGGTGCTGCGCGCGCTGATCCCCGCCGAGGTGCTGCAGCGCTGCCGCGAGGAACTGCGCCCCGAAGACTGAACCGGTGCTCAGTCCCGGTTGCCATTCAGCGTTTCCCGGGCTTCGACCCGCTCCAGCAGCGGCTCCAGTTCCGGCCAGACATTCTCCAGCAGCTGCGGCTGCGCCTCGGCCGACGGATGGATCCCGTCGTCATGCATCATCACCTCGTCGTCGGCCACGCCGTCCAGAAAGAACGGTTCGAAGGCCAGCTCGCGTTCTTCCGCCAGATCCCGGAACACCGCCTCGAAGCGGTCCGTATACTGGGGACCGTAGTTGGGCGGGATGCGGATGCCCAGCAGCAGGGTCTTCGCGCCCGCGGCGTCGATCGCATCCAGCATGGCCTCGAGGTTCTCGCGCATGGCGGCGGGCGCCAGCCCGCGCAGGCCATCATTGCCGCCCAGTTCCAGGATGACGACATCCGGTTCGGCGCGCTCCAGCTCCCCGAGCAGGCGCTGACGGCCACCGGCCGTGGTCTCGCCGCTGATCGAGGCGTTGTGCACCCGCCAGTGACCATCCCGCGCTTCCAGGCGATCTTCCAGCAGGGCCACCCAGCTTTCGTCCTCGCTCATGCCCCACGCCGCGCTGAGCGAATCGCCGAACACCAGCAGGCGATGGGTGTCGTCCTCCGGGGCCTTGTGGGCAGAATTCTCCGCCGGCGGGGAATTCGCGGCGAGCGGAAGACTCAACAGCAGGGCAAGATACCCAAAGACCAGCAACGGGAAACGCGACATGGATGCATCCTCGCAAGCAGTACTGGAAGCCACGGACCTGCGCCAGCGGGTGGAGGGTCCCAGCGGCACGCTGGACATCCTTCGCGGCGTGTCCCTGGCGGTCAACCCGGGCGAGACGGTCGCCATCCTCGGCGCCTCCGGCTCGGGCAAGTCGACCCTTCTGGGTCTCCTCGCGGGTCTTGACGCCCCCAGTGGCGGAGAAGTTCGCCTGCTGGGCAAGACGATCAGCGAACTGGACGAGGACGGCCGCGCGGCCCTGCGCGCCGGACGGGTCGGTTTCGTGTTCCAGTCGTTCCAGCTGCTGCCGGCCCTGACCGCACTGGAAAACGTCCTCCTGCCGCTGGAGCTTAACCCGGAACACGCGCAGCAGCCGGCCGCGGAGCTGACCCGCCGCGCCCACGAGGCGCTGGAGCGCGTGGGGCTGACCGAGCGTGCGCGCCACTATCCGCACCAGCTCTCCGGCGGCGAACAGCAGCGCGTGGCGATCGCGCGGGCGATCGTCGACCGGCCGGCCATCCTGTTCGCCGACGAGCCCACCGGCAACCTCGACGGGCGCACCGGCGAACGCATCATCGAACACCTGTTCGCCCTCACCGACGATCCCGAACCCGGCCACGTCCCCGCTGCCCTGCTGCTGGTCACCCACGACCCCGAACTGGCGCAGCGCTGCGACCGCATTATCCGCATCCAGGACGGGGTTCTGGCATGAGTCCGGCGGCCGGACTGCATCATCCGCTGCGCCAGCTGCGGGGATGGCTGCGAGGCACCCGCCAGGAGTGGCGTTCGGCCGAACTGCGGGTGCTGGCCGCCGCCCTGGTGGTGGCAGTGGCTGCGGTGGCCGCGGTGGGCTTCTTCACCGACCGCGTCGATCGCGGCATGGCCGACGAGGCGGCCTCCCTGCTGGGCGGGGACCTGTCGGTGGTCGCGCGCGACCCGATCCCCGACGAGTGGGTGGAAGAAGCCCGGGAACGTGGGCTGGAACAGGTACGCACGGCCGCCCTGCCCTCGGTGCTGTTCGGCGCGGAAGACCGCTCGCGACTGAGCTCCCTGCGCGCGGTGGATCCCGACTGGCCGCTGGTGGGCGAGGCCCGCATCCGCGACGCCGAGGGCCGGGAGCGGACCGTGACCGAGGGCCCGGAGCCCGGCGAGGCCTGGCTCGAAAGCAGCCTGCTGAACGACCTCGGTCTGGAGCCGGGAGACACGGTCACCGTCGGCCGCAGGGATCTCGAGATCACCGCGGTCCTGACCCTGGAACCCGACCGCGGCAGTGCGCTCACCGATCTCGCACCGCGCCTGCTGCTCGCCTACGAGGACCTGGAATCGACCGAACTGATCGGCCCCGGCAGCCGCGTGCGCTACCAGTTCCACCTGCGCGGGGCGGACAGCGCGGTGGCCGGGTTCGAGCAGTGGCTGGAACCACGTCTGGAGGCCGGGCAGCGCATCCAGGGCCTGGAGGATGCCGATCCGGAGCTGCGCGCGGCGATCGAGCGCGCCGAGCGCTTCCTCGGCCTGGCGTCGCTGATGGCCGTGCTGCTGGCCGGGGCCGCGATCGCGGTGGCGGCGCACCACTTTGCCCAGCGCCGCGCCGACTCGGCGGCGATCATGCGCGCCCTGGGTGCCAGTGCGCGGCGGGTGCTGGCGGTGTATTTCGGGCGTGTGCTGCTGGTCGCCCTGATCGCCTCGCTGATCGGGCTGGCCATCGGCTTCGCCGCGCAGTTCGTGCTCGCTGCCCTGCTCGGGGACTGGCTGGACGCCGATCTGCCCGCACCCGGCCTGCGACCGGTGGTGGCCGGGCTGGGCGTCGGCCTGATCACCGCCGCCGGCTTCGCCCTGCCGGCGATGCTGCGCATCGGACAGATCCCGCCGCTGCGGGTGCTGCGCCGCGACATCGGCCTGCCGTCGGCCTCGGTGTGGCTGTCGGGCGGGCTGGCAGTGGCGGCCTTCGGCGCCCTGCTTTGGTGGCAGGCGGCCGATGCGCAGCTCGCCCTGTGGGTCCTGCTGGGCACGGCCGGGGCCCTGCTGATCCTCGGCCTGCTGGGGGCGGCCCTGGTGCTGGCGGTACGCCCGCTGCGTGACCGCGGCGGCATCGCGCTGCGTTTCGGCCTGGCTAATCTGGCGCGGCGCGGCGGGCTCAGTGCGGTGCAGCTGGTGGCCTTCAGCGTGGGCATCCTCGCGCTGCTGCTGCTGGCGATCGTGCGCGTCGACCTGCTGGAGGCCTGGGATGCCAGCATCCCCGAGGATGCGCCCAACCATTTCTACGTGAACATCCAGCCGGGGGAACAGGACCGGCTGGCCGACCGCATGGAAGAGGCCGGTCTGGAACGCCCGCAGATGGACCCGATGATCCGCGGCCGACTGGTCGCCATCAACGACCTGCCGGTGGGGCCCGAGGACTTCGACGACGAGCGCACCCGGCGCCTGCTGGACCGCGAGTTCAACCTGTCCTACGCGGAGCAGCCACCGGAGCACAACCCGGTGGTGGAAGGTCACTGGACCCTTGACCAGCCGGATTCCGACGGGCTCTCGGTGGAGGCCGGGCTGATGGAGCGCCTGGGGCTGGAACTGGGCGACAGCCTGACCTTCCGCATCGGCGGGCGCGCGGTGCGCGGGACCATCACGAACGTGCGCGAGGTGAACTGGGACAGCTTCCGGGTGAACTTCTTCGTCACCGGCGCTCCCGCCCTGCTGGACGAGCAGCCGCGCACCTATATCACCGCGTTCCGCCTGCCGGAGGACATGCACGACGCCCAGAGCCGCTGGCTGCGCGATTTCCCGGCGGTCACCGCCATCGATGTCAGCGCGATCCTGGAGCGCGTGCGCGACATCATCGAACAGGCCACGCGCGCAGTGGAGTACGTGTTCCTGTTCACCCTGGTGGCCGGGCTGACGGTGCTGTTCGCCGCGGTCCAGGCAACCCGCGACGTCCGCCGGCGCGAGGCCGCACTGCTGCGCACCCTGGGCGCACGCCGCCGCGACATCCGCAACGCGCTGCTGGCCGAGTTCGGAACCCTGGGCTTTCTCGCCGGGCTGCTGGCGGCGATCATCGCCACCGCGATCGGGGCTCTGCTGGCCTGGCAGGTGTTCGACTTCGACTACCGCATCAACCCGATGACGTTCGTCTACGGGATTGGCGGCGGCACCCTCGGCATCGCACTGGCCGGCTGGCTGGGCACCCGGCGGGTGCTGGATCAGGCCCCGCTCACGGTGCTGCGCGGGCCGGAGTGACGCGATGGTTCAGTGGCCGTACATCACACCGGTGTCGAGGAAGCCGAACAGCACCAGCAACGCCAGGATCCACACGTAGATGGAGAACACCTTCAGGCTGGAGCGATAGAGGAAGAACAGCACCATCTTCAGCGACACCACGCCGACCACCGCGGAGACCACGAAACCGGTGATCAGCGCGGACCAGGGCAGATCGCCCAGGCCGTCGTGGTTGAACACGTCCAGCGACTGCACGGCGGTGGCCGCGAGGATGGTCGGGATCGCGAGGAAGAAGCTGTATTCCGCCGCCCAGCGCCGCTTGAGCCCGCTGAACAGGCCGAACACGATGGTCATGCCACTGCGGCTGAGCCCGGGCACCAGGGCAAAGCCCTGGGCCACGCCGATCACCGTCGCGATGCGCGGGTTCAGCTTGCGCAGCCCCAGCGGGCGCCGGCTCAGGCGGTCGGTCCACCACAGCAGCACGCCGGTCAGGGTCAGGGTCCCGGCGATCAGCACCGGGTTGGCGAACACCTGCTCGAAGGCCGCCTTGAGGGTAAAGCCCACCGCGGCGGTCGCGGCCACCGAGAGCACGCACAGCATCGCCAGGCGGAAGAACAGCATCTCGCGGCGCGCGTCGCCATGGCGCGAGGCCCACTGCCAGCTCTCGCGCAGGATCCCGCCGGAGAGCTGCCACAGGCTGCGGCGGAACACATAGACGATCGACACCAGTGTGCCCACGTGCACCACCAGATCGAACAGGATCATCTCCGGACTCTCCGGCGGCGGCAGCTCGTGCCCCTGACCAATGAGCCAGTGCTGGGTCAGTACCAGGTGCGCGGTTGAACTCACCGGCACGAACATGAAAATACCCTGTACGATTCCCAGCAGGGTCGCGATCCAGATCGCCATCGCCGTTCGCTCCTGTCCGCGGGCGGGGAAGGCGCCGCAGTATACGGAAATCACACCACGAAATCGCCGGGCGCCGTCACACGCCCGCCAGGGAAGAAACCATGCATGCACCGACCCGCCACACCCCGCGCGCCGCCACCGCCACCCTCATCCTGCTGCTGGCCCCGGTCCTGCCGGGGGCGGCCGCCGCCGACTGCCCCGCCCCACCGGCCGACGAACGCATGGCCCTCGACGAGCTGCGCGCCGGCGCGGTGGACGAGGATCAAACCGTGGTCGCCGAGGGCACGGTCAGCGGCGTGTTCCACGGCGAGGACGCGCTGGGCGGGTTCTATCTGCAGGACGATGCGACCGACCCGCCCACCGGGCTGTTCGTGTACGCCCCGGACCACGCGGACGCCGACCTGGCACCCGGCGACCGGGTCCAGGTCCATGCCCGTTTCGGCCGCCACCACGGCCGCCCGCAGCTGTCCCGGGTGCAGGCACTGGAGCGCTGCCGGCGCGGCGAACCCCCGCAGGCCGTGACCCTGCGCCTGCCGGAAGACGCCGATCGGCTGGAGGCCCTGGAGGACGTGCGCGTGCGTTTCGACCAGACCCTGACCGTCACCGCCAATCGCGAACTGGCGCGCTACGGCAGCCTCGACCTTGCCGCCGGCGGGCGGCTGCGCCACCCGGGTCAGACCGGGGCCTTCGGCGATCCCGATGCCGGCACCGGCGACGGCGAAGGGGACAGCGACCGTCGCATCGTGCTGGACGACGGCAGCTACCGCGCCCGCCCCGACCCGGTGCCGTATCTGGACGACCACGGCACCCGCCGCGTCGGCAGCCGGGTCGACGGCCTCACCGGCATCCTGACCCACGCCTTCGATACCCACCGCGTGCATCCGGTCCAACCGCCGCAATGGGAGGGCGGGGAACGCCCCGACCCACCACCCGAGCCCGGCGACGACACCCTGCGCATCGCCACCGCGAACCTGGAGAACGACTTCGTCACCCTGGGCGAGCGCGGCGCGCAGGATCCCGCCGAACGCGAACGCCAGACCGCCAAGCTGGACGCCCAGCTCGCGGGCCTGGCGATGGACGTCCTCGCATTCGTGGAACTGGAGAACCGCCCCGCCGCCGGACGCGAGCTGCGCGAGCGGGTGGATGCCCTGGACGAGCGCACGCACATGCGCAAGGCCACTCACCCCGACAGCGGGACCGATGCGATCCAGGTCGGCCTGCTCTACAACCGCGAACGGGTGGAACTGCTGGACACCGCGGCCGACGGGGATGCGGTCCACCACCGTCCGCCGCTGCTGGGCTGGTTCCGTTCACGCGACGGCGGCGAGCCCTTCGGCGTGGTGGCCGTACACTTCAAGGCCAAGACCGGCTGTCCGGAGCACGGCGACATCGACCGCGGTCAGGGCTGCTGGAACCAGCGCCGCACCGAGCAGGCCGAGCGCCTGGCGGAGTGGATCGCCCGGCAGCGCGCGGCCAGACCGGACGACCCGCCGGTGATCATCGCCGGCGACCTCAACAGCTACGCCGCCGAAGACCCGCTGACCGCCCTGCGCGCGGCCGGCAAGGAGGACCTGGTGGCCACGGATCCGGAGACCATCCACACCTACGTGTTCCGCGGCCGCTCGGGGCAGCTGGATTACCTGCTCGGCCCGGAGGCGCTGGCCGCGCGGGTCGTGGCCGCCGACACCTGGCCGGTGAACGCCGACGAACCCGTGTTCCTCGGCTTCGACGGCGCCCATCCGGCCGACGGCCCCTGGCGCGCCTCCGACCACGACCCGGTGTGGCTCGACCTGCGCCCGTAGGCCGCCGGTCAGCTATTACCGGGGGTATTGTCCACCGGCGGGACCTCGGGCCCGGGCGCCGGCTCGTCGCCGGAGACCACGCGCACCGGGAAGGGGGCGCCGGTCAGCGAACCCAGGGTGCGCTGCGGGAACGGGATCTCGATGCCGGCGTCGTCGAAGGCCTTCTTGACCGCGATGTGCATGCGATTGCGCAGGTCGAGGAAGTTTTCCCGCTTCGCCCAGACCGAGAACTGCAGTTTCAGTGCCGAGTCGCCGAATTCAAGGAAGATGAACAGCGGGCGCGGCTCCTCCAGACACAGCGGTTCGCGATCGGCCACGTCCGTCAGGATCTCGCGCACCCGCACGATGTCGGCGTGGTAGGCGACGCCGATCTGCATGTCCAGACGCCGGATCGGAAAGCGCGTGAGGTTGGTCAGCTGCGATTTCACCAGGGTCTCGTTGGGTACCCGCACCATCAGGTTCTCGAAGGTGCGCAGCTTGACCGACAGCATGTCGATGGACAGCACCTCGCCGGTCACGTCGCCCACCCGGACCACGTCGCCCACCGCGAACGGGCGCTCGCCGATCAGGAACAGGCCCGAGATCAGGTTGGAGGCGGAGGTCTGCGAGGCAAAGCCGATGGCCACCGTCAGGATGCCCGCGGCCCCCAGCAGCACGGTCAGGTCGAAGCCCAGCTCGCGCAGGGCCGATACCCCGGCCAGCACCAGCACCAGGTAGAACCCGATGCGCCGCACCAGCATCGCCTGCTGGGCGTCCAGATGGCGTCCCGCGACCCGGATCAGGGTGCGCGACACCACCCGCGCGAGCAGCAGCCCCACCCCCAGATAGATCGCCGCGCGGACCCAGGCGAGCACCGCGTCGGCGGTCATCAGCTCCACACTGCGCGCGATCCAGGAACCCTCTTCCATCTCGCCCCCCCTACTGGAACAGTGCGCTGAACGCGCGCAGGCTGAAGCGGCTGCCACCCGATTCACGCGGTTCGGCCACCCGCCGCGCGCGGGGCGACTCGGCCGGAGGCCCCTCGCCCAGCTTGACCTCGGCCAGGTCCCGTTCGGGCTCGTGCTGTACCCGCACCGCCGAAGTCCACAGGCGGCCGCGCGCGTCCGCATACACCGGCAGGCGCGGCACCGGCAGCTTGATGCGCTCCAGCAGCAGTGTGTCGCGGGCGGCATTGTGCACCGTCAGCGGCGTCAGCACGCGATGGGCGCGCTCGGGCACGTCTTCGAGGGTCATGCGCGCCTGGGTGCGGCTGGCATAGCACAGCTCGCCCTCCACCGTGTTCGGGCCGAACCAGGTATCGGAGGCGGGATACGCGGGGAACTCGTGGAGCCGGGTCTCTCCCAGCCGCAGCTGCACCCAGGCGGGCGTGCTCACATACAGGGTGACCTCGCCGCCCGCGGGCACATGGAACGGCGCCTCCGGACGACTGACCACCGGCCGGTCGGCCAGGGCCACGGCCAGCGTGGCCGTCGCCCCGCCCGGGGTGCCGGCAAACCGCCGCTGCTCCGCCGGTTTCTCGGGCACCGGTTCGCGCGCGGGGATCTCGCGCCGGAAACCGCTTTCCTCCGGATCCCGCTCGCGCGCCAGCCACAGGTCCCACTCATCGGCGCAGCGTTTCAGCCACAGGTCCAGCGGCCCGATCGCCCAGTGCCCGGTCGTCCCGGGCGGCAGCTCCACCGGACCCCACCAGCCGGCACCCTCACCGGAATTCGAATGTACGCGTACGCCCATGGGCCCCTCCCTCTCCGGGTCACTGTAGCGCGAAGCCGCGCGCCGCAGAAGCCGCCCGCCACCCCGACCATTCCGCCGCACCGAATAACGGGCTCAGAACAGGTCCAGCTGCCGGTCGTCGGCCGGTCGCGCTGGCGCCGGCGGGCGAAACTGCGAGCAATCGAGATCCCCGGACCAGCGGTCCAGCCCGTGGCGGCGCCGCGCGAGGGCAAAGCGCTGTCCCAGCAGATCGGCCCAAGCCCCGGAGCCCCGCATGCGCTGCCCAAAGCTGGAATCGTAGACCCGCCCGCCATGCGCTTCGCGCAGGCGGGCCAGTACGTGCTCCGCCTTCAGCGGTTCGTGGGCCCGCAGCCACTCCTCGAACAACCCCGCCACCTCGCGCGGCAGGCGCAGCAGTACGTAGTCGGCCGACACCGCACCGGCCTCGGCCGCCGCCTCCAGCAGGTCCTCGGTCTCGCCATCGGTCAGCACCGGGATCAGCGGGGCCACCAGCACGCTCACCGGCACGCCCGCATCCGTCAGCCGCCGGATGGTCTCCAGGCGCCGCTGCGGGGCCGCCGCGCGCGGCTCCAGACGCCGGGACAGACCGCGATCGAGGGTGGTCAGGGACACCGCCACCTGCGCCAGCCCGGCGCGCCCCATCGGCCCCAGGAGATCGAGGTCGCGTTCCACCAGCGCCGACTTGGTGACGATGGACACCGGATGCGCGCTCTCCGCCAGCACCTCCAGCAGCTCGCGGGTGACCCGCAATTCCCGCTCCACCGGCTGGTAGGCATCGGTGTTGATGCCCAGCGCGACCGGTGACGGCCGGTAGTTGCGCGCACCCAGTTCGCGGCGCAGCACGGCCGCCGCGCCGGTCTTCACGTACAGCCGGCTCTCGAAGTCCAGTCCGGGCGACAGCCCCACATAGGCATGCGCCGGCCGCGCGAAACAGTAGGCGCAGCCATGTTCGCAGCCCCGATAGGGATTGATGGACAGGGTGAACGGAACATCCGGCGAGTCGTTGCGCACCAGCAGGCTGCGCGGCGTCTCCGGGGTGACTTCGGTGCGCAGCGCCGGAGCGGGTTCGTCGTCCCCGACCCAGCCGTCGTCCACGGGTTCGCGCTGCAGGGGTTCATAGCGGGCGGCCGGCCGGCTGGCGCTGCCCCGGCCGCGCGGTGGCTCACTCGCCATCGAGCCTTGCGCACAGGGCCCGGAAATACCCGGACTCGGTGGCCAGCCCGGCATCGCCACCGGTGCGCCCGCGCTCGCGCGCCAGTCGGTCCAGCAGCACACGCAGACGGCGCGAATGGCGTTCCCGGCCCTCGGGGTCCTCGGCCTCGCGCAGCAGGGCCTCCACCGAGGCGATCTCGCCGCGCAGCCGGACCTCTTCCGGCACGTAGCCGGCGTTCTTCATGATGCGAAACGCCATGCGCATGTCTTCCGGCACGTCGCGGTCGTCATCCAGCTCCAGCGGCCGCCCGGCCCCGGGCAGATCATCAAACTCCCCGCGCCGCGCGGCATCGGCCAGCTGCGCCTCGATCTGCGCCTCGTTCAGCAACATGGCGTCAGACGGCACCGCCCTGCTGGGCGACCGGCAGCATCCACAGCGTCAGCGACAGCAGGATGGCCGTCAGGCTCACCCCGAAGATCGGCAGCATCATCACGCCGGCCAGTGGTTCACGCCGGAACAGCCGGATGCCCATGCCGCCCAGGCTGATCGCCCAGCCCACGGCCACGAAGAACGACAGGGCGTTGATCTCCCAGGTCCACAGGGCAATCAGGCCCAGCGGCAGGCCCAGGTTGAGTACCACCAGCCCCATCTCCTGAGAGCCCGCGGCCTTGCCGGCCGACAGGGCGTAGGCATAGGCAGCCCAGATCATCATCAGGCCGAAGCCCAGGGCACCGGCCGCGGGCGACTCCAGCGGGGCGCGCAGGATGGCCGCACCCGCCGGCTCCAGCTGCACGCCAAGCCCGATGATGGCCGCAGCCACCCCCAGGCTGATCAGCAGCCAGAACCAGAGGGTTCCGCGCTGCACTTCAGGTTCGGTCACACTGTCCCGCACGTTGACTCCTTGCGAAAACGCATTGAAAGGTTCTGGTCGGAGAGACCGCGCCAACCGCCCCGGGGTTCAAACCGGGGGCGGTGCGGACTTCACTCCGCCACCCGCCAGGCGACGGTCTCGCCCGCCCGCAGGGGTACACCCGGATCGTGTCCGAACAGGACCGCCTCGGGCACGGTCCATTCCGCGCGTTCCAGGGTGATGGTGCCGGTGTTGCGCGGCATGCCGTAAAAGTCCGCACCGTGATGGCTGGCGAAGCCCTCCAGGCGGTCCAGCGCGCCGGCCGCCGCGAAGGCCTCGGCGTACAGTTCGATGGCCGCATGCGCGGAATAGATGCCCGCGCAGCCGCAGGCCGATTCCTTGGCGTGGCGCGGATGCGGTGCGGAATCGGTCCCGAGGAAGAAACGCGGGTGCCCGCTGGTCGCCGCCCGCACCAGTGCTTCCCGGTGACGCTCGCGTTTGAGGATCGGCAGGCAGAAATGATGCGGCCGCATGCCGCCGGCAAACAGCGCGTTGCGGTTGTACAGCAGGTGCTGCGGGGTGATGGTCGCGCCGACGTTGTCCGGCGCGGATTCCACGAAGGAGACCGCCGCCTCGGTCGTCACGTGTTCCAGCACGATGCGCAGCCCGGGGAAGTCGCGCACCAGGCCCTGCAGGTGCCGTTCGATGAACACCGCCTCGCGGTCAAAGATGTCCACGTCCGGGTCGGTGACCTCGCCGTGGATCAAAAGCGGCAGCCCGGCCCGCTCCATCGCCTCGAACACCGGGTAGCAGCGGCGGATGTCGGTGACCCCGCTGGCGGAATGCGTGGTGGCCCCCGCCGGGTACAGCTTCACCGCATGGACAAAGCCGGATTGGCGCGCCGCATCGATCATCCCGGGCGTGGTCTCCTCGGTCAGATAGAGCGTCATCAGGGGCTCGAAGTCGGCCTCGTCCGGGAGTGCCGCGAGGATGCGGTCACGGTACGCGGCTGCCGCATCCACCGAGGTCACCGGGGGCTTGAGGTTCGGCATCACGATCGCCCGGCGAAAGCGCCGCACGGTGTCCGGCAACACCGAGGCGAGGATGTCCCCGTCGCGCAGATGCAGGTGCCAGTCGTCGGGACGGGTCAGCGTCAGGCGTTCCATCAGTAATCCTTGTCAGCCAGCGAAATGTTCGCGCAGTGCGGCCTCGCCCCGGCCGTCGACCTCCACAGTCTTGTCGCGGCCGGTCTGGCCGCTCACCACCCGCACCGAATCCGCCGGCAGCCCCAGTTCGGCCGCCAGCAGGTGTTCGACGGCCCGGTTGGCGCGCCCCTTTTCCGGCGCGGCCCGGACTCGCAGTTTGAGGGCGTCGCCCATCCAGCCCACCACCGCATCCTCGCGGGCACCGGGGGAGACGCGCAGCTTCAGTCGGGCCAGGGCCACGCGGTATCAGGCCGGACGCGTGGCCATGTAGGCGGAGAAGACCCCCAGCTGCACTTCACGGTGGACGTCCTCGAAGCCCACCGATTCCAGCGTCTCCATGATCTCCTCCGGGGGCACGCACTGGTCAATGGTTTCCCAGAAATACCGCATCAGGGTATGCCCGTCCGGATCACGTGTCAGCACACGACTGAGAAACGGGATGAAATCGCGGAAGTAGAAACGGGCCATGACCATCTGCCGCTTCGTCCGCGGACGCGAGACCTCGAGGATCATGCAGCGACCGCCGGGCTTGAGCGCGCGAAAGTACTCCGCAAACGCCTCGCGCAGATCCCGCACGTGACGCAGACCGTAGCCCATGTACACGCGGTCGAACTGCTCGCTGGCGACCGGCAGATCCTCGGCCAGCCCCTGGATGAAGCGCGAATTCAGCTTGCCCCGCGCCACATCGATCATCCCGCGCGACGGATCCACGCAGGTGATGCGCTCATCGCCGGTGATCTTGCGGATCTCTTCGGCCACCGGCCCGGTCCCGGTCGCCACATCCAGGACCTCCATGTCCGGCTGCAGACCGGACTGCTTGAGCGAGTAGCGGCGATACGCCTGCCCCGTACCCAGAAAACCGAACCGCAGGATCCGGTCGTAGTAGGGCGCGGTGCGGTCGAACAGGTCGTCGACGAATGCGCGCTTGTTGCTTTCGTCCCCGTAATAGTCCTTGAGGACAGGATGCGGTTTCCGCTCCGGATCGGTTTCCATCGGTTCTGCTCTCCCCTGTGCCCGGTGCCGGGCCGGCCCAACAAGCCGCGAAGTGTACCAATTCCCGGCGCGCCTCACCCCCCCTGTTCGGAGGTGGTCAGAACGTCGCGCTCGAATTCCGCCACCGGTAGCGGCCGGCTGGCAAAGTAGCCCTGATAAAAATCGCAGCTCAGCGCACACAGCGCCTCCAGCTGTTCGGCGGTCTCCACGCCCTCGGCCACCACGGTCAGCCCCAGCCCGTGCGCCATCGCCACGATCGCGGTGGTGATCGACTGGTCATGCACGTCATCCTCGTGCACCACTCCGGCGATGCCGTCGACGAAGCTCTTGTCGATCTTGAGGGTGTCCACCGCAAAGCTCTTCAGCTGCGACAGCGAGGAATAGCCCGTGCCGAAGTCATCCACGGCGAAATGCACGCCCCGCCCCCGCAGCGATTCCAGAATGCGACGGGCCCGCTCGGCATCCGCCATCAGCGCGGACTCGGTGATCTCCAGCTCCAGACATTCCGGCGGCAGTCCGTGCTCGTCCAGGGTGGCGGCGACCTGTTCATCCAGCGCCATGCGCCGGAACTGCAGCGCAGACACATTCACCGCCAGCCGGATCGGAGGATAACCCGCGTCCAGCCAGGCGCGCCCCTGCCGGATCACCTCCTGCAGGACCCAGGCGCCCAGCTCCACGATCAGGCCGGTCTTCTCCGCGACCGGGATGAAACGACCGGGCGACACACGCCCCAGCACCGGATCGTTCCAGCGCAGCAGGGCCTCGGCCCCGATGAGGCGCCCCGTCGCGATCTCGTACTGCGGCTGGTAATGGACCTCCAGGTGGTCATGCTCCATCGCGCGGCGCAGACGTGAGCTGAGATCGATGCGCTCGCGCGCCGCCTCGGTATAGGCGTCCGAGTAGTAACGATACGACCCGCGCCCCTCTTCCTTGGCGCGCGACAGCGCGGTGCCCGCCTGCTGCAGCAGCGCCTCGGAACCGGCCCCGTGATCCGGGAACAGCGCGATCCCGACGGTCGCCACCACCTCGACCTCGACTCCGTTGCCCAGGTCACAGGGCTCGGCCAGGTGGCGGATCATGGATTCGGCAATCATGCCGGCGTCGTCCGGGTGGGCCAGATTCTCCACCACCACCGCGAATTCGTCCCCGGCCAGCCGCGCCACGGTATCGGTGCCGCGGCGCTCGCGCTGCAGCCGGATGGCCGCGCTGCGCAGCAGGGCATCGCCGGCGGCGTGGCCGTGGCTGTCATTGACGTCCTTGAAGCGGTCGAGATCCACGATCAGCAGCGCCAGCACCCCGTTGCGCCGCCGCATCAGCGAGATGCCATGGCCCAGACGTGCCAGCAGCAGGCGACGGTTGGGCAGCTCGGTCAGCGGATCATGATGCGCCAGGTAGTCCAGCTCCTCCTCCGAGGCCTTGATCCGCGAGATATCGGCGAACACCGACACGTAATGCGTGAGCCGGCCCTGCGGGTCGTGCACCGCCGTGATGCTCTGCAGCTCGGGGAACACCTCGCCGTTCTTGCGCCGGTTCCAGATCTCCCCCTGCCAGTGTCCGTAGAGCTCCAGCTGGCGGAACATGTTCTGGTAGAAGGTGCGGTCATGCCGGCCGGACTGGAACATCTTCGGCGTGCGCCCGATCACTTCGTCCTGGGTGTAGCCCATCAGCTCGGTGAACGCGCGGTTCACCGACAGGATGTGCGCCGTACTGTCGGTGATCACGACGCCCTCGCGGGTATTCTCGAACACCACCGACGCCAGGCGCCGGCGTTCCTCCTCCTCCCGGCGCCGGGTGATGTCCTCCACCGTGACCACGACACGGTCCAGGCTGCCGTCCGCGTGGCGAGTACACTTCAGGGAGAGGTGCGCCACCATCACGCTGCCATCCGCCCGCAGCAGGCGCTTTTCCACGTCATAGCCGTCGCGCCGGCCTTCACGCATCTCGCGATCCAGATCGGCACCCAGGGAACGGTCCTCGGGGTGCGCAAGGCGGTCCCAGTCGAGCTTCGCCAGTTCTTCCGGCCGGTAACCCAGCATGTCGCCCAGGCAGTCGTTGACGCGCTCCCAGCCCTGACCACCCGGCCCTGACACCGCCATGCCCACGAACGGCATATCGAAGAACACCCGCAGCAGGCGGTCCTGTTCCGAATGCGACTGCATCAGCCGCAGGTTGCGCTGCAGCCATTGCTGACGCCCCACCAGCGCCCCGGCGCCGGCCATCAGCAGCCAGACCAGCAACAGGGCGCCGCCGGTCCATGCCGCCTGCCGATGCGCCCCGGCCACCAGGGGCGCGCGGTCCCGCTTGACCACCACCGACCAGTCATCGAGCTCGAGGCCACGCACCGCCGCCAGACGACCATTATCCTCTTCGCCCAGCGATCCGATCCGCACCGCCTCGCCGGAGCCGCCGCGCAGCAGGCGGCTCTCCACCTGCGAAAACTCCGCCGGGGGTTCCACGCGCCGGGCGGACTCACCGTCCAGCCGCATCACCACCGGCGCGCGGTCGGACGGATGACTGACCAGCCAGGTCGCCGCATCCCCGTCTTCCAGGTCGATGGCGGCCCCGAGCAGCGGAGCCAGGCGATCCAGATCGGCGGAAAACAGCACCACCGCCAGCGGTTCCGAGTTGCGATCGCCGGGATGATGCAAAGGCGCGGCCCAGTGCAGCAGGGTCGTCCCTGCGTCGTCCACGGCGTCCACGTGCGCCCGGCTGACGACTCCGCTCTGCATCGCTTCCACGCGGGCCGCTCTGGCCGCGGCGCGCTGGAAGGACTCATCCCCCGCAACCAGCAGTTCCGCGTGTTCCTCCGCCCCCAGGATCGCCACGGAGCGATAACCGTAGGCCGTCCGGATCGCCTGCAGGCGGTTCTCCAGCGTAGTGCGTGCGACCTCGGAGTCGTGGCGCTGCAGCGAGCGGACAAACGCGGTGAAACCGCGCGCATCCGCCAGGATTCGGGCATCTCCGGCGCGTTCCGCCATCCACCGATCGACCAGCCCGCCCTTGAGAAAGGCAGTGGCCCGCAGTTCTTCGCGCACCTGCTGATCCGCGGTGGCCTGAGCGATATGGAACGTGCCGAAGGCGACACCACCGACCGAACCGGCGACCGCCACCGCGAGGGCGACCCAGACCCAGGGCTGGCGACCGCGCAGCAGTGTCAGACCGCCGCCGTTACGCGTCCGCGCGCCCCGACGGACCCCGAATGTCCGCATGGCCAGGTACAGCAGTCCGCCACTCACCCAGACGAACCCCAGGCCCTTCAGCAGACTGACCCGGGTCAGGCTCGCCTCGATCCCGAAGCTCCACATGAAGAGCATGTCGGACAGCGCGACCCACAGGGAGCCCGCCACGAGATAACCGAGCGCGATCAGTGCGGCCGCGCTGAGTCGAAACACCGGGGCACGGGAAGACATCAACACCGGGCTCCGGCTGAAAGACAAGACACGTAAAGGAATCCCCTGTGTGAAAACCCCGGCTCTGCGGCCGGTTGAAGAATGGAAGCTTCCCCCTCGACAAGCCCCCCGGCTCGCACGCATGGTCTACGCTTGAATCAGGGGCTTCACGGGAACGGCATACGCCCTCGAGAATTTTACGCCCCCAATCCTGTCACAGTATTGAGCTGGATCAAGTCACCAACGTGCGACCATCCGAAAAGGAGCCGCCCATGGACGTCAAGAACGAGAACGGCATCGTCACGCTGACGCTGGACAAGAAAACGGCCAAAAGCATCACCGAAAACCTGACGGAACTGAACGGCGAGGTCCGCAATGGCGCCCGCGCGCTGTCTTCGGTTCTGCAGCAGGGCGTGTACGAGCTGGACAACGAGTTCCGCCAGCCGCCGCACGCATTCGACGAACATGCGCCGCGCCAGCCCTCGATCGAGGACTGAACCAGCGACTCAAACGGGAGGAATGATCATGAATCTGGTCAAGGCCGAAAACGGCGAAATCGTTATCCGCATGCCCGTCGCCGAAGCCTCGGATGCGCTGTACACCCTGCGCAACCGGGCCGACGACCTGGACGACTGCGAGGACCTGACCGAGGCCCTCGAAGCCGCCGGCGTACCCATGCCCGAAGAGGAAGACCACCGGCGCTACGAATACATGCCGCCGGTCGACTGACCCGCCGGTTACCCGGTTGCCGTGCGGGGCCGCCCCGCACGGCCGGTTTTACGACCCCTTCAGCGAATCATTGCGTCCAGCGGGTTGTCCTGCGGCAGGATCCGCATCCGGCCCTCGCGCAGCTCCTGTGCCACACCCTGCAGGCTGTGCCGTCGCGCACTCACCCCGTCAAGCGACACGAACAGGAACCGCCGCGTGGCCTCCCCCCGCCATACCAGCGCCATGCGCCGCGCCTCACCGGTGGTGCGGTCGACCATCTCGTACCAGTCTCCCACCCGGGCGCGACTGGCCTCGAACACCCAGGCGTCGTCCAGATCGGTGACCAGTTCGGGATCGTCGTCCTCGTAGCGCAGATGCCGCCGATGGCGGATCCGCTCTTGCGGGTCGAACGCCTCGGCGTCCGCCGTGGCCCGCATGCGCGCAAGATGCGCCCGGCCCAGCTGCTCGACGACCCGGCGCAGCCTTTGCGCCTCGACACCGGCCTGCTCGCCCGCCGCCTTGAGCTCTGCCACCCGCGGCTGGATCTCTGCCGGCGTCGCTCCGCGACAGATCGCTTCCACCACGCCGCGGATCGCCCGGCTCACCTCCTCGTCCTCGCCGCCGTCCGCCGCCAGCAGGTCTTCCCAGGCCGCCTCCACGGAGTCCGCCGCCGTTTGCGGCAGGGAGGCCCCGGACTCCAGTACGCAGACGGTCAGCGAACGCCGTGCACGCGCCGCGCGTTCCTCGGCCTGGAAGGCCTCCGTGCGGGACTCCTGGCGCCGGTGCCAGCGCGCGTCTTCCTCCTCGATCGCGGCCAGCCAGTCCTCCAGCAGGGCGCGCGCACCCTCCCGGTCCATGCTGTCCGCCTCGTGACGCAGGCGCTCGACCGACTCGCGGATGCGTTGCAGATAGGCGCTCACGCCTTCTTCGCCAGCGTCTCCTTCGGCATCGTCCGCCTCCGGACTCACACGGATCCCGGTGTTGATCACGCTGCCGATCCACAGCCGCAGCGGATGGGAGCGATCCCGGAAGAACGACAGATCACGGATCACGACCCGCGCCAGCGCGAACTGCATGTCGGCGATTTCGGCCCGCACGCGCGGATTGAAACCGACCTGGCGGAAGATGTGGTCGAACATCCCCTGCAGCAGGTCGAGAATGAACGGCGTCAGATCCTCCTGACTGCGGGCCTGCTCCGCCGCGGCCGGGGCATTCCCGGAAGCGCCCCCCGCACCGGCATCCCCATCCGGCCCGGAACCTGCGGGCGCATCCCCCGCTACGGACGACCGCGGGCCACTGCCGGTGGCCCGGGCCAGCTCCGCGGCCCAGCGGGCCCAGGCCTCGGGGGCATCCTCCGCTGACGGCATCTCCGGCCCGCCCCGGGCGGACAGCGGACCGAGATCGGCGTCCGGCGGCCGCACTTCGGAACGGCTCGCAGCGGCCGCGGATAGGCCTGCCAGCTTGCCGAGCTTTCCCGCTCGCGCGCGCCGCCAGCCGCGGTGCCGGCTTCGGGCTCCTCGGTCACCAGGCCGCAGGCATCCACCGTTTCCACCACGAACGCCATCATCGGCGCACCGGAATCGCGCAGACAGCGCAGATAGCCCTGCATCAGGTCGAGAGTCAGCGCGGTGCGCCCGAAATACCGTTCCGCCGCCTCGATCAGTCGCTCGTCCCAGTGCAGCGGCGACCACGGCGCCCAGTTGGGATGTTCGAAGCGCCGGTCCTCGCGCGCCGCCTGGACCAGCATGAAATACGAATACCGATTGTTCTCGCGCACCGAGCCCTCGAGCTGGTGGCGCAACGAACGCCGGCTCGACTGGTAGTCATCGAGGATGTGCAGGCCGGAATCTCCGCCCGCAAACGCGATGCCCGAAAAATCGTAGTGCGGCGGGTACTCGGGATTGCGCAGATCACCCGCCAGGGCGTCGCGGAACTCCTGCAGGATGGGCGTGGCATAGGCCCGCAGCTGCGCTGCCCACTCCAGGGCTTCGCCCTGCTCCTCGCGCCAGGTCGCCCCCTGCTCCTATTGTTCCAGCGTGGTGTTCAGGCAGGCTTCAAGATGACCGACCACCCGCGGGACAATGCCGGCCGCCAGCTCCTCGCGCTGGGTCGCCGACAGCCCCGCGAGGCCCTGCCAGTCGCCATCGGCGGTCATCGCCGCACCCGGGGCGCGCGATCGGACCGGTTCAAGCGTCGCCGCCGATCGGCTGACTGCCGACCTGGATCATCCCGTCCTGCACCCGCACCGGGAAGGTCGGGATGGGGTCCTCGGCCGGCGGCGTGAGTGCCTCGCCGGTGTGCAGGTCGAATTCCGCGTCGTGCAGCGGGCAGGTGATGCAGTCGTCGTCGATCGTGCCACCCGCGATGGGGAATTCTTCGTGCGAGCAGAGGTTCTCGAGGGCAAAGTAGCGGCCATCCACGTTGAACACCGCCACTTCAGTATCCCCGGCCTTGAGCAGCCGGTGGTCTCCGGGTTCAATCGAGCCTTCCGGCCCCACGTCGATCCATTCGCTCATGTGCGTCGTCCGCTCGTTGGTCAGTGGATGGCGTTGTCAGTGGCTGGCGTTGGCGGCGGCCGTCGCCTCCGCATTCACTTCGAGCGAACGGCCACTCTCGGGATCATACGAAAACCGGCCGACCAGGCGCACTTCCTCGCCCACGTGGTCGGCGACCGCCGCATCCGGCGAAATCGCCACGCGGTTGCGCGGATGATCCTCGATCCAGTAATGCCGCGGATCATCGAAGGACTGGACGCGACCGGTCACCTCCACCATCTCGCCGTCAAACTCGGCTGCGGAGCTGCTCAGCTGATCCAGGGTCACCGGCGCCGTGGTCTCCCCGCCGCAGGCCACCAGCACCAGTCCCAGCAGTGCCCCGGCCAACGCCGGACCGGCATGACGAATCCATCCTGCTTGCATTGATTCTCTCGATTTGACAGTAAGACCACAAGTTACCCGGCGCCCCGCAAAGGCGCCCGAAACCGCCGCCGCTACAGGGTTTCGGACGGCGGCAGCGCCGGCAGTCTCAGGGTAAAGCGCCCCCCGCCGAGATCCGAATCATTCGACAGCCGGACCGAGCCCGGCGTCCCGTCCGGTGCCGTGTGCAGCTCGGCGATCATCGCGCAGAAATACAGGCCCAGTCCGGTCCGCCCGGCGCCGCGCTCCAGCATCGCCTGATCCTCGGTGGTTCGCGAACCCAGCATGGGCTCCGGGAACCCGGGACCGTCGTCTTCCACCTGCAGCCACAGCTCGCCGTCGCGCACCGCGGCCGACAGACGGATGCGAGCGTTGCAGTAGCGCACCGTGTTGGTCACCACGTTCTCCAGCACCGCCGTCACCAGTTCCCGATCGAGCACCCATTCCAGGTCCTCGTCGCACTCGATTTCGGCCGTCACCCCGCTGTGATCCATCAGTGGCTTGCTGGACGCCCAGTAGTCCTCCAGCAGTTCGATCACCAGCAGCGGGCGAAAACGCGGGGTGTAGAGCCCCTGCTGGTTGCGGTACAGCGTGAGCATCTGTACCAGGCTGTCGTGCACGCGATGGGCCTCGTACTGCAGCCGCGCGATGGTCTGCTCGTCGCAGTTGCACTCGCCGGTCTCCGGGTCCCGCAGCGCCTCCAGCGAATTCATCGCCATCCCCAGCGAGTTCTTCATGTCGTGGATGGAAATGGCGATGACGGTACCGAAATCGATGCTCTTCATGTCTCCCCCGGGCCGCCGTTCGATGTCCGCAGGCTCCGCGCGCGTTCGCCCTCACCTGCCTGCTCCAGCAGGTCCGGCAGCACCTCGCGCAGCGCCGGCGGCGGTGATCCGGCTGCCATGGCCGCATCCAGCTGGCCGAGCAACCCCGCGCGATCCACCGCCACACCGGCCAGCAGCAGGCGCAGACGCGTCACCACGACCCACCAGTGCACTTCCGGATGACCGCGGTAATCACTCTCCAGGCTCTGCAGTTTGGTCCGCGCCTCGCGGGTCGCCCCGCGCGCGATCAATGCCTCCAGTTGATACGCCATGTCACCCGGATGCGGTATCTGCATCTGGGTCGCCAGGGCCATCGCATGGCGCCAGGCCCGCGCGGCGCGCTCGTATTCCCCCCGGGCCAGGGCCAGCCGCCCCAGCTCCCGCTGCCGCGCCAGCGACTTGGGCGAGCGTTCCGCCGCCGCGACCAGCACGTCCAGCGCCTCGCGCTCGCGGCCGGTGCGTTCCAGCACGAACGCCAGCCGGTCATGCGCCGGCATGTAATACGGCGTTGCCGCGATGGCCGCCCGATACGCCTCCTCGGCGGCCGCAAGGTCCCCCTCGGCTTCGGCCACCTCGCCCAGACGCACCTGTGCCCAGGGCGGCGTGGTCTCGCCCGTCACCGCACGGGCGGCCTCGGCCGCCACGCCCGGCTCGCCCTCGGCCAGGGCCAGATCGCTGCGCAGGCGCTGCAGGTCGGCGGCACGCCCCTCTCCTGCTTCCAGCATGCGTTCGGCCTCGGCCCGCGCCTGTGCGAACTCGCCACGACGCCAGAGCGGATCCAGCGCACGCAGCGGGTCCCGCCGCCGCAGGGCGCGCTGCAGGCGTACTACCAGCAGTTCGCGGTTGAAGGGCTTGGACAGGTAGGCATCGGGACCGCTCTCCAGCGCCCCCATGACCATCTCGTTGCTGTTCTCGGCGGTGACCATCACGAACACCGTGGCCGGCCCGACCCAGCCCTGTTCACGGGCCCGGTCCAGTACCTGCTGGCCGTCCGGCCCGTCGCCCAGGTTGTAGTCGCACAGCACGATGTCGTAGCGACGCCGTTCCAGCTTGTCCAGCGCATCCACGCCATCGCGCGCGAGATCGATGTCCTCGAAGCCGGAGGTCAGCAGCATCTCGCGCAGGGTCGCCCGCATGTTGGCGAAATCGTCCACCACCAGCACCGCCAGGCGCGACAGCGGGCGCCCGGCAGAGCCGGCACGGGAAGGGGGAGCGGCGGTCGACATGCGCGCAGTGTGGCGCAGCCAACCGCCGAAACCAAGACCCGGAACAGGGACTTGTCCCGTACCCGCCGACGCATCAGGCCGCGTCAGTACGGGGCGGCCGTCTCGCCCTGCAGTGCCCGGGTCAGGTTCACGCAGGCGAACAGCAGGATGATCGCCACCGGCAGTCCCGCGGTGATCGCCCCGGTCTGCAGCCCGTCCAGGGCCATCTCGCCGCCCACGATCAGCAGGGTCGCCGCCACCGCGCCCTCGGTGATGCCCCAGATCACCCGCTGACGCTTGGGCGAGCGCGTGCTCCCGCGCGAGACCAGCGCGTCGATCACGTGGGTCCCGGAGCCCGACGAGGTGATGAAGTAGGTCGCGATCAGGATGGTCGCCAGCCCCGAGGCCAGATGGAACAGCGGCAGCTGCTCCAGCGTGGCGTACAGCGCGATGGTCGTGTCCTCGGCCACCGCCGCCGCGATCCCCGCGCCGTCCCCGAACAGCTCGAAATGCAGCGCCGTGCCGCCGAACACCGCCAGCCACACGAACACGAAAAGGGACGGCAGCAGCAGCACGCCGGCAATGAACTCGCGGATGGTGCGCCCGCGCGAGACCCGCGCGATGAAGATCCCGACGAACGGTGACCAGGCGATCCACCAGGCCCAGTAGAAGATGGTCCAGCTCTTCTGCCACTCGGCCTCCTGCATCGCGCCGGCGGTCAGACTCAGCTGCACGATGTGGTTGAGATACTCGCCGATGGAGTCGAGGAAGAAACGGATGATGAACAGCGTCGGCCCGGCGAGCAGCACGAACAGCAGCAACGCCGTGGCCAGCCACAGGTTGGCCAGGCTCATCCATTTCAGCCCGCGGTCCAGCCCGGAGATCACGGCCATCACCGCGACGAAGGTGATCGCCCCGATGATCCCCACCTGGAACCAGCCGGACACCGGCATGCCGAACAGCACGTTGAGACCGGTGTTCAGCTGCATCGCCCCGAAGCCCAGCGAGGTCGCCAGCCCGAACAGCGTGCCGAACACCGCGAGGATGTCGATTACGTGCCCGATCGGCCCGTAGATCCGATCCCCCAGCATTGGATAGAAGATCGACCGAATGGTCAGCGGCAGGCCCTTGCGGAACGAGAAATACGCCACCGACAGGCCCAGCACCACGTACACCGCCCAGGCATGCAGCCCCCAGTGGAAGAAGGTGAAGGCCATCGCTTCGCCGGCCGCTTCCTGGGTCTCGCCCTCGCCGAACGGCGGGTTCTGGTAGTGCAGCATCGGCTCGGCCACGCTCCAGAAGATCAGGCCGATGCCCATGCCCGCCCCGAACAGCAGCGAGAACCAGGCCATGAAGCTGAACTCCGGGCGGTCCTCGGTATTCCCGAGGCGAATCCGCCCGTACGGACTGAGCGCCAGCCAGACCAGAAAGGCAAGGAAGATGGTCACCGCCAGGATGTAGATCCAGCCCAGATACTCGGTGATGAACCCGTGGATCGCGGCAAAGGTCAGCGATGCCGTCTCGGTGAAGATGACCCCGAACAGCACGAAGGTCAGCACCACGATGGATGACGCGGTGAACACCACCGGATTCACGGTGGCGAAGAACGCATGCGATCGTCCGAATATCATCCCGGCTCTCCCGTTTCCGTTGCCGCGTATCCTGCGCGAGAACCCGGCCGCGCGAAACCCGGTCAGCGCTCCGCCGGGCCCTCCACCGAACGGCGGACCCGCTGGCGCAGCCATCCGCCGGCCAGCAGCAGCACCGCAAGCACGGCCAGCGGCACAAGCGTGCGCAGATCCAGCGCGTCACCACGCTCGATGGCCTCGGCCGCGCCATACAGCACGCTGGCGTACACCCCCCACTTCACGCTCAGCCCGAGGATGGTCGCCAGCACGAACGCCACGCGTGACAGCCGCAGCATGCCCGCCGCGTAGTTGATCACCGAGTGCGGGAAGCCCGGAAAGGTCCGCATCGCCATCAGATGCAGGAAGTCTCCGTGGCGTCGCAATGCCTCCACCAGCCACGGATGACGCTTCAGCGGCCCCCGGTCCGCTCCCAGCCGCCCCGCCAGCCAGTATCCGCCCAGCGCCCCCAGCGTACTGCCCGTGACCAGCAGCGGCACGGCGATCCACGGCGACACGAACGGCGCGATGAGCCACACCACCAGGCTGCCCGGCAGGGCGAAGGTGAAAAGCACCGCCATCAGTACCACCAGTGCGGCCAGACGCCACGGGTCCGCCGTCAGCTGCTGCCCGGCCGTCAGCACCCGTTCCGGATCGCCCAGCAGGCTGCCTGCCACGATGCCGCCCACCACCAGCGCGCCCAGCAACAGCGGACCGCCATGCTCTTTCAGGGAGCTCGCCATGGTCATTTCAGGCCCGACGGGCGTATCGTGGGAATGCTGACAACAAAAACAGCGAGGAGAGAGAGCAATGCAGAACCGTTTCCTGTTGGGGGCCATCATCGGCCTGATCGCCGGTATCATCCTGGCCTTTGCCTATGCCTACAACGCCGCGCCCGGACTGATGATCGTCGAGGACGAAAGCCAGTATGGCTACGCGGAAACCATCGAGCGCATCGAGACCGCGGCCGAAGCCGAAGGCTGGGCGGTCCCGACCAAGCACGACCTGAGCGGCACCGTGGGCGAACATGGATACGACGTCGCCCCGGTGACGGTCCTCGAACTGTGCCAGCCGGATCACGCCGGGAACCTCCTGAGCGAGGAAGACAACTATCTGGTGACCTCCATGATGCCCTGCCGCGTCTCGGTCTACGAACGCGCTGACGGTACCGTCATCGTATCGCGCATGAACACCAGTCTGGTGGCGCGGGTGTTCGGCGGCAGCATCGCCGACATCATGGCCGAAGCCACCGAGGACAACGAACGCATCCTCGAAAGCGTGCTGCAGTAAACCGGCCCCGGCGCCCGGCCCGGCCGGGCGCCCTCCCCGCCCGCTTGTCCGCACGAGCGGCAACCACGATGATAGGCCCTCTCACGGAGATCCACGGCGGCCCGCGCCGCCCCCGGCCACGAGACTGCCATGTCGTACCTCAAGGACTTTCCGAATGCCGAAGGCTATTTCGGTGATTTTGGCGGCGCCTTCCTGCCACCGGAACTCGAATCCCATTTCGCCGAGATCGAGCGCGCCTGGCGTCAGCTGGCGCTGTCGGCGGACTTCCTGCAGGAACTTCGCTACATCCGCCGGCATTACCAGGGCCGCCCCACCCCGGTCTACTACGCGCGCAACCTCAGCCGCGAGGCCGGCGCGCATATCTACCTCAAGCGCGAGGACCTCAACCACTCCGGGGCACACAAGCTCAATCACTGCATGGGCGAGGCCCTTCTCGCGCGCCACATGGGCAAGAAGAAGCTGATCGCGGAGACCGGCGCCGGCCAGCACGGCGTGGCCCTGGCCACTGCGGCGGCCTGCTTCGGCATGGAATGCGAGATCCACATGGGCGAGATCGACATCGAAAAGGAAGCGCCCAACGTCACCCGCATGAAGCTGATGGGGGCGGAGGTCGTCCCGGTATCTTTCGGCGGGCGCAGCCTCAAGGAAGCGGTGGACTCCGCGTTCCAGTCGTATCTCTCGCAGGCCGACGAGGCCCTGTTCGCGATCGGCTCGGTGGTCGGCCCGCACCCGTTCCCGATGATGGTGCGCAACTTCCAGTCGGTGGTGGGGATCGAGGCGCGCGAACAGTACCAGGAGCTGACCGACGGCCAGCTGCCGGAGCAGGTGGTCGCCTGCGTCGGCGGCGGCTCCAACGCGATGGGCATGTTCGCCGGTTTCATCGAGGATCCCGAGGTGCAGCTCAACGGTGTGGAGCCGCTGGGTCGCGGCAGCGAACCGGGACAGCATTCCGCCACCATGACCTTCGGCAAACCGGGGATGCTGCACGGCTTCAAGTGCATGCTGCTGACCGACGACGAGGGCAACCCGGCCCCGGTACATTCGATCGCCTCGGGACTGGACTACCCCGGCGTCGGCCCCGAACACTCGTATCTGAAGACCACCGGGCGGGCCGCCTATCACGCAATCGGCGATGACGAGACTCTGGATGCCTTTTACCGCCTGTCGCGGACCGAAGGCATCATCCCCGCCCTGGAGAGCGCCCATGCAGTCGCCTGGGCGGTGGAGCACGCGCGCGAGCACCCGGGCAGCACCGTACTGGTGAACCTTTCCGGGCGCGGCGACAAGGACATCGACTACGTGGCACGCACCTTCGGTCATGGCCGGGCGGACTGAAAACAGCGCACGCATTGAGGCTTCCGCCCCGGACGTGCAATCATCTCACTATCACCAAACAAGGGAGGTATCGGGGTGAGCGACAACGACGACCTGCAAAAACAAAAAGAAGAGCTGGAAAAGGCCTACGACACCGATCACGAGATCGGTGAGCAGAACATCAACCCTCTCGGACTGGATCTCCACAACCCGGTTTTCGTGGTCAGTGCCGCACTGATCCTGCTGTTCGTGATCGGCGCCCTGGTCTTCCCGGAACAGGCGAATGACAGCCTCGGCGCCACCCAGACCTGGATCCAGGAAACCTTCGACTGGCTGTTCCTCTCGGCCGGCAACCTGTTCGTCCTCTTCGCCCTCGCCCTGATCCTCCTCCCGATCGGCCGCATCCGTATCGGCGGCCAGGACGCCAAACCCGATTTCGGCGTGCTGTCCTGGTTCTCCATGCTGTTCGCCGCGGGCATGGGCATCGGCCTGATGTTCTGGGCCGTGGCGGAACCGGTGGGTTACTTCACCGAATGGTTCGGCACCCCGCTGGGGATCGAAGGCGGCACCGAGGCCTCCAAGCAAGCCGCGCTGGGCGCCACCATGTATCACTGGGGTCTGCATCCCTGGGCGGTCTATGCCATCGTCGGCCTCGCGCTGGCCTTCTTCGCCTACAACAAGGGGCTGCCGCTGACCATCCGTTCGGCGTTCTACCCGATCCTGGGCGAGCGCGTCTGGGGCCCGTTCGGCCACGTGATCGACACCCTGGCGGTGCTCGCCACGCTGTTCGGTCTCGCCACCTCGCTGGGTCTGGGGGCGCAGCAGGCGGCCTCCGGCCTGGACTTCCTGTTCGACGGCATCGACGGCGGACTGGGCACGCAGCTGGCGGTGATCATCGGCATCACCGTGATCGCCCTGCTCTCGGTCATGCGCGGCATCGACGGCGGGGTGAAGGTGCTGAGCAACCTCAACCTGATCGTCGCCGGGCTGCTCATGCTGTTCGTGATGATCTTCGGCGGCTTCATCGCCTTCCTCGCCAACACCGGCACCACGCTCTCGGCCTATGCCCAGTACATCATCCCGCTGAGCAACCCGGTCGGGCGCGAGGACGAGACCTTCTACCACAGCTGGACCATCTTCTTCTGGGCGTGGTGGATCTCCTGGTCGCCGTTCGTCGGCATGTTCATCGCGCGCGTCTCGCGCGGGCGTACGGTGCGCCAGTTCGTCACCGCCGTGCTGATCGTACCCACGCTGGTCACCGTCATCTGGATGAGCGTGTTCGGCGGCACCGGCATCGATCAGGTGCGCGACGGCATCGGCGCGCTGGCCGACGAGGGCATCACCGACTCCTCGCTGGCGCTGTTCCAGATGCTGCAGAACCTGCCGCTGGCCGCGCTCACCTCGTTCCTGGCCGTGGTGCTGGTGCTGGTGTTCTTCGTGACCTCCTCGGACTCCGGTTCGCTGGTCATCGACAGCATCACCTCCGGCGGCAAGACCGACGCCCCGCAGTCGCAGCGCCTGTTCTGGGCCACCGTCGAGGGCCTGATCGCCGCCGTGCTGCTGGCCGTCGGCGGAGCCGCCGCCCTGTCGGCCCTCCAGGCCGGCGCGGTCAGTACGGGTCTGCCGTTCATGATCGTGCTTCTGGTCATGTCGGTCAGCCTGCTGATGGGGCTGTTCCACGAGCTGAAGCTGATCCGGCTGGCCGAAGCCGAAGCAGCCGGCAAGGCGTAGGACCGGCCTGCTCCACTGCCCGCTCCGTCTTCCGGAGCGGGCCGGGCCACCCGCCGGGAGCGCCTTCCGGCGGGTTTTTTGTTTTCCGGGATCCGGCCGACATCCGGCCGAATCCCGGCACGAACACAGGAGTCCGCTGCATGCGCCGAGAACGCGTCGAATTTCCTGGCCACCGGGGCCAGATGCTGGCCGGGCGCATCGATCGCCCCACCGGCCCCGTCCGGGCCTGGGCACTGTTCGCCCACTGCTTTACCTGCGGCAAGGACAACCGCGCCGCCAACCGTATCGCCCGCGGGCTGGCTGAAACCGGCATCGCGACGCTGCGTTTCGACTTCACGGGACTCGGCGACAGCGAGGGCGATTTCGCCAACAGCGGCTTCTCCTCCAATCTGGAGGACCTGCTGGCTGCGGCCGACTATCTGCGTGGCCGGGATGCCGCCCCCGCCCTGCTGGTTGGCCACAGCCTGGGCGGCGCGGCGGTACTGGGCGTCGCCGGTCGGATTCCAGAATGCCGCGCGGTCGCCACCATCGCCGCCCCGTTCGAGGCCGACAGCGTGCTGGACCACTTCGGCGAGGCGCTAGAGACCATCGAGACCGAAGGCGAGGCGACGGTGAACCTCGCCGGCCGCCCGTTCCGTATCCGGCGGGAGTTCGTCGAGGACCTGCGCAGCCAGACCCAGGCCGAACGCATCCGCGACCTCGACCGGCCGCTGATGATCCTGCACGCTCCGGGCGACACGGTGGTGTCGGTGGACGCGGCGCGGCGCATCTTCGAGACGGCGCGCCATCCAAAGAGCTTCGTGTCACTGGACGATGCCGACCACACCCTGCTCAATCCGGCCGACGCCGAATACGTGGCCGGACTGGTCGCCGCCTGGGGCACACGCTATATCGGCGAAGAACGAGGGGATTCGGCGGACGCGGACGCGCCCGGCGACGGGACCGCAGTGACGGTCGAGGAGACCGGCGACGGCCAGTACCAGCAGGACGTCCGCATCGGCCCGCATCACTTCCTGGCCGACGAACCGCCGGACGTCGGCGGCGATGGCACCGGCCCGAACCCCTACGAGCTACTGCTGGCGTCGCTGGGGGCCTGCACCAGCATGACCCTGCGCATGTACGCCGCGCACAAGCAGCTGCCGCTGGAACGCGTCCGGGTGCATCTGCAGCACGAGAAACTCAAGGGCGAGAACGGCCCGGTCGACCGCATCACCCGCGAGATCACCATCGAGGGCGACCTGGATGCGAAACAGCGCGAACGCATGCTGCAGATCGCCGATCGCTGTCCGGTACACCGCACCCTGCACGGCGAGGTGCAGGTGGAGACCCGGGAACGGTCTACAGGTACTTCAGACGCGCGCTGAGGCTGTCCACGTCGGAGACGACATCCTGCAGAGTCGTGCCGCCATCGGAGGAACCGACCACCACGCCCCGGCCGGACACCGGAATGATGCTGTCAATCTGGAAGCGACCGGCGGTTCCGCGCAGGAAACATTCCTCGTCGAAGAACAGGGTGTCGCCTTCGGGGCCGATCGTATCCGCCTCGAGGGTTTCGTATCCGATCAGTCCGGGCAGGTCTTCCCGTCCGCCGATCTCGATCGGTTCGATGGACTGTTTTTCGGCATCGATCAGCAGTGCTTTCATGGCTTTCTCCCGTGCAGCAAGTAGTGGTGAATCGTGATGGACCCGGCGCGACCTCAGGGCGTTCCGCCACGCAGCAGGCCGGCCGCGGCGAGGAAATCCTGCAACCCGCGGGTGTAAAGCGACCCGGACCGCAGGAAGCCGTCGTTGTGGCCGCCGCACAGGCCCAGGATCGGCGGGGTGCCCGGGGCCGCCGCCTGCAGGCGGCGCGCATGCTCGAAGGGCACGATCTCGTCCTCGCGCGCATGCACCAGCAGCAGCGGGGCTTCCAGGCGCCGGACATGTTCGAGGACCGGATACGGATGGCGGATCAGCCAGCGTACCGGCAGGAACGGGTAGATCTCCGCCCCCAGATCCGCCGCCGAAGTGAACGCGGACTCCAGGATCACCGCACCGGGTTCGCGCTCCGCCGCCAGGCGCGCCGCCACCGCCGCCCCCAGCGAGCGGCCGAACACCACGATGTCCTCCGTCGCGTAGCCGCGTTCCTCGCGCAGATAGTCCCAGGCGGCCTCGGCGTCGGCGTGCAGCCCCGGCGCATCCGGCCGGCCCGAGGAACGGCCGTAGCCGCGATAATCGATGATCAGCACTGCGAGCCCCACCTCGTGGAACCGCTGCAGCGAATGCAGGCGATGCCCGATGTTGCCCGCATTGCCATGGAAAAACAGCAACACCGGGGCATCCTCCTCCGGACCCGGCAGATACCAGCCATGCAGGCGCACGTCCGCCTCCGGCTCCAGCCACACCTCCTCGAAGTCCAGCCCGGCATCCGCGGGCGTGGAGGTCACGTCGCGCGAGGGCATGTAAATCAGGCGGTCCTGGGTCAGATAGACGGTCGCCACCAGCACGGCGTAACCCGTCGCGAGCAGGATCAGGAACCGGATCACATTGGCCATGCCCATGATCCTGAACATCCCCGTCGCCCTCCGCAACTCGGGTACAATGGGCGCGTCCCATCCCCGCGCCCCACACGGTCCTCGCGATGCGCCATTCCCTGCTGACCAACACCGAACTCCTCGGCCTGGATCGCGACCAGCTTTTGCGCCGCCTGGCCGGCGGCGACGCCCCGGATGGCGCCCTGGCCTCCGCACTGGACCGCGCGCTGGAGTCGGTGGACGCCGCCGGTCTGGAGGCGCATGCGCTGGATGTCGCCGAGATCCTGCGCCACCTCAACGTCGACCGTCAGACCCTGATCGCCACCCTGCTGGTCCCGGTCTTTCTCGCCGGGCACGCCGACGCGAAGGCCCTGCGCCGGGACTACGGCGAACGCGTCGCGCAGCTCACCGAGAACGTCTCCGCACTGGTCCGCCGCCGCTTCGAGACCCCGGCCGGCCGGCCCGAACAGGCCGAGCGCCTGCGACGCATGCTGATGGCCATGGTCGACGACGTGCGCGCGGTGCTGATCAAGCTGGCGTTCCGCGTGCAGCACCTGCGCCTGGTGGTCAAGGAACCCGACGCCAGTGCCCGCGCGCTGGCACAGGAGACCCTGGACGTGATCGCCCCGCTGGCCAACCGGCTGGGCGTGGGCCAGCTCAAGTGGGAGATGGAAGATCTCTCGCTGCGCATCCTCGAACCGGAGACCTACCGCGATATCGCGCGCGGGCTGGAGGAGAACCGCACCGAGCGCGAGGAATACGTCGCCCGCTTCACCCGGATGCTGGAAAAGCACCTGGCCGATGCGGGGATCGAGGCCCGGGTGTTCGGCCGGCCCAAGCACATCTACAGCATCTGGAAGAAGATGCAGCGCAAAAACACCTCGCTGTCCGAGCTGTACGACCTGCGCGCCACGCGCGTGATCGTGGACCGGCTGGCGACCTGCTACACCGTGCTGGGCGTGGTGCACAACCACTGGCGCCACCTGCCCGGCGAGTTCGACGACTACATCGCCAACCCCAAGGACAACGGCTACCAGTCCCTGCACACCGCGGTGGTGGGACCGGAGGGCAAAGTCGTGGAAGTGCAGATCCGCACCCGCGAGATGGACGAGTTCGCCGAACTCGGGGTCGCCGCCCACTGGCGCTACAAGGAAGGCGGACGCGAGGATCGCGCCCTGAACCAGGCCATCACCTCGCTGCGCCAGCTACTGGAGAACGACGGCTCCGACCAGAACCTGCTCGACGAGATCCAGAGCGAGCCGCTGCACCAGCGCGTGTTCGTACTGACCCCGCAGGGCGACGTGCTGGACCTCGCCCAGGGCGCCACGCCGCTGGATTTCGCCTACGCCGTGCACACCGAGGTGGGCCACCGCTGCCGCGGCGCCAAGGTCGACGGGCGCATCGTCCCGCTCACCTACCGCCTGCGCTCCGGCGAACGCGTCGAGGTACTTACCGCCCGCGAGGGCGGCCCCAGCCGCGACTGGCTCAACCCCAACCTCGGCTATCTCAACACCTCGCGGGCGCGGGCCAAGGTGCGCACCTGGTTCCGCCAGCAGCATCAGGACGAGCACCTGGCCACCGGCAAGCAGCTGTTCGACCGCGAATGCCAGCGGCTCGGACTGCACGAACGCATCCCCGATCTCGACCGCGACGAGCTGGCGCGGCAGATGAAATACCCCGGGTTCGACGAGCTGATGATCGCGCTGGGCGCCGGCGACATCACCACCGGGCAGATCGCCGGACGCCTGGCGCAGATGATCCGCGAGCGCCGAGAACGCGACAAGACCCGCGAGGAGGCGCCCGCCGCGCCGAGCCCCCGTCGCCGCGAGGGCCGCCGCGATGGCGACGCCGCGGATCACAATGCCGAGGACATCCGCATCCGCGGGGTCGGCGGCCTGCTCACCACCCGCGCGCAGTGCTGCGACCCGCAGCCCGGGGACCCGATCATCGGCTTCATCACCCGCGGCGCCGGGGTCTCCGTGCACCGCGACGACTGCCCCAACATCCTCCACCTGCCGGAGGACAAGCGCGCACGCCTGATACCGGTCAGCTGGGGCGATGAACCCGAAACCGAAATCGTGTCGCTGGAGCTGGAAGCGCAGGACCGCGCCGGCCTGTTCGCCGAGGTCGGCGGGGTGTTCTCGCAGAGCGGGATCAATCTGCTGCGGGTCAACACGCAGACCGATCCGGCAGATCGCAGCGTGCGCATGGAGCTGGAGGCGGAGGTCACGGATCTGGGCGAGCTGAGCGGCCTGTTCGACCGCCTGCATTCACTGGATAACGTCTACGAGGTGCGCCGGGTCAGCCCCGGCGGGTGTTCTGATACGCCCCCACCGCCCGCTGGCCCTGACGCAGGCCCTTGATCTCGCGCGCGGTCTCGGAGCGCCGTTCGGCCAGCCCCGGCACCGTGGCCGCATAGAACTCGGACAACCGCTCCAGCGCCGCGCGCACGTCGGTCTCGGCGCCCGCCGGAGGGCGGTCTCCGCTGCTCACCGTGGCACGCTGGATCAGCGCCCGCGCTTCCTCGTCGAGCGCGGGCAGGGATTCCCAGTCCTCGGCATCCCGGGCCGCCTGCAGGCGGCCCAGGACATCATCCAGCGCACTCGCCAGCGAACGAGGGTCCAAGACGGTCAGCTGGCGCGAGATGCGGACGCGTTGCGGTATTCCGGCGGGATCTCGTCCCAGCCTGCCTTGATCTCGCGCAGCAGCTTCGACACCTCGTCCAGCCGTTCCGGATCGTTGTGCAGGTTGGCCTCGGTCAGGCGGCGCATCATGTAGGAATACAGCGCGGCCAGACGCTCGGCCAGCTCCGGATTGTGCTTGTCATCCAGCATCGAGCGCAGGGAGTCGATGATGTCAATCGCCTTGCCGATGCGCTCGCCCTTGTAGGCGATATTGCCGGCCTTCATCGCGCCCTTGGCCACCGCGATGCGCTCCAGCGCCCCCTCGAACAGCATCTGCACCAGACGGTGCGGATCCGCGACCTGCACCTCGGACAGCATGCCCGCCTGGCGGTAGGAATCGACGTTCTTTCTCGTATTCATGCCGTACATGCTCGCCTCCGTTCGGAAACCGGACGGCGCCTTTGCGGCACCGCCTGCCAATCATCGATGGATCGTTCTGTTACTGTCCCATACCGGCCAGCTGCTGCTGCAGGTAATCCCCTGTCTGCTGCATCTGGGCCACGGCCGTATCCATGCTGGAGAACTGGCGCACCAGTCGGGCCTCCAGCCGTTCGATCCGGTCATCCAGCCGTTCACGCTGGTCATCCACCCGCGACTGCTCGTTCTGCAACCCGTCCTGGCGGACCTGGAACAGGCCTTCGGGCCCGGTAATCCCCTGCAGGGTCTCTTCCATGCCGCCGGCGATATCGCGCACTGCAGCCTTCACGTCCTCGAATCCTTCGCTACGCCTCACCTCATCGAAACGCTGGGTGTCGAACGCCAGCGTCCCGTCGCGCTGACTGGTAATCCCCAGATCGGCGAGGCTCTGATTGTTGATGCCCTCGACCTGAGAACGCTCCATCAGCGCATTGCTCATGCGGCTGCGGGCCGAGCGCACCGTGCTGTCACCGGTGAGCACCGCGGCCTCATCTTCCTCGGGGTCATAGGCGGTCATCTCGTTGGTTTCGGACACCATGGTGTTATAGGCCTCGACGAATGACTCCAGCCCGTTCCGCAGCCCGTCCCGGTCCTCGCTCACCGACACCAAGGTCTCCCCGACCCCCTCAAGGTCGATGGCCATGCCCTCGATGGCGTCCTCCAGGGTGTTGGAAGAGCTGGTGACATCCATACCGTTGATCGTCACCAACGCATCCTGCGCCTCTACGGTCGTTCCCAAATCGGCCAGACGTTCCAGACCGCTTGGCTCACCATTCTCTTCCTCCGCCACCACCTCGGCGTTGATGGTGTTTTCCGCGCCCGTGTTTTCGGAGGTCATGGTCAGCCGCGCACCATTGCCATCATTGACGATGGATGCACGCACCCCGGCATCCGCGTCATTAATCGCATCGCGCAGATCGTTGAGCGTGTCTTTGTCCCCGATATCCAGCGAGACCGGATCTTCGTCACCCACCGAGAAGCTGAAGGTGCCGGCACCGACTTTGTCATCTCCGTCATCGAAATCACCGGACTGCGAGGCCACGGTCTCGGCTCTCGCCAGCCGCTGCACGTCCATTTCAAAGTCACCGTTGGGCGCATCCCCGGTGAGCACCGCCGAGGCTACACCCTCGTTGCTCACCGAGACCGACTGTTCGGGCTCGAAATCCGCCAGGTTCGACAGCGCCGAACCGATGCCATCCATGCTGCTGCTGAGCGAACCGTAGGCCGAGATCTCCGCCTCGATGCGTTCCTCGCGCTCGTTCAGCCGGGCCTCGCGCGGCGCACGCTGCGAGTTCACCAGATCGCCCACGATCTGATTGAGATCCAGCCCGGAACCGACACCGAGAGAACTGATGGCCATGATCGTTACCTTCCTGCCCGCTGCACGGGTATTCCGTCGTTTCTGATCAGGTTAACGGCCCTTCTGCCGAAAACTTGAGCGGATGAATCATTATGGACCCAAGCCTGCCCCCGCGGGATCATCCTCAAGGGTGAAGAATCACTGTAGGAGCGGCCTTGGCCGCGAAAATGGCGCCATGTGGCCCCCACATCCACATTCGCGCGCAAGCGCGCTCCTGCAAGGCCCTCACAAGGACCGGGCCAGCGCAATAACGCCTTCGACGCAGCAAGAACGATGCCGCCCGGCCCGCACCGCTCAGGCCTTGTCGACAAATCCCGTGCCGCCAAGCGCCCGTTCGTTCTCGAAATGCTCCGCCAGGACCAGCATCTGCTCCGGCGGGATCTGGCGGATGATCTCGTCGCTTTCGCCATCCATCACCGTGATGACAGTGCGCCCGGTGGAATCATCCACACTGAACTCCAGGGTTCGCTGACTGTTCTGCAGATAGGCGTTGATCGATTCGACCACCGGCTCGAGGTCGGAGGCCTCCACCGGTTCAGCGACCTCCCGCCTCTCGCTACCGGAAGACCCCTGCCGTTCCGGCCCGCTCTCGCTCGCCGGGGCGGCAGCTCCCTTCCGCTCGACAGCGCCACCCCCCGGAGCTTCCGAACCGCGCCCGTCAGCACGCCAGCCCCCGGATTCCCCGGAGCGGGTATTCGGCGTGTAGCCCCCGGCGCCCGGCATGCTGTTGTTGATCATATCCGTCATATGGCAGCCCTCCGTGGAAGGATCCGGCCCCATGCCCGGATCCTTCCAGCGTCGTGGTCAGTGAGAGTTTACTGCAGAAGCCCCAGCACGTTCTGCGGCACCGCATTGGCCTGCGACAGCACGGCGATCCCCGCCTGCTGCAGCACCTGCGCCCGAGTCAATTCCGCCGTCTCCGCGGCAAAGTCCGCATCCCGGATCCGCGAACGCGCATCCGACAGGTTTTCCGCGCTGATTTCCAGGTTGGAAATGGTGCTCTCGAAGCGCGTCTGCACCGCACCCAGCTCCGCACGCAGCGAGTTCACCTCGGTCAGCGCACCATCCAGCGCGCCCATCGCCTGCGTCGCGGTCTCGCGCGTCGTCACGTCGATGTCGTTCAGGGTGACCTCATTGGAGGTCTGCTGACCATTTCCTGGTGCGGCGGAAAAGAGCGCAATCTCAGTGGAATCTTCCAGTGTCACCTGCCCCCCGGACACCTCCAGGCCTTCCGTCCCCAGCTGCGAGGTAATGGCCACCGTCGTGTTGCCCGCGTTATCGACCCGCAACGCGGCCTGCAGGTTGGCATCCGCGACCGCTGCCGCATTGGTATCACCTTCCGCCGCTTCGCTGGCAATCTCGGCGTTCACCAGCCGCACCACATCCTCAAGGTTGTCCGCCTCACTCAGATCCACATCGATATCGCTGAAATCATCTCCTTCAATCCGAATGTCAGCGAATGCCACATCCGTGTCGATCTGCCCAATCTCTTCCTGTGAAAGCCCGTTGGCTCCCACCACCTCGGTGGTCCCCAGCTCGGAGGTCCGGGCATCCACACCGCTCACCGCGATGCTCTGGCCCTGGTTGGCCCCTACCTGGAAGAACAGGTCCTCCACCGTGCCATCCAGGATCCGGCCGCCATTGAACTCGGCCGAGTTCGCCACGCGGCTGACCTCATCCATCAACTGCTGCACCTCGTCGTTCAGCGCCTGACGGTCGGAGGGCGAGTTGGTGTCGTTAGCGGCCTGTACCGACAGCTCGCGTGCACGTTGCAGCGCGTCGCCAATGGTGTTCAGCGCGCCCTCCGCGGTCTGCGCGAACGAGATGCCGTCGTTCGAATTGCGCACCGCCTGGTTCAGGCCATTGATCTGGCTGGTGAAACGCTCGGAGATCGCCAGACCCGCCGCGTCGTCCTTCGCACTGTTGATGCGAAGGCCCGATGACAGGCGCTCCAGCGACTGCGAAAGCGCATTCTGCGAAGCATTCAGGTTCCGCTGCGCATTCAGCGACAGGATGTTGGTGTTGATGACTTGAGACATGGTCTTTTCCTCTTGCCATGACAGCCCCATGACGGGGGCCAACCGTGCGGAAACACTTCCGCTCCTGCAGCCGATAACGGCCGACCGGCAAGGAACTTTAGCCCCGGAGGAAATTTTTTCCGCCCCGCTGCGCCGCACCATGTCGCGCCGCAAATCCCTTTACCCGGATTCTGGCCGATCCCGGCGGCAATTACCTGCCGCCGCCGAAAAATCCCCGCAATCCATCACACAGCCGGATCCCATATCCCGAACCCCGCCACCCCGTGGGAGCGCGCTCGCGCGCGAAAACGCACCCGCCCGGACCACCGGCCCCCGAGATCACCCCAAAACGCAAAAAGGCCCGCCCCGATCACTCGGGACGGGCCCCGGGATGGCCCGCAGCACGGGCCCGGAGGAAGCCGAAGCCTTACTGCAGCAGACCCAGCACGTTCTGCGGGACCGCATTCGCCTGCGACAGAACCGAGGTCCCCGCCTGCTGCAGCACCTGCGCCCGGGTCAGGTCCGCCGTCTCCGCGGCAAAGTCCGCATCCCGGATCCGCGAACGCGCATCCGACAGGTTCTCCGAACCGATCTCCAGGTTCGAGATCGTGCTCTCGAAACGCGTCTGCACCGCACCCAGCTCCGCACGCAGCGAGTTCACCTCAGTCAGCGCTCCATCCAGCGCACCCATGGCCTGGGTCGCCGTCTCGCGCGTGGTCACATCGATGTCGTTCAACGTCACATCATCGGACCCGATCGCCGTACCAGTTCCAGCATCTGCCGTAAAGAGGTCAACCGTGCTTCCACCCTCCAGGGTCACTTGTCCCCCGGTCACCTGCAGGCCCTCCGTGCCCAGCTGCGAAGTGATAGCCACCGTCGTGTTGCCCGCGTTATCGACCCGCAACGCGGCCTGCAGGTTGGCATCCGCGACCGCTGCCGCATTGGTATCACCTTCCGCCGCTTCGCTGGCAATCTCGGCGTTCACCAGCCGCACCACATCCTCAAGGTTGTCCGCCTCACTCAGATCCACATCGATATCAGAGAACTCATCCCCTTCGATCTGAATGTTATTGAATGCCACATCCGTGTCGATCTGCCCAATCTCTTCCTGTGAAAGCCCGTTGGCTCCCTCCACTTCGGTGGTCCCCAGCTCCGAGGTCCGGGCATCCACGCCGTCCACGGCAATGGTCTGCCCCTGGTTCGCACCCACCTGGAAGAACAGATCCTCCACCGTGCCGTCCAGAACCGCGCCTCCATTGAACTCGGCCGAGTTCGCCACACGGCTGACCTCGTCCATCAGCTGCTGGACCTCGTCGTTGATCGCCTGACGGTCCGAGGCCGAATTGGTGTCGTTCGCCGCCTGCACCGACAGCTCGCGCGCACGCTGCAGCGCATCGCCG
>NZ_KB906457.1:0-65885 GCF_000381385.1 Thioalkalivibrio sp. ALE10
TCGGTGGTCCCCAGCTCCGAGGTCCGGGCATCCACGCCGTCCACGGCAATGGTCTGCCCCTGGTTCGCACCCACCTGGAAGAACAGATCCTCCACCGTGCCGTCCAGAACCGCGCCTCCATTGAACTCGGCCGAGTTCGCCACACGGCTGACCTCGTCCATCAGCTGCTGGACCTCGTCGTTGATCGCCTGACGGTCCGAGGCCGAATTGGTGTCGTTCGCCGCCTGCACCGACAGCTCGCGCGCACGCTGCAGCGCATCGCCGATGGTATCCAGCGCACCCTCGGCGGTCTGCGCGAACGAAATGCCATCGTTGGAGTTGCGCACCGCCTGGTCCAGACCGTTGATCTGGCTGGTGAAACGCTCGGAAATCGCCAGACCCGCCGCGTCGTCCTTCGCGCTGTTGATGCGAAGACCCGACGACAGACGCTCCAGCGACTGCGACAGCGAACCCTGCGACTCGTTGAGATTACGCTGCGCGTTCAGCGACAGCACGTTGGTGTTGATGACCTGGGACATGACGCCCTCCTTGTTTTGCTCGCTCTGCTGACCGGCCAGTCATTGCCGTTCCGGCAGCAATGACAGGTTCGGAATTGCCTCTCAGACCCCTTAACGACCACCCTCCGGCAACCTTTAACCCCGATCGGCAAAAAATTTCCGCCCCCTTGCCACCACGGCAAAAACCGCCCCGAACCGCCCCCCCGGTTCCGACCATGCCCGCGTGGGAGCGCGCTCGCGCGCGAACTCGCACCCGCCCGGACCACCGCCCCGAGATCACACCCCCAAAACGCAAAAAGGCCCGCCCCGATTACTCGGGGCGGGCCCTGGGATGGCCCGCAACACGGGCCCGGAGGAAGCCGAAGCCTTACTGCAGCAGACCCAGCACGTTCTGCGGCACCGCATTCGCCTGCGACAACACCGTGGTCCCCGCCTGCTGGAGCACCTGCGCCCGCGAGAGTTCGGCGGTCTCTGCGGCGAAGTCCGCATCCCGGATTCGCGAACGCGCATCCGACAGGTTCTCCGAACCGATCTCCAGGTTCGCGATGGTGCTCTCGAAACGAGTCTGCACCGCGCCCAGCTCCGCACGCAGCGAGTTGACCTTGGTCAAGGCGCCGTCGAAAGCACCGATGGACTGGGTCGCCGTCTCACGAGTCACCACGTCGACATCGTTCAGGGTGACGTCTGCGCCGCCATCATCATCGAAAAGTGCTACCGGAGCTCCGTCAACGTCCACATCGCCATTCGCCACATCCAGATTCTCGGTGCCCAGACGCGAGGTGATCGCGATCGTGGTGGTACCGTCGTTCTTGACCCTCAGCGCGGCTTCCAGATCGGCATCCGCGACGTCTTTGGCATTTTCGTCTCCGGCGGACGCGGCTTCCGTGATGGCTGCATTGATCATGCGGACCGCATCCTCAAGAGTTGCGGCAGGCTCGACCTCCTCGCCCGGAGTATCATCACCCGATAGCTGGACCTGAATGTCGTCGAAATCGTCACTGCTGATGGTGATGTCTTCGAATGGCCCGCTGAATCCATCCACCTCATCGATCTGGGCGATCTGTTCCTGCGTCAAGCCACCGGAGCCAACCACCTCGGTCGCCCCCAGCCGGGAGGTCCGGGCATCCACCCCGTCCACGGCAATGGTCTGGCCCTGATTGGCCCCCACCTGGAAGAACAGGTCCTCCACCGTGCCATCCAGGATTCGACCACCGTTGAACTCGGCCGAGTTCGCCACACGACTGACCTCTTCCATCAACTGCTGCACCTCGTCGTTCAGCGCCTGACGGTCGGAGGCCGAGTTGGTGTCGTTCGCCGCCTGCACGGCCAGCTGCCGCGCTCGCTGCAGTGCGTCGCCGACGGTGTCCAGCGCACCTTCGGCCGTCTGCGCGAACGAGATGCCGTCGTTCGAGTTGCGCACCGCCTGATTGAGGCCGTTGATCTGCGTCGTGAACCGCTCCGAAATCGCGAGACCGGCCGCGTCGTCCTTGGCGCTGTTGATGCGCAGGCCGGACGACAGGCGTTCCAGCGACTGGGCGAGATCGCCCTGGGTCTGGTTCAGATTGCGCTGGGCATTCAGCGAAAGAACGTTGGTGTTGATGACCTGAGACATGTTTGCTTCCTCCGGAACTTGAGTGCCGGCCGGGCCGGCTGAGGCAATCCCTGGGCGGCCTCATGCCGCCTTCGATTCCCTTAACGACCGTCACCCCGGGGTCTTTAGGGCATGGAGCCGTTTTCCTCAGGTTCGCGGGCTCGACACCGCCGGATGTCCGCTCGATACTCAGGTCTTGCGCCCGTCACTGTTCCCCGCGGGGGCTCGCCCCACCAACGGTCACACGAACGTTTGTGGTTCGTGGGAACTCGTACTCGGACACGCGCTTGCGCGCCTCTTCAACCGCGCGCTCGAAGGCAGGCCGATAGGCCGCAAATTCGTCCCCAATGCGTGCGAACTCCGGGTTCACGCGGCTGCGGCGTTCCGAGCTTCCCGCCATGCCCACGCGCGCCGGATCCACCGATTCGCCGGCGGAATCCGCGCATTCCGACTCCCAGTCAAACCCGTGGAAGCGCAGGATTCTGGACGCATGGGTATCCGGTGCCTGCAGATAGTCTTCGTAGCGCACGCGTTCCACACGGTCCGGGAAAAGTGCCTCCCAGTGATCTACAAGCCGACGGTAAGCCAGAATGTATTCCGCGATTGTATCGATGGCCCAGGCATACGGCATGGCTCGCGCGAACCAACGCATGTAGATGGCCATCGCGTTGTCCACCGGGTCCCGCTCACAGAAAACGACGCGCGTATCGGGGTTCAACGCCATCAGGGTGCCCACGTGCCAGACGTTGCTCGGGTTGGTCAGCACGTAGGCACCCACCTGGTCGTCCACGGCCTCGCCCCAGATCGAATCCATGCGGGCGCGCAGCCTTCCCAGAGCCTCGCTGCCGAGTTCCCGAATAAACAGGGGGTATCTGTTGCGCACCTCCCTGGGCAACTCCGCGAGGAGCTCCTGAATTCCTCCGAGTTCGCCATAGTGGCGGGTCCGCGAATGCGCGGACAGCGCCCCCTCCAGCAGCGATTTGCCGGAACGGGGCGCGCCCAGGATCACACTCAACGGGCGCGGAGACACTTCCGGGCCATCGAGGCCACGTTTCCATTCTTCCGTGAAGACCGCTTCCCGGGTCCCGACCGTCTGGAGGACCCGACCCTCCCGAATGCCGTCGACCTGCTTCTGGATCGACCTGGCCCGCAGGTCGTTGCCCTTTTCGAAGGCCGCGAACGCCTGGTCCACGTCCCCTGCATCCTTGTGAAGCTTTGCCAGAGAGAACTGCAGATGGCCCTGATCATGCAGGCTGAAGTTCCCCTTGCGAATCACCTCTTCGAGCTCCCGGCGCGGGGAAACATCGGCGGGAAAATGCCGCGAGTGCGCATAGGAAAACCAGACGTTCGGCCTGTAGGGAACCACACGAACCAGTGACTCGAGGATCTCTGCCGCCTCATCCCAGCGGCCCTCCGCCTGCAACACGCGGGCGTAGTTGTACAGCGCCAGCTGATCGGGGTCGAACCGCAGGGCTTCGCGCAAGGCGGCTCCCGCCGCTTGATAACGACCTCGCATGAGAAGCACGCTCGCGAGGTGGTTGTAACTCGCGGGATCCTCGGGACACATCTGTACGAGCTTGGAGGCATACAGCGTGGCGGTGTTGTAGCGCGTCTGTTCAAACGTGCTCCGGATCAGCATCCGCAACGCATCGGCGCTGTTCGGGTCCCGCTTGAGCAGTTCCCCGCAGAAGGCTTCGACCTCATCGTAGTCCCCTTCATCGAAGGCAGCGGAGGCTTTCTTCAACAGTTTTTCCGATTCCGACTGGCCTTTCCGGCTCTTTCTGTTCTTCCCGACCTTCTTCGTCTTCCCGGTTCTCTTTCCCGCCGCCATGCTGTCGCGCTCCTTCTGGAAATCTTTCCGCAGGTTAAGTTATCGCCGGGCGTGTCGCACACTTGAGCGTGGCGTTTCGGCGGGCAGCGCCCCACACCGCGTGAGGCAGAACCCGTGCTTAACGCCGTCCGCCCGCAGCCGGGGCCGCGCCTACGCGGTGAGGCTCAGGGCCATCACCACCAGGGCCACGGTCTCGACGATCTCCAGGGTGGCGCCGGCGGGGTCGCCGGTGAAGCCGCCGAGCCAGCGGCGGAAGAACGCGGCCAGGGCGGCCACGGTGGCGCCGGCGAGGATCAGGGCGATGATGGCGCCGGGCAGACCGCCGGCCACGCCGAGGATGACCACGGCGATGGCGGTGGCCACCAGTACTCCGGCGGCGGCCCGTTCGGGCAGGTGCGCCGCCATGTCGGCGCCCAGGCCGGCGGGATTGAGGTAATCGGCGAGGCGGAACAGCAGCACCAGCGCGGCGCGGCCGAGGACCGCGGCGATCACCAGCGCCAGCCACTGCGCGGCGGCCACCAGCGGCACCAGCGCGGCGAACTTGACCAGCAGCACCAGCATCACTGTGGCCACCGCGATCGGGCCGGAGGTCGGGTCCTTCATGATGGTGCGGGCGCGCTCGGGGTCGCCGTGACTGCCCACGCGGGCGTCCACCGTGTCGGCCAGCCCGTCCAGATGCAGCGCGCCGGTGATCGCCACCCAGCCGGCCAGTACCAGCGCGGCGAGCAACAGCGGTTCGGCGCCCGGCAGCAGGCTCAGCAGCATGCCGCCGCCGGCCAGCAACAGGCCCAGCACCAGCCCCACCAGCGGGTAGAACAGCAGCGAGCGCCCGGCGTCTTCCGGGCGCGGGGCCTCCGGCAGCAGGCGCGCCGGCAGCGGCACCCGGGTGAGGAACACCAGCGCCAGCCACAGCGGGGCGAGCGTGGCCGGCCGGCTCATGCCTGCACCCGCGCGGGATCGACCCGGTGCAGCACCGCCAGCGGGGCCTCAATGTTCAGCAGTTCGGCCAGCGGGATGCCCTCGAAGTGCGCACGCAATACGCGGATGACGCCGCCGTGGGTGACCACCAGCGTGCGCGCGGTGCCGGGCGTGGCCACGCTCTCGCGCCAGCCGGCCAGCACGCGCCCGCGGAACGCGCCCAGCGCCTCGCCCCCGGGCGGCGGGCAGCCTTCCGGGTCCTGCCAGAAGCGGCCCAGCGCGTCGGCATCGGTCTCCATCAGCGCGGCGGCGCTGCGGCCCTCCCAGGTGCCGAAGTGCAGTTCCTTCAGGCGCGGTTCCACCACCAGCGGCACATCCCAGCGCTCGGCCCAGGCCGAGGCCGGCCCCTGACAGCGCTGCAGCGGCGAGGTCACGATGCGGTCCCAGGCCGGTTCGCCGGAGGCCAGACCCGGCGGGCGCCGGCGTGCCAGCTCCCCCTCCATCGCCGCCTGGCCGCGCGCGGTCAGCGGCACGTCGCTGCCGGCGCCGCAGAAGCCCTCGCCGGTGGTCTCGCCGTGACGCAGCAGCCCGACCCGCGCCCCGGCGCTGACGGACGCGCCCGTACTCACGCGCCCGCTCCGGAGTCGTCGTCCGCCACCCCGGCCTCATCGAAGGTCGCCATGCCGGCGTGCAGCTCGCAGGCCATGCGCAGCAGCGGCACCGCGGTCGCCGCGCCACTGCCCTCACCCAGGCGCATGCCCAGATCCAGCAGCGGCTGCGCGCCCAGCGCCTCCAGCACGCGGTCGTGCCCGGGCTCGGCGGAGCGGTGGGCGTAGAAGAACCAGTCCCGGGCCCCCGGGCACAGCCGGGTCGCCACCAGTGCCGCGGTGCTGGCGATGAAGCCGTCCACCAGCACCGGCTGACCGATCTGCGCGCTGGCCAGGAACGCACCGGTCAGCCCGGCGATCTCGAAGCCGCCGACCCGCCGCAGCCACTCCAGCGCCGAATCCCCGGCCTCGGCGTGCAGGGCCAGCGCGCGTTCGATCACCTCGGCCTTGTGCCGCACCCCGGCCGGGTCCAGCCCGGTGCCCGGTCCTGCAAGCGCGTCCGGCGAGGCCCCCAGCACACCGCAGGCCACGGCCGCCGCGGCGGTGGTGTTGCCGATGCCCATCTCGCCGCCGATGAACAGCCCCGCCCCGCCCTGGCGCGCCCGTTCGGCCGCCTGGCGTCCGGTGTTCAGCGCGCGCTCCAGCTGCGCCGGGGTCATCGCCGGCTCGCGCGCGAAGTTGGCGGTGCCCGGGCCCAGGTCCGCGCGGATCACACCCTCGGGCTCGGGACCGCCGGGCAGCGTGCCCAGGTCGATGATCTCCAGCCCCGCGTCCAGGCTGCGCGCGAGCACGGCGATGGCCGCCCCGCCGGCGGCGAAGTTGGCGACCATCTGCCCGGTCACAGCCTGCGGAAAGCGCGAGATGCCCTCGGCGACCACGCCATGGTCGCCGGCGAACACGGTGATCCACGGCTGCGGCGGGTGCGGGCACTCGCGGCCCTGCAGCCCCGCCAGGCACTCGGCCAGGGGCTCCAGGCGACCCAGCGAGCCCGGCGGCTTGGTCAGGCGTTCCTGCCTCGCCCGAGCGCGCGCGGTCGCGCCAGCATCCAGGGGCGCGGCGGGGACGTTCAGCCAGTCACAGTCTTCGGTCACGCGCGTTCCTCGCGGGTCGATGCGGTCATCAGGCGTTCACCACCGGGCCCTTGAGCACGTGCGGCAGCCCGGCCACGGTCAGCACCACGCGGTCGAGGTCGGCGGCCAGGCGCTGGTGCAGCGCGCCGGCCTCGTCGGCGAAGCGCCGCGACAGCGCATCCAGCGGCACGATCCCCAGCCCGGTCTCGTTGCTCACCGCGATAATGGTACCCGGCAGGGTCGGCAGCGTGGCGATCAGTGCCTCGCGCTCGCGCTCGATGTGCGCCTCGTCTTCGGTGCACAGCAGCTGGGTCAGCCACAGGGTCAGGCAATCGATCAGCAGGCAGCGATCCGGCGCCGCGGCCTCCTGCAGCCGCACGGCCAGGTCGTCGCCGGCCTCGATCAGGTCCCAGCCGGCCGGCCGGCGACGGCGGTGCTGTTCCACCCGCCGCAGCATCTCGTCGTCGTCGGCGCGCGCGGTGGCCACGTAGGTCACCGGCTGGCCGGAACCCAGCGCCAGCTGCTCCGCCATGCGGCTCTTGCCCGAACGCACGCCGCCCAGGATCAGGGTTCTCATGACCTGGTGCCCCCTTGTGGCAGGTGCAGCAGGTCCAGCAGTCGGTCAATGTCCATGTGTTCCTCCAGTGCGTCGGCCAGACGCTCCAGGCTCGCCACGCGCAGCGCGTCCAGATCCACGGCGCCACCGTCCGCCTCCAGCCCCGCCCAGGCCAGCAATGCCCCGGCGGCGGCCGGCTCGTCGAACACCCCGTGCACGTAGGTGCCGGCCACTGCGTCGTCCGTCGAGCGTGCACCGTCCGGCCCCGCGGCCAGTTGCAGCACCGGGCGTTCGCAGTCCGGCCCGGCGGTGTGCCCGGCGTGGATCTCGTAGCCGCGCACCGGCGCCGCCCGCTCCATCACGCCCTCGCCGGTCACCTGCCGCAGCTGCTTGGCCGGGCGCAGCGTGGTCTCCACGTCCAGCAGGCCCAGCCCTGGCGAGGAGCCCGGGGTGCCCTCGACGCCTTCCGGGTCGTGTACCGCGCGCCCCAGCATCTGGTAGCCGCCGCAGATCCCCAGCACCCGGCCACCGTAGCGCAGGTGGCGCATCAGTTCGCGTTCGAAGCCCTGTTCGCGCAGCCAGGCCAGGTCGTCGCGCACCGCCTTGGACCCCGGCAGGAGCACCAGATCCGCCGGCTGCAGCCGCTCCCCCGGCCCGGCGAAGCGCAGCGACACCCCGGGGTGCAGGCGCAGCGGGTCGAAATCCGTGTGGTTGGAGATCCGCGGCAGCGCCGGCACCACCACCCGCAGGGGCTCGTCCCCGCCGCTCGCCCACGCGTCACTCGCCGGGGCCGCCTCGCGCAGCAGCGCGTCCTCGGCATCCAGCTGCAGCCCGGACAGATACGGCAGCACGCCGAGCACCGGCTTGCCGGTCTCGGCCTCCAGCCAGTCCAGCCCGGACTGCAGCAGCGCCGGATCGCCACGAAAGCGGTTGATCACGAAGCCGGCCACCCGCGCCCGTTCGCTTTCCGCCAGCAGCGCCAGCGTGCCCACCAGATGCGCGAACACCCCGCCGCGGTCGATGTCGGCGACCAGGATCACCGGGCAGTCCACCGCCTCGGCGAACCCCATGTTGGCGATGTCGCCCGCGCGCAGGTTGATCTCCGCCGGCGAGCCGGCCCCTTCCACCAGCACCGAGTCATATTGCGCCACCAGACGCCCGTGGGCCGCCAGCACCGCCTCGCGCGCCACCGGCTTGTAGTCATGGTAGGCGCGCGCGTCCAGCTCCTCCACCGCGCGGCCGTTGACGATCACCTGGGCGCCGCGATCGCTGGAGGGCTTGAGCAGCACCGGGTTGAAGTCGGTATGCGGCTCCAGCCCGCAGGCGGCGGCCTGCAGGGCCTGGGCCCGCCCGATCTCGCCGCCCTGCGCGGTCACCGCGCTGTTGAGCGCCATGTTCTGCGGCTTGAACGGCGCCACCGCGATACCGCGCCGAAGCAGCACGCGCCCCAGCCCGGCCACCAGCACGCTCTTGCCGGCATCCGAGGTGGTGCCCTGGACCATCAGCGTGCCGCCGGTATCAGTCATCACTCAGCTCCGTAAGCGCGGTCTCCAAACGTTGCCAGCCCGCCTCGTCGCCGGGCAGCCCGAAGCGCAGGCTGGCGGGCTCGTCGAAGCGCCGCACCAGGATGGCCGCGCGCGCCAGCCGGTCCTGGATCTCTTCGGCACGTGCGCTGCGCACCCACTGGAACAGCGCGGTACCGCCATCCGGGGCCAGTCCGTGCGCGCGCAGCAGGCCCGCCAGGCGTTCGCCCTCGCCCGCCAGCTGCATGCGCCGCGCCGACTGCCAGCCATGATCCGCCAGCGCCCCGGCCGCGACCTGCCGCGACGGCCCCGGCACGCTCCACGGCCCCAGGCGCGCGCTCAGCGCCCGGCGCAGCGCCTCCGGCGCGAACACGAACCCGACCCGGGCCCCGGCCAGGCCGAAGAACTTGCCCAGCGAGCGCAGCACCACCAACCCGTCGCGCGGGCCCTCCGGCACAAGACTCAGGTGCGGCTGGCTGTCGACGAAGGCCTCGTCCACCACCAGCCAGCCGCCGCGCCGCGCCAGCCGCGCATGCCACTCGCGCAGCTGCGCGGGCTCGAAGCGCGTGCCGGTGGGGTTGTTGGGGTGGATCAGCACCAGCACGTCGAGCGCATCCAGCACGGCCTCGATGGCGCCGGCCTCGGGCTCCACCGGCTGCACCGCGTGGCCGCTGGCGCTCCAGGCGCGGGCGTGCTCGTTGTAGCCGGGGTGCAGCACGCCGACGCGCGCCTGCTCGCGGCCGGTGCCCTCGCCCCACAGCGCCGGCAGGGACTGGATCGCGGCCTGGGACCCGGGCAGCGGCAGCAGGGCGTCGCTGCCGTAATACGCGGCGGCCGCCGCCTCCAGCCCGTCATCGGCCTCCGGCAGCCGCGTCCAGGCCTGCGGCGGCAGCGGCGGCACCGGCCAGCCCCGCGGGTTGATGCCGGTGGACAGGTCCAGCCAGTCCTCGACCGGATGCCCCCAGCGCCGGGCCGCCGCGCGAACGCCCCCGCCATGGCGCGACTCCGGCGTCCCGCCGTCCCGGGATCCGGACCGGACGTCAGGCGAGGACAACGAACGACACCCCGATCACGATCACTGCCATCCACAGCGCCAGCGCGCGGTCCACCAGCGCCATCGCCCGGCGGATGCGTGCGGCCCCGACCGCCCCCTCGTCTTTGTCGCCGGTGGCCTCCGCGGCCTGCCCCAGCACCGGACGCCATTCGCGCCGGCCGTGATAGTACGCATAGCCGCCCAGCCGCACGCCCAGCGCGCCCGCGCCGGCGGCCATCACCGGCCCGGCGTTGGGGCTCTTCCACGCGGCGGCCTGTTCGCGCCAGCAGCGCAGCGCGCTGCCCATGCGCCCGGCGGCGGCATAGGCCAGCGCGGTCAGGCGCGCGGGGATGTAGTTGAACACGTCGTCCAGGCGCGCGGCGGCCCAGCCGAAATGGCGGTGGCGCGGCGTGCGATAGCCCCACATCGCATCCAGGGTGTTCACCAGCCGATAAGCCACCACCCCCGGCGCACCGGCCACCAGGAACCAGAACACCGTGGCGAACAGGGCGTCGTTGCCATTCTCCAGCACCGATTCCACGGTCGCGCGGCTGACCCCGTCGGCATCCATCTCGTCGGTCGCGCGCGACACCAGCATCCCCGCCCCGGCGCGCGCGCCATCCAGGTCGCCCTGCTCCAGCGACGCCGCCACCCGTTCGGCGTGCTCGTCCAGCGAGCGCCAGCCCAGTGCCAGCACCAGCACCAGCAGGCTGACGACCCAGCCCCAGGCGAGGCTGGCCGCCCAGCCCGCCAGCACCACCCAGGGCAGCACCAGCACCGTCAGCAACAGGGCCCCGCGCAGCCGGCTGTCCGCGTGGAAGCGCCGTTCCAGCCCCTGGGCAAGACGGCCGAAGCCCACCAGCGGATGGAAGCGCCGCGGGTCACCGAACAGCCGGTCCAGGGTCAGCGCGCCCAGCAGGACGAGAAAGGCGGTCATGAGACACTCCTGTTTCGGGAAACGTCCCGGGATGCGTCCTGCGGGGGGTCGTCCTGCGAATGGGACACGGGCGTCGAAGCCGATTGCCCCCAGCGGTCCTCGAACACCAGTTCTTCCAGCGGACGCCGGGTGTCCCAGCCCTCGGTCTCCAGCATCGGCTCGTCGTAGAACGCGTCCACCTCGCCCAGGCACAGGATCGCGATCGGGTGGGCCCCCTCCGGCATCTCCAGGGTGCGCGCCAGCCATTCCGGCTCGAACAGCGACACCCAGCCCATGCCCAGGCCCTCGGCGCGCGCCGCCAGCCACAGGTTCTGGATCGCGCAGGCGGCCGAACACAGGTCCATCTCCGGCAGGGTGCGCCGGCCCAGCACGTAGCGTTCGCGCCCGTCGGTCAGGGCGACCACCAGGATCTCCCCGGCGTCGCGGATGCCCTCCAGCTTCAGCCGCTGGACCTCGGCACCGCGCTCGCCGCAGGCTTCGGCGGTGCGCTCGTGTTCGGCGGCCACATGGCCGTGGATGCGTTCGCGCAGCGCCGGATCGGCCACCCTTACGAAGCGCCAGGGCTGCATGTAGCCGACGCTGGGGGCACGATGCGCCGCCTCCAGCAGGCGCCCCAGCACCTCCGGGTCCACCACGGTGCCGGCACGGAAATGCCGCATGTCGCGGCGCTCGTTGATCGCGCGGTAGACCGCGGCGGCTTCTTCCGGCGGAAAACCCGACTCCGGGGCGGCCGGGAAAGGGCTGGAAGGTTCGGCGGATGACGGGGTGTTGCGGGACATGCGAAGACGTCTCCCGGCAGCGGGCGAGATGGGTGCAAGGGTGTCGCGAGGATCCGGCGCATGGCCGGACGGGAAGGCAGGATGATACGCGTTCGCACCCGCTCTCTCCAGTTGACCCACGCTATTGCGAGGCCGAAGATCCCACCCCGTCATTGCGAGGAGCGGCAGCCCTCCCCGTCATCGCGAGTCGCCGCTGCTCTTATCCCGTCATTGCGAGGAGCCACAGTTCTCACCCCCGTCATTGCGAGGAGCCACAGTTCTCACCCCGTCATTGCGAGGAGCCACAGTTCTCACCCCCGTCATTGCGAGGAGCCGGAGGCGACGCGGCAATCGGCCGAAGCTGTCCGCACACAGGAACGGGGGGTTTCGTACGGAGATCGCCACGTCGCTGCGCGACTCGCGATGACGGGGGTAAGAGCTGCAGCGACTCGCGATGACGGGGTGAGAGCTGCGGCGCCGCGCAATGACAGGGGTGAGGGCTTCGCGATTTGCGGGGCCTGCAGCGGAATACCGGGTGGTCCTGTTATAGTATTCCGCCTTTCCGGGAACCCCCGGGCATTCAGGAACCTGTGCGCATGTCATATCGTTCGAACCTGTTGCCGGCCCTGCTCGCAGCGAGTGCCCTGCTGCTGAGCCCGGCCGGCCACGCCGCCGACAACGACCCCATTTCCGTGATCGACGACACGGATCGGGAAGTCCGGCTGGACGCCCCGGCCGAGCGGATCGTGAGCCTGGCCCCGCACATCACCGAGGTGCTGTTCGCGATCGGCGCCGGCGACCGCGTGATCGGCGCGACCGACCACAGTGATTACCCCGAACCGGCCGCGGACATCCCCCGGGTCGGGGGCTACACCAGTCTCGACCTGGAACGCATCCTCGCCAAGGAACCCGACCTGGTGGTGGCCTGGGAGAGCGGCAACTCGCGCTCGCACATCGAGCGCCTGCGCGAACTGGGCCTGACCGTCTACACCTCCGAACCGCGAGGGTTCGACGGCGTGGCTTCGAGCATGGAGCGCATGGCCGAACTGGCCGGAACGGGCGATCAGGGCCGCGCCGAGGCGGAACGCTTTCTCGACGGGATCGAGGCGCTGCGTCAGAAATACGCGGATCGCGACCCCGTCCCGCTGTTCTATCAGGTCTGGGACCAGCCACTGATGACGGTGAACAACGAACACCTGATCGCCGAGGCCATCGAGGTCTGCGGCGGCGAGAACGTGTTCGGCCACCTCGACCGCCTGGTACCGCGCATGGACCGCGAAGCGGTGATCCACGCCGACCCCGAGGTCATCATCGGTGGCGGCATGGGCGAGGACAACCCCGCCTGGGTCGAGGCCTGGCGCGAGTGGGACAACATGCTCGCGGTGCGCCGCGACAACCTGTTCTTCCTGCCGCCGTCGCTGCTGCAGCGCCACACCCCGCGCATCGCCGAGGGCACCGCCCTCATGTGCGAGGACCTGCAGACCGCCCGCGACCGGCGTCCCGAATCGCCGTAAGCCCCCGTGACCCGATCCTTCCTGCTGGCGGCGGGCGTGCTGCTGCCCGCCTCGCTGCTGTCGCTGGTGGTGGCCCTGGCCTGGGGCAGCGTGGCCATCCCGCTCGGCGAGCTCCCGCGGGTGCTCACCGGCGAGGCCTCGGCGCTGCACGCCACGCTGATCACCGAACTGCGCCTGCCACGCGCGCTGGCCGCGTTCGCCGCGGGCGGGCTGCTGGGCGTGGCCGGCGCGCTGATGCAGGTGCTGCTGCGCAACCCGCTGGCCGACCCCTACGTACTGGGCCTCTCCGGCGGCGCCTCGGTGGGCGCACTGCTGGCCATGCTCGCCGGGCTGTCGATGTTCTCGGTATCCGCCGCGGCCTTTGCCGGGGCCATGCTCTCCACGCTCATCGTGTTCGGCCTGGCGCATGGCACCGGATCCTGGACCGCCACCCGCCTGCTCCTGACCGGAGTGGTGGTGGCCGCCGGCTGGGGCGCGCTGATCAGCTTCCTGCTCGCCGTCAGCCCTACCGCCGAACTGCCGGGCATGCTCTACTGGCTGATGGGCGACGTCTCGCACGCCCGCCATCCGGGCCCGGCCTGGGGCGTGCTGGTGTTCGTGGTGCTGGCGGCCATGCCGCTGGGCCGCACCCTGAACGTCCTCGCGCGCGGCCCGATGCAGGCCGCCTCGCTGGGCGTGTCGGTGCGGCCGGTGGAATGGTCGATCTACATCGCCGCGTCGCTGATCACCGCGACCGCGGTCACCCAGGTGGGCGCAGTGGGCTTCGTCGGCCTGATCGTGCCGCACATGCTGCGTCTGGTATTCGGCAACGACCAGCGCGTCATCCTGCCCGCCTCGGCGCTGGCCGGTGGCATCCTGCTGACCCTGGCGGATACCCTGGCGCGCACCATCATCGCCCCGGAGCAGCTGCCGGTGGGCGTGATCACCGCAATGCTGGGCGTGCCGGTGTTCCTGTTCCTGCTGTACCGGAGCCGCTGAGATGAGCCGCGCCGACGCACATGCCGATGCCCTCAGCGTGCACGAGGCCCCCACCGCCGACACCCTGCTGGCCACCCGCGACCTGGTGATCGACATCCCCGAACGCGCGGACTCCTCGCCGCTGCACCTGACCGTGAACCCCGGCCAGTGCTGGGGCATTCTCGGGCCCAATGGCGCCGGCAAGAGCACGCTGCTGCACACCCTCGCCCGCCTGCGCCCCCCGCGCGCCGGCGGGATCGAACTGACCGGGCAGCCCCTGGGCAGCCTGTCGCGGCCGGATCTGGCACGGCGCCTGGGTCTGGTGTTCCAGAACCACCATGACGGCTTCCCTGCCACCGTCCTCGAAACCGCGCTGATCGGCCGCCACCCGTACCTGCGCCCCTGGGACATCGAGACCCGCGAGGACGTCGACGCCGCCCGTGCCGCGCTGGCCACCGTGGATCTCGACGGCATGGAGGGCCGGCAGGTGGATACCCTGTCCGGCGGCGAACGCCAGCGCCTGGCACTCGCCACCGTGCTGACCCAGGACCCGCAGGTCCTGCTGCTGGACGAACCCACCAGCCAGCTCGACCTGCACCATCAGGTCAGCGTGCTGCAGCGCGTGCGCGAAATCGCCGGCGGTGAACGCCGCGCCGCAGTGATGGCCCTGCATGACGTCAATCTGGCCGCCCGCTTCTGCGACCACCTCCTGCTGATGTTCCCCGACGGCGGCGCCTGCTGGGGCCCCACCCGCACCATGCTGGTGCCCGCCGCCCTGGAACGGCTGTACAACCAGGCCCTCAGCGTCGGCGAGGTGGACGGCCACCCGGTATTCCTGCCCCGCGTGGAGTAGCCCATGGAGTTTCACCGCATCCTCGACCAGACGACCGACCCGGACAGTCTGCAGCGACGCCTGACGGTTCCGGACCTTCCCGCCGCCTGCGACCTGATCGACAACCTGGTCGAGGATCGGGGGGCCGATCAGGGTGTCATCTATTGCCTGTGGGGCGAGTTCCGCGTGAACCGCGAGCTCATCCACGGCGGCGTGCGCTTCAGCCTGCCGGACTGCCCCAACGGCGTGGCCTGGACCCTGACCACCGGCCACCCGCCCGACGAATCGGCCATCGTGCTGCACCTGACCATGCATCGGCGCGAACACGAGCCCGACTTCATCGAGAGCCTGGAGGCCTTCGCCGACGCGTGGCAGCTCCCCTGACCGGCAATATCGCGCCGGATCGGACCATGCAATTTTCTTTTCGTTTTGCGGTCGGTATGGTGCAGACTCGACGCGAAGGAGAACGCCATGAATCCCACGCCACCGGACAGCATCCGCCACTCGCACCCGACGCAGGACGGCGCGGGCGTGAAGATCCGCCGCATCCATGACTTCGGCGGCGGCCTCGACCCGTTCCTGATGCTGGACGAGCTGAAGACCGCCCCCGGCGACGAAGACGTGGGCGGCTTTCCCGACCATCCGCATCGCGGCTTCGAGACCCTCACCTATCTGGTGCACGGCGGCGTCAGCCATCGCGATTCCATGGGCAACGAAGGACAGGTGCAGGCCGGCGGCGCGCAATGGATGAGCGCCGGCCGCGGCGTGATCCATTCCGAGACCCTGCATCCCGAGCCGGAAGGGCTGCACGGCTTCCAGCTGTGGGTGAACCTGCCGGCCGCGCGCAAGATGGAACCCCCGCGCTATCGCGACGTCGGCACCGACGCCATGCGCCACCTGCCGGAGGAAGACGCCCCGCTGGACTTCAAGGCCGTGGCCGGCTCCTGGCAGACCAGCGCCGGCGACACCGAGGGCCCGCTCGGCCAGATCGGCGAAGGCGCGGGCATGGCGGATCTCAGCCTGCCAGCCGGCTATCGCCTGTCACTGGCCGTGCAGCTGGACGAGCGCGTGCTGGGCTACGTCTTCGAGGGCGCGCTCACCGGCCTGAACGCCGGCGAACTGGGCGTCTGGCACGGCCACACCATGATCCATCTGATCGCCCGCCAGGACAGCCGCGTCCTGCTGTTCAAGGGCCGCCCGCTGGAAGAACCCATCGCCCACTACGGCCCGTTCGTGATGAACAGCGACGCCGAGATCCAGCAGGCCATCTCCGACTACCAGTCCGGCCGCCTCGCCGCCCGCCCCGCCAGCATCGACTGACACCGGGGCGCGGCGCCCGACCGCCTTCCCGGCTCCGTCGGGGTCACGCGTACATCAACCGCCCGCGAGGCTCCGGCACCGGACGGTACTTCACCAGAATACTCCGCGACACGGGCCTACCCCCACGCGTCGCGTTCCCAGTTCATGCAGCGGCGCACGGCTTCCTTCCAGCCGTGGTACTGGCGGTCGCGGGTGGCGGCGTCCAGCTGCGGCTCGAACACGCGTTCGATGCGGCTCAGCGCGCGCAGGTCATCGCGGCTCCACAGGCCGGTGGCCAGTCCGGCGAAGACGAAGCCCTCGCCCCCGTCATTGCGAGGAGCCGCAGGCAACGCGGCAATCGTCCGAAACTGGCTGCACGCAGGAACAGGTGGCTGCGGATGCAGGTCGCCACGTCGCTGCGCGACTCGCGATGACGGGAGCGTACTCGCACGCGAACCGGCAGGGTCCGGGGCGAACGCGCCGCAACCGCCGCATGACCCGCTCTGCGACCACATCCGCTTGAATCTCAGCCCATCTACAGCTTCCAGCCGATCACCTGATCGAGTAAGGGCAGCGCCCGGACCCGGTAGTCTCCCAGCGGTGCCAGGGGATCGCGCGTTTCGGGGTCAGTCTCGAGTGTCACCAGCCCGAAGAAGCAAGCGAAACGTTCGATGGAACGCAGCGACCAGGCCTTTTTTGCCTGGCGCTCCGCATACGTCGCGGGATCCTGATCCCAGTATGGGGGTTGCTCGTTCACCTCGTCTTCGGCCATGGGGAAGGCGTTGAGGAATTGCTCTTCGTACCAGCTCACCGGTCGGGGTTCGTGGCCGTGCACATGGAGCAGGTAAAGCGTGAAGAGGAAGCTCATCTGCACGATCGCGAGTTCGGGATAGCCGTCGCGGTAGGCCCAGTTGAATTCCTGGCAGTAAACCCGCAGCAGTCGCGTAAACAGCCCGGCCCAGTCACCGGTGTCGAACTGCTTCTCCACCGCACGCACCAGCTTCAGGCGCCCCCGGTACTTGCGGGTGAAACGGCCGATGTCGGCGACGATCCGCAGGGTATGCAGCTCGTCCAGATCCTCCTCGTTACGGATCTTGCCGGGATAGAAGGAGCGTCGATAGGCGAAACCGCTCTCGTCCAGGGCCTCCCGGGCCTCGCTCACGATGGCGCGGGGCAGATTGCCCTTGGGTGTGAGCTTGATCCCGTTGCCCCGGCACGCCTCGGCAATCACCTCCAGTAGCCGGAAGGCGGGAGAATCGGGCCGTTCCCGGAGCCCGTCGCCGAAGGTGACCAGCTCCGGCGAGTCGAAGGGGTGGTAGAGCAATCGATGCATCTGATCGCTGTTGAGGCCATGGAAGTCATCAACGGCTTCGGCCTCGAACGCCGCCATTTCCTCGGTGAGGATCTGCTCCACTGCTTCCCGGCTGGGAGCCTGGCCCGTGTTCATCATCTGCTCCACCGCCCGGCGGATATCATCGATGGGCGGGGTCCCGGAGCCGTTACCATTGTGACCTGACTTTCCCATATCGCCCCTTTGTATCGCGTGCATTTCATGCCTGATGGATGCCAGTGCCTCATTGCGTGAGCGCGGGGGCAGATCAATCATCCGGCCCCGGCTCTCGTACAGCGGATGGCGGGGCGGAGGCCTCCGATACATACTCCTCCGCGCTGCCAATCTGCTCCGGGGACAGCCGGACCGTCTGGCCATCGCGCCAGACGACCGCGTAGTGACCCAGCCGACGTTTGCGCTCCAGGGCGTTGGCTACCGCCCGGCGCAGCGCCGCTAGAGCCAACTCATCGTCTTTGGATAACTTGTTCATTTCCGCACCATTCCAAGCAGCCCCGAGAGAACATCCTGCCGATAGACGTCGCGGCGTTCCTCTTCCTGAACGAAGACCATCTCGGGCAGTTCGCCTTCGTTCGAAAAACACCGGGTTCAGGCGTTGCAGTTATTCTGTGAATTCAGGGGGGATTGAGACTGCGCACAAGCGAATCGACCACCAGCGCACGCTCCTCAACCGGGAGTGCCTCGGCTTCGTCAATCAGGTCCTTGATCCTCATAGGTCACCTCTCGCGTAAATGGCGACGCGGGCCTACCGCGCGTCACGTTCCCAGTTCATGCAGCGGCGCACGGCTTCCTTCCAGCCGTGGTACTGGCGGTCGCGAGTGGCGGCGTCCAGCTGCGGCTCGAACACGCGTTCGATGCGGCTGAATGCGCGCAGGTCGTCACGGCTCCACAGGCCGGTGGCCAGACCGGCCAGGCCGGCGGCACCCAGTGCGGTGCTCTCGGTGATGGCCGGGCGTTCCACGCGTACCCCCAGCTGGTCGGCCTGGAACTGGACCATCAGATTGTTGGCCACCGCGCCGCCATCCACGCGCAGGGTCTTGAGCGCCAGGCCGGAATCGGCCTGCATGGCCTCGATCACGTCGCGGGTCTGGTAGGCCAGGGCATCCAGCGTCGCGCGCGTCACGTGCTCCTTGCGCGTGCCCCGGGTCAGGCCGAAGATCGCCCCGCGCGCATGCGGATCCCAGTACGGCGCCCCCAGCCCGGCGAAGGCCGGCACCACGTAAACGCCGCCGGCGTCCTCGACCCGGCTGGCGAAATACTCCGAGTCCGCGGCCGTATCGATCAGGTGCATCTCGTCGCGCAGCCACTGCACGGCGGCACCGGCGATGAAGATGGAGCCCTCCAGGGCGTATTCCACCTGCCCGTCCAGGCCCCAGGCGATGGTGGTCAGCAGGCCGTGCTCCAAGGTCACCGGGCGGGTGCCGGTGTTCATCAGCAGGAAGCATCCGGTGCCGTAGGTGTTCTTGGCCATGCCCGGCTCGAAACAGGCCTGGCCGAACAGGGCCGCGTGCTGGTCCCCGGCCATGCCGGCCACCGGCACCCGCGCGCCGCCGAACATCTCCGTGCCGGTGTGGCCCAGCACCTCGCTGGAGGACACCACCTCGGGCAGCATGCCGCGCGGGATGTCCAGCGCTTCCAGCAGGGTGTCGTCCCACTGCAGGCGGTGGATGTCGAACAGCATGGTGCGCGAGGCGTTGGTCACGTCGGTGACATGGCGCTCGCCGCGCGTCAGGTTCCACACCAGCCAGCTGTCCATGGTGCCGAACAGCAGGTCGCCGTTGCGGGCCTTCTCGCGCGCGCCGTCCACGTGATCGAGGATCCAGCGGATCTTGGTGCCGGAGAAATAGGCGTCCGGCAGCAGCCCGGTGGTCGCGCGGATATGGCCTTCCAGACCCTCGTCGCGCAGGCGGTCGCAGAGATCCGCGGTGCGCCGGTCCTGCCACACGATGGCCGGATGGATCGGGCGGCCGCTGTGACGATCCCACACCAGCGTGGTCTCGCGCTGGTTGGTGATGCCGATGGCCGCCAGCTGCGCGGGCTTGATGCCATTGCGCTCCAGCGCCTCGCGCGCCACGCCGATCTGGGTGCCCCAGATCTCCATCGCGTCGTGCTCCACCCAGCCGGAGTGCGGGTAGGACTGGGCGAACTCCTTCTGCGCGACCCCGGCGATGCCGCCCTCCAGATCGAACAGGATCGCCCGGCAGCTGGTGGTGCCCTGGTCCAGGGCGAGGATGTATCCGTTGGCCATGATCTCCTCCCGCTTGATCCCCCTCACCCCGAGTTTCAGGCGAGCGCGTCCGCATCCGCAAACTGCAGCGCCGCCAGCCGCGCATACAGCCCGCCCTGCGCCATCAGTTCGGCGTGCGTGCCCTCGCCCACCACGAGTCCGCCGTCGAGCACCACGATCCGGTCCGCCGACTGCACGGTGGCCAGCCGGTGGGCGATGGTCAGCACCGTACAGCGACCGCGCACTCCGGCCAGCGCCGCCTGCACCTCGCGTTCGCTTTCGGCGTCCAGCGCGCTGGTGGCCTCGTCCAGCAGCAGCACGGCCGGCTCGCGCAGCAGGGCGCGGGCCAGCGCCAGACGCGCCCGCTGACCGCCCGACAGGCGCACGCCGCGCTCGCCCAGCGCGGTGTCCCAGCCCTCCGGCAGCGCCTCGATGAACCCCCGCGCATGCGCCGCCTCCGCGGCCGCCTGCAGCGACGCGTCGGATGCATCCGGCACGCCGTAGGCCACGTTCTCGCGCACGGTGCCGGAGAACAGCACCGGTTCCTGCGGCACCACCGCGATGTGCCGGCGCAGTTCATCCGGCCGCAGGCGACGCAGGTCGTGCCCGTCGAACAGGACGCGTCCGGCGTCCGGGTCATGAAAGCGCAGCAGCAGCCGGAACAGGGTCGACTTGCCGGAACCCGACGGTCCCACCAGCGCCACCGACTCGCCCGGGCGCACCCGCAGGGAGACCCCATCCAGTGCCGGCGGCTGCGGGCGCGTCGGATAGGCGAAAACCACGTCCTCCAGCGCGATCTCGCCGCGTACCGGTTCCGCCAGGTCTTCGGGGTGCCGTGGCCAGGGCGGGCCGGAACGGACCTCCGCGAGCTCCAGCAGGCGCTCCGCGGCCCCGGCCGCCCGCAGCAGTTCGTTGGTCACCTCGCTGAGCGCGGCGATCGAGCCCGCCACCAGGGCCGCATAGAACAGGAACGCGGCCAGCTCGCCCGGGGTCATCACCCCGTCCAGTACGCGGTGGCCACCGATCCAGAGGACCCCGGCGATCAGGCCGAACATCAAGAGCATCACCGCAGCGGCCAGCAGTGCGCCGGTGGCGGCCCGACGCGTGGCCATGCCGAAGGCGGCTTCCACCGCCGAGGCATGCCGGCCGCGTTCGGCGTCTTCCTGACCGTGGGCCTGCACCGTCTCGATCGCGTACAGGGTCTCGTCGGTGCGCGCGCCCACGTCCGCGACCCGGTCCTGGGTCCGGCGCGACAGCCGCCGCACCCGACGGCCGAGCAGCCACACCGGCACGGCCACCGCCGGCAGGCCGGCCACCAGCAGGGCCGCCAGCGGCGGGCTGGACAGGAACATCAGGACCAGCCCGCCGACGATCAGCAGCAGGTTGCGCGCGGCAATGGTCAGGGTCGTGCCGACCACGGTCTGGATCAGCGTCGCGTCGGCCGTCAGGCGCGAGATCACCTCGCCGGTGCGGGTCTGTTCGAAGAAGGCCGGATCCAGCCGGATCACGTTGGCGAACACCGCGCGGCGCAGGTCCGCTACCACCCGCTCGCCCAGCCAGGTCACCAGATAGATGCGCGCACCGACGCCGATGGCCATCACCGTCACCACAACCAGCAGCAGCACCAGCGCGCGATTGAGCCCGGCGGGGTCCTCGGGACCCAGGCCCGCATCCACCAGCAGGCGCAGCACCCCGCCAAAGGCCAGGATCGCCCCCGAGCCCACCACCAGCGCCACCAGCCCGAACACGATCCGCCGCCGGTACGGCCGCAGAAATGCGAGCAGCGGCATCAGGACCCGCAGGTTGCGGGCCGCGGGGCGCGGGGTGTCGGCGTCGTCCCAGTTCATGCCCGCTTCCGACGGTGAGGGAATGCGAGTGCGGACAGGGTCATTCGCCGGCTGCGACGAATTCGACGGTGTTCCCGTCCGGATCGCGCACGAAGGCCGCGGGACGCCCGGAACGGCTGCGCTGCGCGGGGAAGCCCGCCGCCTCCAGGCGGCCCAGCAGGGTCTCCAGGCCGTCCACCACCAGGGCCAGATGGCGGTCGCGGCCACCGGCGACCCCGCGCTCCACCGGGTCCGGGTTGGGCACCCCCAGCAGATGCAGGGCGCGCCCGTCACCCAGATCGAACCAGCGCCCGGGAAACCCGAGATCCGGACGCGGCAACGGCGCCAGCCCGAGCAGATCGCCGTAGAACGCAGCGGCACGCTCCGGATCCGACACCACCACGCTCACGTGGTGCACCCCGCGCACCACGCCGTCGCTCATGCGACCTCCCCGTCTCCCGGGGTCTGCAGCAGCACCACGGTCTGCGCGGCGAGGCCCTCTTCGCGGCCGGTATAGCCCAGCCGCTCGGTGGTGGTGGCCTTCACGTTGACCGCGTCCGCCGGCAAACCGGTATCCGCGGCGATGTTGGCGCGCATGGTGTCCACGTGCGGGCCCATGCGCGGACGCTGGGCGATGATGGTGGCGTCGATGTTCACCGGCACCCAGCCCGCCTCGCGCACCCGGCGCAGGGTCTCTTCGAGCAGGTCGCGGCTGTCGGCACCGGAGAACGCCGGATCACTGTCGGGAAAGTGGCGCCCGATGTCGCCCAGACCGGCCGCCCCCAGCAGCGCGTCGCACAGCGCGTGCAGCAGCACGTCGCCGTCGGAATGCGCGCGCACGCCGTAGTCGAACGGGATCCGCACCCCGCCGACCACCACATGATCCCCCGCCTCATAGGCGTGTACATCGAAACCCTGGCCCACACGCATCGCTGTCATCCCCGGTACCCCCCGTCGAGTCGTCCCTGTTCCAGCAAGTATAGACGGGCCAGTTCGAGGTCTTCGGCGCGGGTGATCTTGATGTTCATCAGCGAGCCCTCCACCAGCCGCGGCCGCAGTCCCGCCCATTCGATCGCGCTGGCCTCGTCGGTCACCGGGTGTCCGGCGGCACGCGCGCGGGCGTTGGCGTCACGCAGCGTACCCAGGCGGAACATCTGCGGGGTCAGGGCCCGCCACACCCGCTCGCGATCGAGCGTGGATTCCACCCGACCGTCGGCATCCGCCCACTTGATGGTATCGGTGGACGGGGCCGCCAGTACCCCGCCCACGGGATCGTCGCGCAGCTCGTCCAGCATGCGGTCGAGATCGTCCGGCGGCAGGCAGGGACGCGCGGCGTCGTGCACCAGCACCCAGTCCTCGGGGCCGGCGCGTTCCTCGAGGAAGTCCAGGCCGTTCTGCACGGAGTCGGCCCGCTCGTCGCCGCCGGCCACGCGGAACAGACGCCCGCCGGCCAGCGGCAGGTCGAGCGCGTCCGGATCCACGTCCGGGCCCAGCACCAGGATCACGCCGCGAATCCGCGGATGCTCCAGAAAGATCGACAGGGTATGGGCCAGCACGCTGCGCGGCCCCAGGGTGAGGAACTGTTTGGGACGATCCGTCCCCATGCGACGACCAATCCCGGCTGCGGGGATCAGCGCCCAGAAGACTCCCGAACCTTCGGGGGAGTCGGCATCACTCATCGAACGGATCCTCCACGATCGTCGTGTCCTCCTCGAAACGCTCCGGCGCGGCCCCGGTGGACGCGTCCTCGGGCATCAGCCCCGGGACTTCGCCCGGGGCTTCGTCTTCTTCATCCACGATGAAGAAAAAGGTCTCGTCCTCGCGAATCATGCCCAGGTCACGCCGGGCGCGTTCTTCCACCGCCGCGGAGCCCTCGCGCAGATCGCGGACCTCGGCCTCCAGCGCCCGGTTGCGTTCGCGCAGGCGCTGGTTTTCCGCTTCCTGCATGGCGGTCTCGCTGCGCAGTTCGCGGACATCCGGCCAGCCGCCCTCGCCGAACCACAACGGCCACTGCAGCGCCAGCACGAGCAGCAACAGACCGCCCGGCAGCAGCCAGCGCATCGCTCAGGCCTCCGGCCGGGACACCCCGGTTCCCCGGAGTCAGGGCCGGACCCGGAAGGCGTCCATGCCCGGGTAGCGGGCCTGCCCGCCAAGATGCTCCTCGATCCGCATGAGCTGGTTGTACTTGGCCACGCGATCGGAGCGCGACAGCGAGCCGGTCTTGATCTGCCCCGCGCCGGTGGCCACCGCCAGATCGGCGATGGTCACGTCCTCGGTCTCGCCCGAACGGTGCGAGATCACCGAGGTGTAACCCGCGTCGCGCGCCATCTCGATGGCCTGCAGGGTCTCGGTCACGGTGCCGATCTGGTTCAGCTTGATCAGGATGGAGTTGGCCACGCCGCGGTCGATGCCCTCGCGCAGGATCTGCGTGTTGGTCACGAACAGGTCGTCGCCCACCAGCTGCACGCGCTCGCCCAGACGCTCGGTCAGGATCTTCCAGCCCTCCCAGTCGTCTTCGGCCAGCCCGTCCTCGATGCTGAGGATGGGGTACTGATCGACCCAGTGCGCGAGGTAGTCGCAGAATTCCTCGGCATTGAACGACTTGCCCTCGGAATCCAGGTGGTAGCGGCCATCGCGGTAGAACTCGGAGGCAGCGCAGTCGAGGCCCAGCCAGATGTCGCGCCCGGCCTTGAACCCGGCCTGATGGATCGCTTCGAGGATGGTCTCCACCGCCGCCGAGTTGGACTCCAGGTTGGGCGCGAACCCGCCCTCGTCGCCCACGCCGGTGCCCAGACCGCGCTGGTTGAGCACCTTCTTCAGCGCGTGAAAGACCTCGGCGCCGTAGCGCACCGCTTCGCGCACGCTGGGGGCGCCCACCGGCAGGATCATGAACTCCTGCATGTCGACGCTGTTGTCGGCATGCTCACCGCCGTTGACGATGTTCATCATCGGCACCGGCAGCAGATGCGCATCCGGCCCGCCGACCGTCTCGAACAGCGGGCGCTCGGCGTCCGCCGCGCGGGCATGCGCCACGGCCATGGAGACCGCCAGCAGGGCATTGGCGCCCAGGCGCGACTTGTTCTCGGTGCCGTCCAGCTCCAGCATGCGCTGGTCGACCGCGGTCTGGTCGGCCTCCATGCCGCGCAGGACGTCGCGGATCTCGCCGTTCACGTGACCCACCGCCTTCTCCACGCCCTTGCCGCCATAGCGGGCCGCCGCGTCGCGCAGTTCCAGGGCCTCGCGCGCCCCGGTGGAAGCACCCGACGGCACCGACGCCCGCCCGGTCGCACCGGAGGCCAGGACGACGTCGGCTTCCACCGTCGGGTTGCCGCGGGAGTCGATGATCTCGCGCGCGTGGATCTCGGCAATCTGGGACATGCTCGTACTCTCTCCTTGACTCGTTCGATTCGGGGCCGGCCGCCCCCGGGGTCAGCCCGGGGTCAGCCCAGGCCGTATTCGGCTTCCGCCAGCGGACGCGACTTGGTCGCCTCGTCCAGCGCCTTCAGGGTTTCCAGCAGCTCGCGCATGCGCGGCAGTGGCCAGGCATTGGGGCCATCCGACAGCGCGTTCGCGGGATCGGGGTGGGTCTCCATGAACAGCCCGGAGATACCGCTGGCCACGGCCGCACGCGCCAGCACCGGCACGTATTCGCGCTGCCCGCCGGAGCTGGCACCCTGCCCGCCCGGCTGCTGCACCGAGTGGGTGGCGTCGAACACCACCGGGGCACCGGTGCGGCGCATGTCGGCCAGGCCGCGCATGTCGGAGATCAGGGTGTTGTAGCCGAAGGACACCCCGCGCTCGCAGACCATCACCGACTCGTTGCCGGCCTCGCGCGCCTTGTCCACCACGTTGCCCATGTCCCAGGGGGCCATGAACTGGCCCTTCTTGATGTTCACCGGGAGCCCCTGACGGGCCACGTTCTGGATGAAATTGGTCTGGCGGCACAAAAACGCCGGGGTCTGCAGCACGTCCACCACCGCGGCGACCTCCGCCAGCGGGGTGTCCTCGTGCACGTCGGTCAGCACCGGCACGCCCATGCGCTCGCGCACCGATTCGAGGATACGCAGCCCCTCCTCCATGCCCGGGCCGCGATAGCTGCGGGTGGAGGACCGGTTGGCCTTGTCGAAGGACGACTTGTAGATGAACGGAATCCCCAGCTCGCGCGTGAGCTCGGCGAGCTGCCCCGCGGTTTCCTCGGCCATGGCCTCCGATTCGATCACGCAGGGACCGGCGATCAGGAAGAACGGCCGGTCCAGGCCCACGGAGAAACCGCACAGTTCCATCAACCTGCCTCCCGTCAATCGGTCAGCGCCGCGCCCACATCCGGCGCGCGCTCGTTCTGGTAGTCCCGCGCCGCACGGACGAAGCCGGCGAACAGCGGGTGTCCGTCGCGCGGCGTGGAGGTGAACTCGGGGTGGAACTGACAGCCGACGAACCACGGATGTTCCGGAAGCTCCACCGCCTCCACCAGTTCCCCGGACTCGGACAGCCCGGAGATCACCAGCCCGGCCTGCTCCAGACGCGCGCGGTAGGCGTTGTTGAATTCGTAACGGTGGCGGTGGCGCTCCTCGATGCGACTGGTGCCGTAGGCCGCGGCGATGCGCGAGCCCTCGGTCAGGCAGGCGGTCTGCGCACCCAGGCGCATGGTGCCGCCGAGATCGCTTTCGGCATCGCGATGTTCGATCCGCCCCTCGCGGTCCTGCCATTCGGTGATCAGCGCGATCACCGGATGCGGAGTATCGGGCGCGAACTCGGTGGAATGTGCCCCGTTGAGGCCGGCCACGTTGCGGGCGTATTCGATCACCGCCACCTGCATGCCGAGGCAGATGCCCAGATACGGGATGCCCTCCTCGCGCGCATGGCGTACCGCCTCGATCTTGCCCTCGACGCCGCGTTCGCCAAAGCCGCCCGGCACCAGGATCGCATCCAGCCCTTCAAGCTCCGCGCGTGCCTCGGGGGTGTCGCCCTCCAGCTTTTCCGAATCCAGGTAGCGGATGCGCACCCGGGTGCCGACCTCGATGCCCGCATGGGTCAGGGCCTCGTTGACCGACTTGTACGACTCGGTCAGCTCGACGTACTTGCCGACCATGCCGACCGTAACCTCCGACTCGGGGAACTCCATGGCGTTGACCACGTGCTTCCAGTCGGACAGGTCGGCGACCGGCAGATCCTCGATGTGCAGCTTGCGCAGCACGATCTCGTCGAGCTTCTGCGAATGCAGCCACAGCGGGATCTTGTAAATGTTGTCGACGTCCACCGCAGAGATGACCGCCTTTTCCTCGACGTTGGTGAACAGCGCCATCTTGCGCCGTTCCCCTTCGGGGATCGCCTGACTCGAGCGGCACAGCAGGATGTCCGGCTGGATGCCGATGGAACGCAGTTCCTTGACCGAATGCTGGGTCGGCTTGGTCTTGATCTCGCCGGCGGCGTCGATATAGGGGACCAGGGTCAGGTGCATGAACAGCGCGTTGTCGCGCCCCAGCTCCACGCCCATCTGGCGGATCGCCTCGAGGAACGGCAGGGACTCGATGTCGCCCACCGTGCCGCCGATCTCGATCAGTGCGATGTCGGCGTCATCCGCCCCTTCGCGGATCGAGCGCTTGATCTCGTCGGTGATGTGCGGAATGACCTGCACCGTGCCGCCCAGATAGTCGCCGCGGCGCTCCTTGCGGATCACGTTCTCGTAGATCTGGCCGGTGGTGAAATTGTTGTGCCGCGAGGTGCGGATGCGCACGAAGCGCTCGTAGTGCCCGAGATCCAGGTCGGTCTCGGCCCCGTCATGGGTGACGAACACCTCGCCATGCTGGAACGGACTCATGGTCCCCGGATCGACGTTGATGTAGGGGTCCAGCTTCATCAGCGTGACCTTCAGGCCACGCGCCTCGAGGATCGCCCCCAGAGAGGCGGATGCAATACCTTTGCCCAGAGACGAAACCACGCCTCCGGTGATAAACACGAATCGCGTCATGCGGGAAACCTGGCCGGGACCGACGGGGGTCAAAATGCCCGCAAAGGGTACCAGACCCCCCGTTTTCGCTCAATCGCGAACGCGCCCCGCGGTGCGCCTGCGGGCCCGTCATGGCGGGGCTGCGGCGCCTCGGCCCGAACCTGCGACGCAGCTCACGGGGGGCCGCCGTCATCCGGTCCGCGCGGCCACAGCACGGCACGCACCTCGCCCCCCGGCGGGCGCAGCAGCGGGATGCGCGCACGCCGCCATGGCGGAATCCCGCGCTCCTGCATCAGCGACTTCAGCCGCCGGTGCCGGCCGCCCGCCGGCACCCGTTCACCACCCTGCCGGAACACCACCTCCACCGCCCCGGCCAGCAGCGGATCGGCGAACGCCGGATGCTCGCGGGTCAGCACCCGGCCATCGGGCAGACGCAGCCGCTGCTGGCCGGCCGGCCACGGGATGGGCGACGCGGGCTCCGTCTCCGGCGGATCCAGATACAGCGCATCGCGGTAGCGCCGCAGGCAGCCCTCGTCCCAGTCCAGCCGCGGCTGGCGATCCTCGCCGGCCGCCTGCGCCTGACGCAGGAATTCCGCCAGCCGCCTGTGGCCCGGCGGGCGCAGGCCGTGTTCCCGGATCCAGTGACGCAGGAGGGCGCTCCGGCGTCCCGGTTCCAGCGGCCGCAGGACGGACAGCGGCAGGCACTCACCGGCCCCGGCGCCCGCCAGGTGGCGCGCGAGATCGGCGTCCTCCCCGTCGGCCACCCCGGCCTGCCAGCGCGCGGCCCGCGCCAGCCCGGCCGAGGCCGCAAACCGTTCATTAAGCCGGGGCAGGATCTCGCGGCGCAGGAAGTTGCGGTCGAACCCCGGATCGGCGTTGGTGGGGTCCTCCATCCAGGTCAGCCCCTCGCGCCGCGCCCGCGTCGCCACGGCTGCATCCGCCACGTCCAGCAGCGGGCGCGCCAGCCAGCCCTCGCCTTCGCGGCGCCACGGGGGCATGCCACGCAGGCCGAGCGGACCGCTGCCGCGCAGGGCCGCGAGCAGGAAGGTCTCGGCCTGGTCCCCGGCATGATGCGCGGTGACCACTACCCCGGTCGGCCCCAGGCCCTCGCGCAGCAGCGCATAGCGGGCGTGCCGGGCCGCGGCCTCCACCCCGTCCGCGCGGGTCTCGAGGGGACCGACCGCGCGGTGCTCGAAATGCAGACCCAGCGAATGCGCCACCGCACGACAGTGTTCCGCCTGGGCCGCGGACTGCGCGTGCAACCCGTGGTCCACGTGCCAGGCTTCGGGATCGGGATGCCCGACAGCTCGACAGGTCGCGGTCAGGGCATGCAGCAGGACGCTGGAATCGCGACCGCCGCTGAAGGCGACGCGCAGCGGGCCGCCCGCGGGACACTCCTCGAGGAACCGCCGCAGCGCGACGTCAACGGGATCAGGCGCCGGCTTCCTGGAAGGCACCGTAGTCCATCAGCCGGCGGTAACGCCGCTCCAGGCGCTTGCCCGGGTCCAGCCGCTCCAGCCCGCCCAGGGTCTCGGCCAGCGCCGCACGCAGATGCTCGGCCATGGTCTCCGGATCGCGGTGGGCGCCGCCCAGCGGTTCGTCGATCACCCGGTCGATCAGACCCAGCTCCTTCAGCCGCCCGGAGGTGATCCCCAGCGCCTCGGCGGCCTCGGAGGCCTTTTCCGAACTCTTCCACAGGATCGAGGCGCAGCCTTCCGGCGAGATCACCGAATAGGTCGAGTACTGCAGCATGAGCGTCGCGTCGCCCACGCCGATCGCCAGCGCACCGCCGGAGCCGCCCTCGCCGATCACCGTGGCGATGATCGGAGTGTCCAGCCGCGCCATCACCCGCAGGTTGCGCGCGATCGCCTCGCTCTGGCCCCGCTCCTCGGCCCCCACGCCGGGGTAGGCGCCCGGGGTGTCGATGAAGGTGAACACCGGCATGCGGAAGCGCTCGGCCATCTCCATCAGGCGCAGGGCCTTGCGATAGCCCTCCGGACGCGGCATGCCGAAATTGCGCTGCACCTTGTCCCGGGTCTGGCGCCCCTTCTGGTGGCCGATGATCATCACCGGCCGCCCGTCGAAGCGGGCGATGCCGCCGACGATCGCGGGATCATCGGCATAGGCGCGGTCGCCGTGCAGTTCCTCGAATTCCTCGAACAGCGCCGGGATGTAGTCGAGCAGATACGGACGGCGGGGATGACGTGACAGCTGGGCGATCTGCCAGGGCGTGAGCTTGGCAAAGATGCTTTCGGTCAGCGACTGGCACTTGTCCTGCAGCCGCTGGACCTCTTCCTGGATATTGACCTCGGTGTCGTCGCTCACATACTGCAGGTCGCGGATGCGGGCCTCCAGTTCGGCGATCGGCTGTTCGAAGTCGAGAAATTCCGGGTTCATGCAAGGATTCCAGTCAGTCACGTTCGGGGTGGCGAGTGTAACGAATCGGCGCGATCTACGCTGGCCGGCAGCGGGCCCCGCCGGCCGGGCCTAGCCCCGCTGGTAGAGCAGCCGCGCCTCGCAGGAAGGGCCCAGGGTCTGCTGGATGCCGCGCAGCAGGGCCTCGTTCGGCAGGATGCGCCAGTCCGGCGGCACCTTCAGTTCCGCCTCCATGCCGTCGCGGCGATAGCGCAGGCGCAGCGGGCAGCCGGGCGGGGCACCCTCTTCGTCCGCCTCCGGCGTCCCGCCATTGCCGTTGCCGCGCCCGGCCGGCCGGTGCTCCTGCAGCAGGCCGTGCAGCCCGGCGATCTGCTCCGGCCGGACCTCGCGCAGGTCCAGACACAGCGCCTGGGCCCATTGCACGCGCGCCTCGTCCAGGGTCAGGACCCGGCGCGCACGCATGCGCACCCCGCCGGCGTAGTCGTCCAGGGTCACCGTACCCTCGGCCACCAGCAGGGTGTCCGGCTCCAGGCGCTCACGATACTGGTTGAAATCGTCGTTGAAGAGCACCAGCTCGGCGCGCCCGCTGCGGTCGTCCAGGGTTGCCACGCCCATACGCCCGCTGTTGGTGTTGCGCACCCGCACGCCCACCACCAGCCCGGCGATGCGCACGGTCTCCTGGCGTCCGCGCCCGCGGTTCTCGCCCTCGTCGGGGCGCTGTTCCAGTTTCGCCTCCAGCTCGGCCAGGCTGGTGCCGGTCAGGCTGCGCAGCTCCCCGCGATAGCGCTCCACCGGGTGCCCGGTCAGATACAGCCCGAGGGTCTCTTTCTCCCCGCGCAGCCGGTCATCGTCCTCCATCTCCGGCTGCGTCTCGCTCTCCGGCACCACCGCGGCCGCCGGATCGCCGAACAGATCCACCACGCCCAGGCTGGCGTTGCGTTCGGTCTGTTCCGCCGCGGCCACCGCGGTGGGGATATCGGCCAGCAGGGTCGCGCGGTTGGCGCCGAGGGAATCCAGCGCACCGGCCCGCACCAGGGTCTCCAGCACCCGCTTGTTGAGCTTGCCCAGATCCACCCGCTGGCACAGGTCCACCAGCCCGTGGAACGGCCCGCCCTCGTTGCGGGCCTTCAGCAGGGTCTCGATCGCCGACTCGCCGACCCCCTTGATCGCCCCCAGCCCGTACACCACCGTGCGCGCGTCCTGCACGGTAAAGCGGTAGTCCGACTGGTTCACGTCCGGCGGCAGCACCGCCAGCTCCATGCTGCGGCATTCCTCGATCAGGCCGACCACCTTGTCGGTGTTGTCCATGTCCGCGGACAGCACCGCCGCCATGAACGGCGCCGGATAATGCGCCTTGAGCCAGGCGGTCTGGTAGGCCACCAGGGCATAGGCCGCGGAGTGCGACTTGTTGAAGCCGTAGCCGGCGAACTTCTCCACCAGGTCGAAGATATAGGTCGCGGTGTGCTCCTCCACCCCGCGTTCCACCGCGCCATTGACGAAGATCTCGCGCTGCTTGGCCATCTCCTCGGGCTTCTTCTTGCCCATCGCGCGGCGCAGCAGGTCCGCACCGCCCAGGGTGTAGCCGGCCAGCACCTGGGCGATCTGCATCACCTGCTCCTGGTACAGGATCACGCCATAGGTCGGCTTGAGCACCGGCTCCAGATCCGGGTGCGGGTATTCCACCTCGGAGCGTCCGTGCTTGCGGTCGATGAAGTCGTCCACCATCCCCGACTGCAGCGGCCCCGGGCGGTACAGCGCCACCAGCGCGATGATGTCCTCGAAGCTGTCCGGCTGCAGACGCCGGATCAGGTCCTTCATGCCACCGGATTCCAGCTGGAACACCGCGGTGGTCTGATAGCCTTTCAGAAGACGGAAGGTCTCCGGGTCGTCCAGCGGCACGCCCTCCAGATCGATCTCGATCTCCGGATCCATGCGCTTCAGGTTCTGCACCGCCCAGTCGATGATGGTCAGCGTGCGCAGCCCGAGAAAGTCGAACTTGACCAGGCCCACCGCCTCGACATCGTCCTTGTCGAAATGGGTCACCAGCGAGCCGCCGTCATCTTCGCAGTACAGCGGAGAGAAGTCGGTCAGCGCCGACGGCGCGATCACCACCCCGCCGGCGTGCTTGCCGGCGTTGCGGGTCAGTCCTTCCAGTTTCATCGCCAGATCGATGATCGCGCGGACCTCCTCGTCCTCGTCGTACTGCGCCTTGAGGTCCTCGCTCTCGGTCAGGGCCTTCTCCAGGGTCATGCCCAGCTCGAACGGGATCAGCTTGGCGATGCGGTCGACGAAGCCGTAGCCGTGCCCCAGCACGCGCCCGACGTCGCGTACCACCGCCTTGGCCGCCATGGTGCCGTGGGTGATGATCTGCGAGACCTTGTCACGGCCGTAGCGCTCGGCGACGTATTCGATCACGTCGTCGCGCTTCTCCATGCAGAAGTCGACGTCGAAGTCGGGCATGGAGACCCGTTCGGGATTGAGAAACCGCTCGAACAGGAGCTCGTAACGCAATGGATCCAGGTCGGTAATTCCCAGCACGTAGGCCACCAGCGAGCCGGCACCGGAACCGCGCCCCGGCCCCACCGGGATCCCGTTGTCCTTCGCCCACTGGATGAAGTCGGCCACGATCAGGAAGTAGCCGGGGAAGCCCATCTGGCAGATCACGTCCAGCTCGCGCGTCAGCCGCGCCTCGTAGTCCGCGGTGTCGGCGAACTGGAAGCGCTCCAGGCGTGCGCGCAGCCCCTGATCGGAGATCTCGCGCAGATGCTGCTCCACCGTGCGCCCTTCCGGCACCGGGAAATCCGGCAGCACCGATTCCCCGAGCGTCAGGCGCACGCTGCAGCGCCGGGCGATGGCCACGCTGTTGGCCAGGGCCTCGGGGATGTCCTCGAACAGCGCGGCCATCTCCTCCGGCGTGCGCAGGTACTGCTGCTCGGAGTAGCGCCGCGGCCGGCGCGCGTCGTCCAGGGTGTGGCCGTCGTGGATGCACACCCGCGCCTCGTGGGCCTCGAAGTCCTCGCCGCTGAGAAAACGCACGTCGTTGGTGGCGACCACCGGCAGTCCGTGGCTCTCGGCCGCGCCGATCGCGGCCTCGATCCAGGCCTCCTCGCCCGGCCGCCCGGTGCGCGTGAGCTCCAGATAGAAGCGCCCGGGGAAACGCTCCAGCCACGGCTGCAGCACGGGCTCGGCAAGGGCCTGCGCGACCCCGCTGCCACTGACGAACAGCCCGTCGATGGTCCCGGACAGGGCGATCAGCCCCTCCGCCGCGCCGCCGTCGAGCCAGGCGCAGTCGATCCGCGGCACGCCCTTCTCCTGACCCTCCTGCCAGGCGCGCGAGATCAGCCGGGTCAGGTTGCGATAGCCGGCATCGTTCTGCGCCAGCAGGGTCATGCGCGCCGGAGTGCCGTCGGCACGCGCGTCGCGCACCAGTACGTCCGCGCCCACGATCGGCTGCACGCCGGCGCCGATCGCCGCCTTGTAGAACTTGACCAGCCCGAACAGGTTGCAGTGATCGGTGACCGCCACTGCCGGCATCCCGGCCGCGGCCACGCTCTGCACCAGCGGCTTCAGACGCACCAGGCCATCGACCAGGGAATACTCCGAGTGCACCCGCAGGTGCACGAACCCCGGATCATGCAGCCCGGCATCGGCGGTCGTGGCAGGGGTGACGGTCATGCGTGCCCCCGTTCTTCCGCAGCCGGTTGCGCAGCAGCCGCCAGCGCACGCGCCACCGGGCCGAAGCTGCGCCGATGCGCGGGACACGGCCCGTGGCGTTCCAGGGCCGCGCGATGGGCGGCGGTCGGGTAGCCGGCATGGCGGTCGAAGCCGTATTCCGGCCACTGCTCGTGCAGCGCGCGCAACTCGCGATCGCGCGCCACCTTGGCGATCACCGAAGCGGCGCTGATCGCGGCCACGCTGCCATCACCGCCCACCCGGGCCTCGGCGGTCCACGGGCCCTCCGGGGTGAAACGGCCGTCCACCAGCAGATGCACCGGCGCCGGATCCAGGGCCTGCACCGCCCGCTGCATCGCCAGCAGGGTCGCGCGATGGATGTTCAGATGATCGATCTCGGCCGCCTCGGCGCGCCCCAGGGCCCAGGCCAGGGCACCGTCGCGGATCCGCTCGTCCAGGGCCTCGCGCCGGCGCGCGGTGAGTTTCTTGGAATCGGTCAGACCGGGGGCATCGAAGCCTTCCGGCAGGATCACCGCCGCGGCCACCACCGGCCCGGCCAGCGGCCCGCGACCCACCTCGTCGACGCCCGCGACCCCGTCTGCCCCGCCTGTCTTGCCGCTCATGAAGCCGCTCCCGATGTCCGCACGCCGTTTTCCCGGGCGAGCCCCCGCACGCCATCCGGGGGATCCGTTACAATGGCGCCGAAATCCTAGCACAGCCCCCTCCGGACCGAGCATCCCGACCATGTCCCAGAATCCCCTGCGCTGCGCCGCCGTCGGTGTTGGCCATCTCGGCCGCTGGCATGCGGCCAAATACGCGGCACTGCCCGACACCGAACTGGTGGCGGTGGCCGATGCCGACCCCGAAACCGCCCGCCGTGTCGCCGCCGAACATGGCTGCGCGGCCGAGACCGACCACCGCGCCCTGATCGGCCGGGTGGATGCGGTCTCCATCGCCGCGCCCACCACCCTGCACTACGCGATCGCCCGCGATTTCATCGAGGCCGGCTGCCACGTGCTGGTCGAGAAGCCCGTGACCGCGACACTGGACGAGGCCGAGGCCCTCAACCGGCTGGCCGAAGAACGCGGCGTGGTACTGCAGGTCGGGCATCTGGAACGCTTCAACGCGGCCCTGCGCCAGCTGACCGAGAATCCGCTGCACCCGCGCTTCATCGAGTCGCACCGACTGGCGCCGTACAAGCCGCGCGCCACCGACGTCTCGGTGGTGCTGGACCTGATGATCCACGACATCGACATCATCCTGGCCCTGGTCGACTCGCCGCTGGCCGAGATCCGCGCTTCCGGCGCCCGGGTCCTGACCGGCGACATCGACATCGCCAATGCGCGCCTGGAGTTCGAGGACGGCTGCGTGGCCAACGTCACCTCCAGCCGTATCAGCACCAAATCCGAGCGGCGCATGCGCATCTTCCAGTCGCATGCCTACGCCTCGGTGGACTTCCAGAACCGCATCCTGTCGTTCAACCACCTGGGTGACGTCGATCCCGAGACCGGGGCGCCCGAGATCCACCGCGACGAGCGCGTGTTCGACGAGGCCGATGCCCTGCTCGCCGAGATCCGCGCGTTCGTGGCCGCCGCGCGCGGCGACGCCCCGGTCCTGGTCAGCGGCCGCGACGGCCAGCGCGCGCTGGAGACCGCCAGCCGCATCACCGAACTGGTGCAGGCCAATCTCAACGTGATGGGCCGCGCCGACGGCCCGCACTCCGCAATCGAATCCGCAACAGGAGCCCGCCCGTGATCCCCATGGTCGACCTGCAGCGTCAGTACCAGACGCTGCGCACCGAGATCGATGCCGCCCTGCAGGAAGTCCTCACCGGCGCCCGTTTCATCCTCGGACCCAACGTCCAGGCGCTGGAAGAGGAGCTGGCCGACTACCTCGGCGTGGAACACGCCATCACCTGCGCCTCCGGCACCGACGCCCTGCAACTGGCGCTGCATGCCGCGGGCGTCGGGCCCGGTGACGAGATCATCACCACGCCGTTCACCTTCATCGCGACCGCCGAGGCCATCCGCTATCTGGGCGCCGAGCCGGTGTTCATCGACATCGACCCGCGGACCTTCAATCTGGACCCGGAACAGATCGAGGCGGCCATCAGCCCGCGCACCCGGGCCGTGCTGCCGGTGCATCTGTTCGGCCAGCCGGCCGATCTGCCGCGCATCCGCGAGATCGCCGAGCGCCACAAGCTGCTGGTCATCGAGGACTGCGCGCAGTCCTTCGGCGCCAGCATCGACGGCGCGCAGACCGGCTCCACCACCGCGTTCGGGGCGTTCAGCTTCTTCCCCAGCAAGAACCTCGGCGCATTCGGCGACGGCGGGCTGGTGACCACCTCCTGTCCGTCCTCGGCCGAGGCCCTGCGCCGCCTGCGCAACCACGGCTCCAGCGTCCGCTACTACCACGACGAGATCGGCTACAACTCGCGCCTGGACGAGATGCAGGCGGCGATCCTGCGCTGCAAGCTGCCGCACATCGACCACTACAACGCCGAGCGCCGGCGCGTGGCTGCGCGCTACAGCGAGGGGCTGAAGGACCTGCCGCTGGAGACCCCGCACGAGGACGGGATCGGCGTCCACGTATACCACCAGTACACCCTGCTGACCGATCACCGCGAGGCGCTGATGAGCGCACTCACCGAGGACGGCATCGCCAACGCGATCTACTACCCGGTGCCGCTGCACCAGCAGAAGGCGTTCGCAGAACCCGACGGCGAGCCTGAATCCCTGCCGGTAACCGAATCGGTGGCCGCGCGCTGCCTGTCCCTGCCGATCTTCCCCGAGCTGGAAGACGCCCAGGTCGATCGCATCGTCGAGCGGATCCGCCGCACACTGGCATGACCCGCGAGGTCGTCGTCTGCGCCGGGGAGACCTCCGGCGACGCCCTGGGGGCGGGACTGGTGCGGGAACTTGCCGGCCACGCCGACGACCTGCGTTTCTCCGGGATGGGCGGTGAACGCATGCGCGCCGCCGGCGTCGATACCCGCATCGACGTGGAAGAACTGGCGGTGGTCGGGCTGGTCGACGTGCTGGTCAACTACCCCCGCCTGCGACGGCTGTTCCGCCGCATGTGCGACCACCTCGAGACCACCCGCCCCGCGCTGCTGGTGCTGGTCGACTACGTCGAGTTCAACCTGCGCCTTGCCGCGCATGCCAAACGCCTGGGCATCCCGGTGCTGTTCTACGTCAGCCCGCAGCTGTGGGCCTGGCGCAGCGGCCGCATCCGCCGCATCCGGCGCCATGTCGACGCCATGGCCGTGCTGTTCCCGTTCGAGACCGCGATCTATGAACGCGCCGGCGTCCCGGTACGCTATGTCGGCAACCCGCTGGTGGACCGCGTGCAGGCGCCGGAACCGCCCCTGCGCCAACGCCTGGGCGTCGGGCCCGATACCCGGATCATCGGCCTGCTGCCGGGCAGCCGCGGCGGCGAGCTCAAGCGCCACTGGCCCCTGCTGCTGGAAACCGCCCGCCGCCTGCACCATCGACATCCGGATCTGCGCTTCGCGGTGGGTCTCGCCCCCGGGGTCACCGCCGAGCGCCTGGCCGGGCTGGCCCCGCCGCCCGCCGGGCACGACGCGAGCGCCGGCACACCGCCGCTGGACTACGTCGAGGGCGAGGACGGGACCCACGCGGTGATGGCCGGCGCCGACCTGCTGCTGACCGCCTCCGGCACCGCCACCCTGGAGGCCGGCCTGCTGCGGGCGCCGATGCTGGTGTTCTACCGCATGGGCGCACTGTCGCATTTCGTGTTCCGCCGCCTGGTGCACCTGGAGCACATCGCGCTGGTCAACATCGTCGCCGAGGAAGGGGTCGTCCCCGAATACCTGCAGCACGACGCGAACCCGCAACGCCTCACCGACGACGCCGACGCCCTGCTGCGGGAACCGCAACGCCTGGAGGCGATGCGCGAGCGCCTGTCACGGGTACGGGAAAGACTGGGCGACGGCGGCGCGGATCGCCGAGTGGCCGCGGCGGCCGCCGAGATGCTGGAGCACGGACAGCTGCTGCCCGCCGACTGACGCACCGTGCGGGCTCAGCGCGTTTGCCCCTGGATGCTGCCGGGATGCCGGGGCCCGACCCATGCCCCGTGCGCCCCGTGCGGTACCCCCGCAGGAGCGCGCTTGGCGCTTGCGCGCGAAAACCGCGGTCAGTGCTGGCGGCCACCCCGCAGGATGCCGCGCCGCGACCCCTGGACGAAGTGGATCAGATCGCGCACCTCGGGGATATCGGTCTCCGCCAGCATCGCGTCGAGATGCGATTCGCGCCCGGCGCGCCCGCGCATGCCGCGGATGAACACCCGATGCAGCCCCTGGATCGCCTCGTCGCTGAACCCGTTGCGGCGCAGCCCGATCTTGTTGATCCCGATCAGCCGCGCGTAGTTGCCGCTGGCCAGACAGTACGGCGGCAGATCGCGGTTGAGCGCCGAGCCCATGCTGGTGAACGCGAAGGTCCCCACGCGGCAGAACTGGTGCACCAGGGTAAAGCCGCCCAGAGTGGCCTTGTCGTGGATCTCCACGTGGCCGGCCAGCGAGGTGGCGTTGGAGAAGATGATCTCGCTGCCGATGGTGCAGTCATGGGCGATGTGCACGTAGGCCATGATCAGGTTGTCATGGCCGATCACCGTCTCGCCCAGTCCCTTGGCGGTTCCGCGGCTGAGGGTCACCGACTCGCGGATCACGTTGCGGTCGCCGATCACCAGGCGGGTCGGCTCGCCACGATAGCTGGTGTCCTGCGGCTCCTCGCCGATCGACGAGAACTGGAAGATGCGGTTGTCGCGGCCGATCTCGGTCGGCCCGTTGATCACCACGTGCGGCCCCACGCGGGTCCCCGCGCCGATGCGCACGTTCGGGCCGATCACCGAGAACGGCCCCACTTCCACCGAACTGTCCAGCTCGGCACTCGGATGGATGTCCGCCCGCGAGTCGATCACGCCTCGATTTCCTTGCCCGCACACATCAGTTCGGCGGTGGCGCAGATCTCGTCTTCCACCTTCGCCTCGGCGTCAAAGCGCCAGATCCCGCGCACCGTTCGGGTCAGCTCCACCCGCAGGTCCAGCTGGTCACCAGGCACCACCTGGCGGCGGAAGCGCGCCTGATCGATGCCCACGAACAGATAGAGCTGCTGCTTGTCCTGATTCTCGCCGCGCGCCTCCTCGGTCTTGAACGCCAGCAGCCCGGTCGCCTGCGCCAGGGCCTCGAGAATCAGCACCCCCGGCATCACCGGCTTGACCGGAAAATGCCCCTGAAAGAACGGCTCGTTGATGCTGACGTTCTTCAGCCCGACCAGGTGCTCGCCGGGTTCGCATTCCACCACCCGGTCCACCAGCAGGAACGGGTAACGGTGAGGGAGGTACTGCATGATCTGCTGAACGTCGAGGGCATCCACGGGGCGTATCCTGTTTTCTTGTCCTGGTGATGTTGTTTCGGGCCGCCGGATGCCCTGCTGCTCATGTGTCGCGCGCGCGTCGGCCCAGGCGCCGCAGGCGGGCCAGGGTCCGGTTCCACAGTCGGGCCTCCTGATGCGGAACGCCCGAGGCGTAATGCCCGGCCTGCTCGATGCTGCGGGTGACCAGGGTCATCGCGTGGATCGTCACGTGGTCGGCGATGCTCAGATGGCCGAGGATCCCCGCCCCGCCGCCGATGGCACAATGCCGGCCGATGCGGGCACTGCCCGCGATACCGACACAGCCGGCAATCGCCGTATGGTCTCCAATCTCGACGTTATGGGCAACATGAACCAGGTTGTCGATCTTCACGCCGTGACCAATCCGCGTGTCTTCCACGGCCCCGCGATCGATCGTGCAGTTGGCCCCGATCTCCGCATCATCACCCACGCGGACCCCGCCCAGCTGCTCGATCTTGAGCCAGGTGCCGTCTTCCGGCGCGAAGCCGAAACCGTCGGCCCCGATGACCGTGCCGGCGTGCACCAGACAGCGCTCGCCCAGCACCACGCCGTCGAGTACGCGCACGCCGGGATGCAGGAAGCTGCCCGCGCCGATCACCGCGTCGCGGCCGACATGCGCCTGCGCCTCCACCACGGCACCGGATTCCAGGCGGGCACCCGCGCCAATCACCGCGCCGGCAGCGACCGTCGCGGCGGGATCGACCCGTGCCGACGGATCGACAACCGCCGAAGGCGCAATGCCCGGCTCACGCGCGCGGCGCGTTTCGGCCAGCATCTGGCTCACGCGCGCATAGGCCGGATAAACCGCCGCCACGCGGATGCGCACCGCCCCCGCCGGCAGGACCGCGGCAGGCAGATCGGCGGGAATCAGCAGGGCCCCGGCGCGCGAATCCGCCAGCCCGTCCGGCAATGCATCGGCGCGCACCACGAACGCCAGCTGATCCGGTGCCGCACGCGCCGGGGAGGCCAGTCCGCGGATACGCCGCGCACCGTCGCCCTCCAGCTCGCCCCCGACCCGACGCGCCAGGGCCGCGGTCTCGATGCCGTCCGGATCACTCACGCTGCATCGCGGCCAGCACGTCGTCGGTGATGTCCACGCGATCCGAGGCGTAGAGCACGTTGCGCTCGGTCAGGATCACGTCGATGTCGCGCTCGCGCGCCAGCTCGGCGATCGCGTCGTTGATGCGCCGCTGCAGGCGCGACAGTTCCTCGTTGCGGCGCACGTTGAGGTCCTCGGAAAAGCTCTCCTGGGCGCGCCGGAACTCGCGCGAACGGGCCGAGAACTCGCGCTCCAGCGCGGCCCGTTCGGACGGGTCCATCATGTCGCCCTCGCGCTCCAGGCGATCGCGCAGCCGCTGCAGTTCCTCGCGTTCGGCCACCAGCTCGGAATCGCGCGGGGAAAACTCCTCCTCCAGCTCGCGCATCGCCTGTTCGGCCTGCGGCGAATCCTCCAGGATCCGGTTCATGGTCACGTAACCCACGGTCTGCGCACCGGCCATCGCGGGGACTGCCGTCCAGCCCGCCACTACCAGTGCGAAACCGATACCGGCCGTTATCCAGGCCTTCATGCCGCCTCCCGGGGCATTGCCGCCCCCGTGCTTGTCACTGCGGTTGTGCTCGTTCAGAAGCCCGCGCCCAGCTGGAACTGGAAGCTCTGGGTATCGTCACCCGGCTCGTCGTTCAGCGGCTCGGCCACGCTGAAGCTCAGCGGCCCCACCGGCGAGAACCAGGTCAGCGCCAGTCCCGCCGCCGCGCGCAGCTCTCCCACGTCGAAATCGCCCGGCTCGTTGAACACGTTGCCGGCGTCCACGAAGGTACTCATGCGGATCGCATCATTATCCGCGGCGAACGGGGCCGGGAAGAACAGCTCGCCGGACACCGTGGTCCGCAGGCGCCCGCCATAGGGATCATCGTTGCTGTCGCGCGTGGCCGGCTGCCCGTTGCGCAGCGGCCGCAGGTCGCCCAGACGGTTGGCCTCGTAGCCGCGCACCGACTGGATCCCGCCGGCAAAGAACCGTTCGAAGAACGGCAGTTCGTCGCTGCCGAACCCGTCGCCGTAACCGATGCCTCCGGAAACGGAGAAGCTGAAACGCTCGCTCAGGCGGAACAGCTCCTCGCCGGAATAGGTCAGCTTGTAGAACTCGCGATCACTGCCGGGAATCGCCAGCTCCATCCCGATCCGGTGCCGCCGGCCCTCGCTGGCGAAGGTCGTCGAATCCCGCGTGTCGTGGATGAAGCTGGTCTCCAGCTTGACCAGGTTGGCCGTGTCACCGAACTCGTCCAGTTCGTCGCGGATCTCCACCGGCGTGCCCGTACGCCCGCCGGTGTGGTCCACGGTATTGACCGCAATGTGCTCGAATCCCGGCCGGATGCGCACCCGGTCCACCTCCGACAGCGGGATCCCGTAGGTCACGTTGAACCCGTAGCGGTCGGTGGAATAACGCGAGATGTTCGCCGCTTCGGCGTCCACTTCGCGGTAGAACACCGAGAAACCGCGGCTGGCCCCGGCCGGCGTGTAATGCGGGTTCGTCAGGTTCATGCGGAAAACCCGGTTCACGTCGGAGGTGCTGATCTCCGTGGAAAACCGGTTGCCGGTGCCGAGGAAGTTGTCCTGCGAGATCGAGCCGGACAGCAGCAACCCCTGGTTCTGCGAATACCCGGCGCCGATGGACAGCGCGCCGGACTGGCGTTCGGTCACGCTGATGTCGAGATCGACCTCGTCGTCCGAGCCCGGCACCCGCCGCGTTTCCACGTTCGCGCTGGCAACGAACGGCAGCCGCTGCAGGCGGATCCGCGAGCGCTCGATCAGCGCCCCGTTGTACCAGGACGACTCCATCTGCCGCAGCTCGCGGCGGTAGACGCTCTCCTGGGTGTTCTCGTTGCCGGAGATGTTGATCCGCCGCACGTACACCCGGGGACCGGGGTCCACGAAGAACGTCACCGTGACTTCACGGCTGTCCTCGTCGACATCCGGCACCGGATTGACGTTGGCAAAGGCATAACCCTCGCGCTCCAGGCGTTCCGCCATGCGCTCCGCCGACTCGGTGACCTGGCTGCGCGAGAACGGCGCGCCCAGATCCACCTCGATCAGACCCTCGAGTTCCTCCTCCGGGATGACGAAATCACCGGCCAGCGAAGTGCCGGTCAGGGTATAGGGTTCGCCCTCGTCGACATTGATGGTGATGTACAGGTCTTCGCGATTGGGCGACAGCGTGACCTGGGTGGAATCCACGTCGAACTCGAGAAAGCCGGAATCCAGGTAGCGCGAGCGCAGGGTCTCCAGGTCGCCGGAGAGCTTCTCGCGGGAATAGTCGTCGCGGCTGGAGAAAAACTGCCACCAGCGCGGGATCCCCGATTCGAAATCACCCTTGAGATCGCCGTCGTCGAACGCCTGGTTGCCGACCAGGTTCACGCCCCGGATCTTCGCCTGCGGCCCTTCGGTGATGTCGATGTCGACATCCACCCGGTTGCGCGCCAGGTCGACGATGTCGACGTCGATGCGCACGTTGTAGCGTCCGCGGGCGAAATACTGTTCGCGGATCTCGTTCTCGATGCGCTCCAGCAGCGTCCGGTTGAACACCCGCCCGCTGCGCAGGCCCACCGATTCCAGTGCCTCCTCCAGCGCCTCGTCGGGGATGTCGTTGTTCCCGGAGAAGCGGATCTCGTTGATCGCCGGCCGTTCGGAAACGATCACCACCAGGACGTCACCGCGCCGCGCCAGCTCCACGTCATCGAAAAAGCCGGTGCGGAAGAGCTCGCGGATCACCTCCGGCGTCTGGCTGTCATCGAAGGTGTCACCCACCTCCACCGGGAGATAGCTCAGAGCCGTCCCCGCGGTAATGCGTTCCAGCCCTTCAATCTCGATGTCCTCGATCTGATAGGCCTGCCCCCAGGCCGGCCCCGCGAGGGTCACCAGGCCGAGCAGGGCCCATCCTTTCAAGCTTTGTCGCGCCATGCTGTCCGCCAAGTGGAGGGCGTCCGGTCCCGTTTCCGGTCAGCCGAACAACCGTGTCAAGTCGTTGTAGAAGGCGAGGATCATCAATGCCGCGATCATCAGCAACCCGATCTGCTGGCCCACGATCTGGGTCTTTTCCGACACCGGGCTGCCCTTCACGGCTTCCGCCGCGTAGTACAGCAGGTGCCCGCCGTCGAGCATCGGGATGGGCAGCAGATTGATAATCCCCAGCGACACGCTGACGATCCCGAGAAAACCGAGGAAGGCGGAGATCCCGATGACCGCGGACGTGCCGGCAAACTCGGCTATGGTAACCGGTCCGCTGATATTTTTGACCGAGGCCTCGCCGGTCACCATGCGCCAGAGGATCCCGAGGGTCAGGGTCGTGACCTCCCAGGTCCGCACCGCGCCGGAACCGACAGCCTCCACCGGCCCCTGGCGCACGATCACGCTCAGCTCGCGCATCGCCGGCTGATCCGGATCCACGCCGGCCCCGATCCGCCCGATGGTACCCTGTTCGGCCTCTACCGGCTCGGGGGTCAGCGTCACCTGTTGCCGCACCCCGTCGCGTTCCAGCGTGACGGACAGCTCGCTCCCGGCGCTGGCCCGGATACGCTCGACCCAGGCATTCCAGTCCGCGACGCCGTCGCCGTTCATCGCGACCACCCGGTCCCCGGGCTGCAGCCCGGCGCGATCGGCCGGCGAACCGGATTCGACCTGGCCGATCACGGGCTCCAGCTGCGGCCGGTACGGCGCCACGCCCAGGCGGTCGAGGAACTGTCCCTCGCCCAGCAGTTCGGCGCGGGCCGACAGATCCAGGCTGCGTTCGATCTCGCGACCGTCGGCATCGCGGACGATCAGCGGCACCGTATCACCCCGCACCGCGTGGTCAAGCAGCCGCAGGTTGGCCTGTTCCCAGTCCCCGACCTCGCGCCCGGCGATGCGCACGATCTCCTCGCCCCGCTCCAGGCCCGCTTCCGCGGCCGGCGATCCCGGGGTGATCTCGCCCACCACCGGGCGCACGCCGCCCACGCCGATCATGAACATCACCGCGAACACCGCGATCGCCAGCAGGAAGTTCGCCGCGGGGCCGGCGGACACCACGAACGTCCGCGCCCCCAGTCCCTGGCGATCGAACGCGCGGTGTTCCTCGTCCGCCGGCACCTCGCCCTCGCGACCGTCGAGCATCTTCACATAGCCGCCCAGAGGGATGGAGGCGATCGCGAATTCGGTCCGATCACGCCCGAAACGCCGCGACCACAACGGCCGGCCGAAGCCCACGGAAAAACGCAGGACCTTCACCCCCATCAGGCGGGCCGCCAGAAAATGGCCGTACTCGTGCACCGTGACGAGCACCCCGATCGCCACGACAAAGGCCAGCAGACTGGTCAGAAATCCCGTCACACCGCTTCACGCCTCCGCATGTCCAGCCAGTCCCGCGCGTGCGCTCTCGCCCGCGCGTCGGCACCCAGTACGACTTCCAGCGTCTCCGCGGGTTCCGGCTCTACCCCCTCGAGGGTCGCCTCGATCAGGGCCGGGATCGCATCAAAGGCCAGCTCGCCCGCGAGGAAGGCCTCAACCGCGATCTCGTTGGCGGCGTTCAGCACCGCGGTGGCCGTGCCCCCCTTCTCCAGCGCGCGCTGCGCCAGGCGCAAGGCCGGATAACGGGTCTCGCAGGGCTCGGAGAATTCCAGCGCCCCCATGCTGAGAAGGTCCAGTGCCTGTACACCGGAGGACATGCGTTCCGGCCACGCCAGCGCATGGGCGATCGGCGTGCGCATGTCGGGGTTGCCCATCTGCGCCAGCACCGAGCCGTCTTCATACGCCACCATGGAGTGCACGATGCTCTGCGGATGCAGCACCACCTGGATGCTCGTCGGCGGCACCGCGAACAGCCAGCAGGCCTCGATCAGCTCGAGCCCCTTGTTCATCATCGTGGCCGAGTCGACCGAGATCTTGCGACCCATGTCCCAGTTGGGGTGGGCGCAGGCCTCGTCCGGGGTGATCTCGCCGAAGGTCTCCAGCGAGCGCTCGCGAAACGGCCCGCCGGAGGCCGTCAGCCAGATCCGGCTGGCCCCGTGCGGGCTCACCGGATCGGCGCAGGTGTAGCCGTTGGGCAGGCACTGGAAGATCGCATTGTGTTCGGAATCGATCGGCAACAGCCGCGCGCCCGAGCGCCCGACGGCATCCATCAGCAACGCCCCCGACATCACCAGCGCTTCCTTGTTGGCCAGCAGCACCCGCTTGCCGTGCTCCGCCGCCGCCAGGGTCGGCAGCAGGCCCGCGGCGCCGACAATCGCCGCCATCACCGCATCCACCTCGGGTGCGCGACAGACCTCGACCAGCGCCTCCGCACCGCCGCGCACCTCGGTCTCGCAGCCGGCGGCGGTCAGTCGGTCGCGCAGGCTCTCCGCCGCCTCCGGCTCCACCATCACCGCCACCCGCGGGCGAAACTCCAGGCATTGCGCCTCCATCCGCTCGACATTGCGGTGCGCGGTCAGCGCGTACAGCGAAAAGCGTTCCGGCTGGCGCGCCACCACGTCCAGGGTGCTGAGTCCGATGGAGCCGGTGGAGCCGAGGATGGTGATCTGTTGCTTGTTCATGGAATGCTCCCGGAGGTCGGGGCGTGATGCCCCGGAAACCATCAGGCTGCGGGTACCGGCCACAGCTGCAGCCAGTACAGCCCGCCCGCCAGCACTGGTGCCGCCGCAAGATGGCTGTCCACACGATCCAGAATACCGCCGTGCCCCGGCAGCAAGGAACCGCTGTCCTTGGCCCCGGCACGGCGCTTGAGAATGCTTTCGAACAGATCGCCCACCACCGAGATCAGCCCGGTCACGATGGACAGCAGCACGAACGGGAGGGCATCCATCGGATCCAGATCGGCGGCCCCGGCCACGATCACCGCGAACACGAACACCAGGCCCATGCCCCCCATCAGGCCCTCGCGGGTCTTCCCGGGACTGATCTCGGGCGCCAGCGCGGTGCGGCCGAAGCGCCGACCCGCAAAATACGCCCCGGTATCCGCCAGCCCGATCAGTACGATCAGATAGACCACCAGCAACGGTTCGAGACGATGCAGCGCCAGGATGGACACGCCCGCGGCGACGACCATCAGCAACCCGCTGGCCCGCAGCAAGGGACGCCAGACCGCCTCCGACGCCGTATCCGCGTGATAGAACGGCAGCGCAAAGGCCGCCGCCGCCCACAGCGCCACGCCCAGGATCACCCCCGTCAGCTCGAGGTGCTCACTGCCCGCCAGGGTCGGCAGCGCAATCCCGGCCACCGCCAGCACGGTCCAGGGCACCAGCATTGCGGCACCCCGAAGCCGCGCCAGAACGCCCCACTCCCAGGCCGCCAGGCCCAGGGTCGCGGCGACCAGGATCAGCACCGCCCACGCCGGGCCCCAGGCAATCAGCGCCAGCGCCGGAAGTCCCAGCGCACTGGCCGTGATCACGCGCTGCTTAAGCATCCACCGCCTCGCCCTGCGTCCCCGGAACGCCCCCGAAACGGCGCTGCCGGCCGGCATACCATTCCAGCGCGGCGGCGAAATTCTCGCGGGTCATGTCCGGCCACAGGGTATCGATGAACAGCAGTTCCGCGTAGGCCGCCTGCCACAGCAGAAAATTGCTGATCCGCTGCTCGCCGCCGGTGCGGATCAGGAGATCCACGTCGGGCAGGCCTGCGGTACTGAGATAGCGTTCCAGACCGATCTCGTCGTCGCTGCGTGCGGCATCACCCTGCTCGCGCGCCCAGCGAAGCGCCGCCTGCTGCACGTCCCAGCGTCCGCCATAGCCCAGCGCAATCACCAGTTCCAGACCCCGGTTGTCACCGGTCCGGCGCTCGGCCTCCTGCATGCGCTGCTGCAGTTCCTCGGGGAAACGCGCGCGCTCGCCGATGAAACGCAGACGCACGCCGCGCTCCAGCAGTTCCGGGAGGTCACCCTCGATCGCCGTGATGAACAGCTCGAACAGCGCCTCCACCTCGTCCCGCGGGCGGCGCCAGTTCTCGCTGCTGAAGGCAAACAGGGTCAGCGCGGTGACCCCGCGCTCGCCGAAATAGCGGACCGCCTCCCGGGTCGCGCCGAGGCCTTCACGGTGCCCGGCGGCCCGGGGCTGGCCACGCGCCTCGGCCCAGCGGCCGTTGCCGTCCATGATCACCGCCACATGGGCGGGCAGCACGGCTTCGGCACTCATGTTCGGGTGCGGATCCGGCATGATCGGAGGCCGTCAGACCTCCATCAGCTCGTTTTCCTTGTCGGCGAGCATCTTGTCGATGCGCGCGATGTGATCATCCGTCAGCTTCTGGATCTCGTCCTGAGCGCGCTTTTCGTCGTCCTCGGAGATCGCCTTGTCCTTCACCTGCTGCTTGAAGGTATTGTTGGCGTCACGCCGGATGTTGCGCACGGCCACGCGCGCCCCTTCGGCCTCCGACTTGACCACCTTGACCAGTTCGCGCCGCCGTTCCTCGGTCAGCGCCGGCAGCGGCACGCGGATGACCATGCCCTGGGACGACGGGTTGAGCCCCAGATCGGAGGTCATGATCGCCTTTTCGATCTTGCCGATCATGTCCTTTTCGTACGGCTGCACCGCCAGCGTGCGGGCATCCTCCGCGTTCACATTGGCCACCTGGTTGATCGGCACTTCGGTACCGTAGTACTCCACGTGCACGTGATCCAGCAGGCTGGGGTGAGCGCGCCCGGTGCGAATCTTGCCCAGTTCCGTGCGCAGCGATTCCAGCGTCTTGTCCATGCGCTCGCGCGCATCCTTGATCGTCGCATCTGTCATTGCCTGGACCCCTCGACCAGGGTTCCCACCGCCTCGCCCATCACCAGGCGCTGCAGGTCCCCCTTCGCAAACATGTTCATGACTCGTATCGGCAGCTCGTTGTCGCGGCACATCACCAGTGCGGTGGTGTCCATCACGCCCAGACGCCGCTCCAGCGCGTCGTCGTAGGTGAGCTTGTCGAAACGCCGTGCGTCCGTCTGTGTGAACGGATCCGCGTCGTACACCCCGTCCACCTTGGTGGCCTTGATCATCAGATCGGCGTTGATCTCGATCGCCCGCAGACTGGCGGCGGAATCGGTGGTGAAGAACGGGTTACCGGTGCCGGCGGCAAACACCACCACCCGGCCCTTTTCAAGGTGCCGCACCGCGCGCCGGCGGATGTAATCCTCGCAGACCTGGTTGATGCGGATGGCCGACATCACCCGGCAGAAGCGCCCGGCCCGCTCGATCGCGTCCTGCAGCGCCAGGGCATTGATCACCGTGGCCAGCATGCCCATGTGGTCGCCGGTCACGCGGTCCACGCCGCCTTCGGCCAGCCCGGCGCCACGAAAGATATTGCCGCCCCCGATGACGATACCCACCTCGACCCCGCGCCGCGAGAGTTCGCAGACCTCTTCGGCCACCTGCGACAGCACCGCCGGATCGACACCGTAATGATGTTCCCCCAGCAGGGCCTCCCCGCTCAGCTTCAGCAGGATGCGTCGGTAGGCGGGCTGCGTGTCCTGGCTCATCGGGTTCCTTTTCTCGGGCTGGCTGACGGGATCGGAGTGGTATTAATCCTGAAATGCTGCTTGTTACGGGCAGGCCGGACCCCGCAGGATCCGGCCCGGCCGGCTCAGGCCCCGCGGGCCTGCGCCATCACTTCCTCGGCGAAGTTCTCGCTCTTCTTCTCGATACCCTCGCCCACTTCGTAACGCACGAAGCCGGTGACCTTCGCGCCCTTCTCCTTGAGCAGGTCGCCCACGGTCTGGTCCGGGTTCATCACGAACGCCTGACCCACCAGGGTGATCTCGCCCAGATACTTGCGGATGCGGCCTTCGATCATCTTCTCGACGATGTTCTCCGGCTTGCCGGATTCCTCGGCCTGGGCCTTGAACATTGCGCGTTCCTTGTCGAGCATCTCGGTCGGGACTTCGTCCTCGTCCACGCACACCGGCTGCTGGGCGGCGATGTGCATGGCGATGTGCTTGGCCAGCTCGTCGTCGGCCTTGTCCAGCGCGACCAGCACGCCGATGCGTGCGCCGTGCTGGTAGGCGCCCAGCGAACCCTCGGCGTTGAGGCGCTCGAAACGGCGGACCTGCACGTTCTCGCCGACCTTGGCCACCAGCTGGGTGCGATGCTCTTCCAGCTTCTCGCCCTCGACTTCTTCGTTCATCAGGCCATCCACGTCGGTGGCCTCGGTGTTCAGCGCGGTCTGCGCGCAGCGCGTGGCGAACGCACGGAAGTTGTCGTCGTTGCCGACGAAGTCGGTCTCGCAGTTCACTTCCACGATCACCGCGCGGTTGCCTTCGCTGACGATCTCCACGCGACCCTCGGCGGCCACGCGGTCGGCCTTCTTGTCGGCCTTGGCCATGCCGGACTTGCGCATGGCCTCCACGGCGGCCTCGAGGTCACCGTCGGTTTCGGTGAGGGCCTTCTTGCATTCCATCATGCCTGCGCCGGTGCGTTCGCGCAGTTCCTTAACCTGGGCAGCACTGATTGCCATCGGAATCAACTCCTGAAGAATTCTTGCGGGGCCGGCCGCGCGGATCGCGGCCGACCGGTTTCATCAAGCCTGGTCGGCGGCCGAAGCCTCGGCAGCTTCGGCCGTTTCGGCCTGGCCGAACGCCTCTTCGCCGGCGGCGGTAGTCATCGTGCCCTTGGCCTCGATCATGGTGTCCGCGACTGCGGCGACGTACAGCTGGATCGCGCGCATCGCGTCATCGTTGCCCGGGATCACGTAGTCCACGCCGTCCGGCGGATTGTTGGAGTCGACCACGGCGACCACCGGGATACCGCGCTTCTTCGCCTCGTTGACCGCGATGCGCTCGTAACCGACGTCGATCACGAACATGGCATCCGGCATGCGGTTCATGTCCTTGATGCCGCCCAGGCTGCGATCGAGCTTGTCCTTCTCGCGACGGCGGGACAGCGCCTCGCGCTTGTTCAGCACGTCGAAGGAGCCGTCGGTGTCCATGGTCTCGAGATCCTTGAGACGCTTGATCGACTGCTTCACGGTGCTGAAGTTGGTCAGCATGCCGCCCAGCCAGCGGTGGGTGACGTGGGGCATGCCGGCGCGGCGGGCTTCCTCGGCGACCACGTCGCGCGCGGAGCGCTTGGTGCCGACGAACAGGATCTGGCCACCGTCGGCCGCGACCTTGCCGAGGAAGTTCAACGCGTCGTTGAACATCGGCAGGGTCTTTTCCAGGTTGATGATATGGATCTTGTTACGCTCGCCGAAGATGTACGGCGCCATCTTGGGATGCCAGTAACGGGTCTGGTGGCCGAAATGGACGCCGGCCTCCAGCATCTGACGCATGGTCACGAGGGACATGAGTGTTCTCCTGTTGTACGGGTTGGGCCTCCACGCATCCCGGCCTGAAACCGGCCCGCTCGCGCGAACCAGCACCCGACAGACCGTGTCGATACGTGTGTGGATTAAGGTTGCAAGTCTCCGCTCAATTGCCAGCGAAGCGCGCGCTTTATAGCATAGAACGCTTATTCGAACCAAGCACGCGCGGCCCGTCATGCCGCGTCCGGAGACCCCATGTCCGTCACCATCAAGACCCCGGAAGAAATCGAGTACATGCGCGTGGCGGGCCGTCTGGCCGCCGAAGTGCTGGAGATGATCGAGCCCCATGTCGTTCCCGGCGTCACCACCGGCGAGCTCGACCGGATCTGCCATGACTACATCGTCAACGAGCAGCAGGCCACGCCCGCACCGCTGAACTACCGCGGGTTCCCCAAATCGGTGTGCACCTCGGTCAACCACGTGGTCTGCCACGGGATTCCCGGGGATCGCACACTCAAGAACGGCGATATCGTCAACATCGACGTCACCGTGATCAAGGACGGGTTCCACGGCGACACCAGCCGCATGTTCACCGTCGGCAAGCCGAGCATCCAGGCGCAGCGGGTGATCGACGTCGCCCGCACCGGGATGTACCTGGGCATCCAGCAGGTGCGCCCCGGCGCGACCCTGGGCGACATCGGCCACGCAATCCAGAGTTACGCCGAGAAGCAGCGCTGCTCGGTGGTGCGCGAGTTCTGCGGCCACGGCATCGGGCGCGGCTTCCACGAGGATCCGCAGGTGCTGCACTACGGCAAGCCCGGGACCGGGATGGTGCTGGAGCCCGGCATGTGCTTCACCATCGAACCCATGGTCAACGCCGGCAAGCGCCACACCAAAATACTGGCCGACGGCTGGACCGCGGTCACCAAGGACCGCAGTCCCTCGGCCCAGTGGGAACACACCCTGCTGGTGACCGACGACGGCTACGAGATCCTGACCCTGCGTCAGGACGAGACGCCACCCCAGGAGGTGGCGGCCTGACACCGATCCCGAACCCGGAGACGCGCATGGCCACCCCCGAGCCCGCCCTGAACGACCGTGGCGAGGAATACCAGGAGCTCAGCCGCCATCCCGGTGACATCGCGCGGTTCCGCGAATATCGCCGGGGGATCGTGGAACAGCAGTACCGGGGCTTCCATGACGGGGTGGCGATCGAGGATCTGATCTTCGGCCACGCCCGCCGGATCGACGACCTCCTGCGCCTGATCTGGGCCCAGTTCGGCCTCGCCGCCGACCCGAACCTGTGTCTGGTGGCGGTCGGCGGCTACGGCCGGGGCGAACTGCACCCGGCCTCCGACATCGACATCCAGATCCTGGTGACGGGCGAACATGACGCCACGCGCTCCGAACGCATCGGCGAGTTCGTCACCTTCCTCTGGGACATCGGCATCGAGGTCGGCCACAGCGTACGCAGCATCGAGGACTGCACCCGCGAGGCCCGCGACGACATCACGGTGGTCACCAACCTGATCGAGTCGCGCTATTTGAGCGGAAGCCTGACCCTTTTCAACGATTTTCGCGCCGCGATCGAAGCCGATCGCGTATGGGATTCGCGCAGCTTCTACGCCGCCAAGCTGGCCGAACAGCAGGCCCGCCATCGCCGCTTTGGCGAAACCGCCTATCGTCTGGAACCCAACGTCAAGGAAGGCCCCGGCGGACTGCGCGACATCCAGATGATCGGCTGGGTGACCAAGCGCCACTTCGGCGCGGAACGGATCGAGGAGCTGGTCTCGCTCGGCTTTCTGCGCGAGGGCGAGTTCCGGGAAATGGTGGAGGGACAGAACTTCCTCTGGCGGGTGCGCTTTGCCCTGCACATGCTCACCGGCCGGCGCGAGGACCGCCTGCTGTTCGACCTGCAGCGTCAGCTCGCCAGCACCTTCGGCTTCGTCGACCAGAACCACAACCGGGCGGTCGAGCAGTTCATGCAGCGCTACTTCCGCACGATCAACGACCTGGAGCGCCTGAACGAACTGCTGCTGCAGCATTTCAACGAGGCGATCCTGGATGACCCGAAGCAGCTCCAGCAGCCCGAACGCATCCATCCCCGCTTTCAGGTCCGTGGCGGCTACCTGGAAGTCGCCCACGACCAGGTCTTCATGATCTACCCGCCGGCCCTGCTGGAAGTCTTCCGTATCCTCCAGCAGCACCCGGAGATCCAGGGCATCCGCGCCTCCACGGTGCGCCTGATCCGCGCCCACCGGCACCTGATCGACGGCCACTTCCGCCGCAACCGCCTCAACCGCGAGCTGTTCATGGCGATCCTGCGCGCCCCGCGCGGCATCACCAGCCAGCTGCGGCGGATGAACCGCTACGGCGTGCTGGGCAACTACCTGCCCGCCTTCGGCCGCATTATCGGGCGCATGCAGTACGACCTGTTCCACGTCTACACGGTCGACGAACACACCCTGAACGTGGTGCGCAACGCACGCCGCCTGGCGCTGCCCGAATTCGCCCACGAGCACCCGCTGGCCAGCGAGATCCACGCCGGCCTGGAACGCCCCGAGCGCCTGGTGCTGGCCGCGCTGTTCCACGACATCGCCAAGGGCCGCGGCGGCGATCACTCGGAGCTGGGCGCACAGGACGCGCTGCACTTCTGCCAGCAGCACGGGCTGTCGGAGGAGGACGCCGCGCTGGTCGCCTGGCTGGTGCGTTCGCACCTTCTGATGTCGCTGACCGCCCAGCGCCGCGACATCTCCGACCCCGACGTGGTGATGGAATTCGCGCGCGAGGTGCGCTCGCCGGAGCGCCTCGATTTCCTCTATCTGCTGACCATCGCCGACATCCGCGGCACCAATCCCGAGATGTGGAACAGCTGGAAGGACTCCCTGCTGCAGACGCTGTACCACGCCACGCGCAACGTCCTTGACCGCGGGCTCGACCGACCGCCCGACATGGAGGAACAGATCCGCCAGACCCGCCGCGAAGCCCTGGAACTGCTGGCGCCGCAGGGCATCGGCGGGGAAGATGCCGCCGTGCTGTGGGGCCGCCTGGATGACGAATACTTCCTGCGCCATTCGCCCGACGAGATCGCCTGGCACACCCAGGCCCTGCTGAACAACGACCTCGAGGATCTGCCCCTGGTGCTGGTCCGCCCGCGCACCTCGCGCGGCAGCACCGAGGTCTTCGTCTATGCCGAGGACCACCCGCGCCTGTTCGCGCGGACCACCGCCGCCCTCGCCCAGCTCGGTCTGGACATCGTCGACGCCCGCATCATCAGTACCGCCGACGGTCACAGCCTGGACACCTTTCTGGTGCTGGAGAACGCCGGCCAGACCGTCGAATCCGGCTACCGCACCCAGGAAATCTGCGCGACCCTCAACCGGGCGCTGCGCGAAGGCGCGGGCGGCGCAGCCCCGGTGCAGCGCCAGCTGCCGCGGCGGCTGAAGCATTTCGACGTAGACACCCGGGTGGAATTCGAGGAAGGTTCGCCGGGCGGTGCCACGCGCATGCGCATCCGCGCGCTGGACCGCCCGGGCCTGCTGTCCACTGTCGGCCATGTGCTGGCCGAGCACGACACCGACATCCGCACCGCGCGCATCGCCACCGCCGGGGAACAGGTCGAGGACAGCTTCACCCTCACCGGCAGCGACCGCCGGCCGCTCACCGCGGCCGAACGCGAGCGCCTGCGCACGGCCCTGCTGGAGGCTATCCGGGAGTCGGAGCCCCCGAGTTCGAATGCGGGCCCGAATGCAGGGGACGCGGGACCGGCATGACTCCCGTGTCCGGGGCTCCCGGCGCGCCCGACTCGCCCAGCAGGCGCGACTCGAAATCCGTCAGCACGCTGAATTCCACCCGCCTTGAGGCCTCGCGATCCTCGCGTCCGCGCTCATCCAGCACCCGGCGCGAGGACGACATGCCGACCGCCGCGACGCGCTCGCGGAACCAGTCCTCGCCGCGCACGCGCTCCAGACCCCAGGCGTATTCCAGCACCGAACGCGTACGCCGCTGACTCAGGTCCATGTTGGCGAAATAGGCCTCGCGCGCGTCTTCCGCCCCGGCCCATTCGCTGGACGTATGGCCCTCGATGCGCACCTCGCGGATGACCCCGGCGAACGGCCGCAGACGCTCGGCATAACGCGGCATGAAATCCTCCAGGATGGCCTCGAAGCGCGGCCGGATCGCCGCCGAACTCTGCTCGAACAGGACCTCCGGCTCGCGGAAGCTGAGCGTCAGATCCTCGCGGTCCAGCTCCGCGTTCCAGCGCTCCAGGTCCTCCTCGAATTCGTCCAGCAACGCGGCGTGGATCGCGTCGCGCAGCGCCAGCGCCTCGCTGCGGGTTTCCTCGTGGGCCGCCTGCGAGCGCTCCACCTGCACCATGTGCAGCACCGCAATGAACAGGAAGATCATCATCAGCGCGGCCATCAGGTCGGCCACCGCCAGCCATTGCGAACCCTGCTCGGAAGGCGTTTCCCCCGCAGCCCGCACCCGCCGGGCAAACAGCCGCCGCAGGATCACGAGCGCCCCCCGGCGGCCGCCATGCTGCGCCCTTCGGTGGCGGACCAGCGCGCCTGCGCGGCCTGTCCCGCCTCGATCGCGTTCTCCAGGCTCTCCAGCATGCCCTCCAGACGCGCGTCCATCGCCGGGAAGGCCTCGGTCGCACGATCCCGCAGCGTCGCGATGGATCCCAGCAGGGCCTCCAGCTCCACCGTCTCGCGGCGCAGGCTGGACAGCGTCGCATCCTGATCCTCCACGTGCCGCGTGATGCGGAAGGCCTGATCGGTCAGCTTCTCCAGACTGGCGCCGGAGTGCTCCATGCCCTCGCGCGCCTGATCGAACGCCCGCCGCAGTTCCTCCATCTGGTCGCGGTACTGCCCCTGCCATTCCAGCAGGCGACCCACCGAGGCATCCAGGCGGCGGAAGTTCTCGCCGAACTGTTCGCCCAGGCGCGTGTTGAAGTCACGGATTACCTGCTCCAGCGCCGCCACCAGATGGCCGCTGCTCATCTCGCTCATGCGCTCCGCAAGCCCGTCCAGTGCCTCCAGGGTCTCGCGATGCAGGCGCTGCTGACGCTCCTCCAGGCCGCGGTCCATGGCCTCCAGCCGCTGCGCCACCGCCTGCATCGCATCGCGCTGTTCGCGCAGCAGATCCGGCACCAGGGCCGGGTCCTGCGGCAACCCGTTGCCGCCCGCGGCCCCCGTGCCCCCGGCCGCGTCCGGATCATCCGCGGCGGCGGGCTCGGGCCGCAGCACCTGTAGCAGGCGCAACAGGGCCGCCAGCGCAATGCCGACGATACTGGTGACGAAGGCCAGCTTCAGCCCTTCCAGCAGCGCCGGCACCGAGGCCTCGACCCGCGCCGCATCGAAGTCCAGCAACCCGATCGCCACCCCGAGGAAGGTCCCGAGGATCCCCAGCGTGGTCAGCAGTGCCGGGGCCGCCGCCTGCAGCCGCGTCATCCGGCCCAGCGCCATGCCCGCCAGCGCCAGGCCGGCGAGGACCAGCAGGCCGAGGGAAAACGCTCCGATCACGGTCATCGGCGTCAGCGCCTCAAGCGTCCCCAGCAGGGCGCTCGCCAGTCCGTTCAACCACTGTGTCATGCTTGCTCCTGTCCGGGTGTCGGCGCCCGGGAAACGCCCGCGGCGCCATGGCCATGCCGACTCCCCGGATCAGGAAGCAATATCAGGGCCACCCGTCGCAGGCCCCGCGCGCACGGACGTCGTCCCGACAAACGTCGACCTTCCGACACCGTCGGAGGCGCCCGCGGCTCCATCCCGAGCCCGCACCGTCAACAATCCGTCATGCCGTGGGGCGCCGATCGCCGGCGGACGGCAAAGCGCCGCCAGAAACGCTACCCTGAGGGACTGATTTGCCCCGGGAGGGCCCGATGCCAGGCCGCACCAACCTGCCCCTGATCCTGACCCTGGTCCTGCTGCTCGGGAGCATGGCCGCCGCACTCCCCGCAACCGCGCAGACGGCGGAGGGCCCCGCGGCGGATGCCGAACCCGTGACCCTGAGCATCCTTCCGTTCGCCAGTCCCAAGAGCCTGTTTCAGCGCTATGCACCGTTGCGGGACTGGCTGTCGCAGACCCTCGACCGCGAAGTGCGCATCGAGACCGCACGCAATTTCGAAACCTTCCTCGGGCGAACCGATGCGGGCCGTTACGATCTGGTGCTCACCGGGTCCCACCTGGCCCGGCGCGCCCGCACGCACGGCGACTACCGCCCGCTGGTCGCGGCCACCCACCGCCTCTCCGCGCGGATCGTGACGCCGGTCGATTCCCCGATCAACTCCGTGCAGGACCTGGCCGGGCACACCATCGCCGCCCCGCCGCGCCTGAGCATGGGCACCGTGGCCGTGCGTTATCTGCTGGATCTGCCACTGGCGGACAATCCGCCGGAGTACCTCTATTATTCCCATCACGAGACCGCCCTGGATGCGCTGCAGCGCGGGCTTGCGGATGCTGCGATCATGGTGGTGGATGACGAGGCGGGTTCCACACGTCCTGAAACGCGTGACCCGGACCGGGAACGCCTGATCTCCCTGCGGGACGGTCAGCTGGTGCGCATGCTGATGCGCACGCCGCGTTTCCCGGGTGCGGTCATCCTGGCGCGCGAGGACCGCCTGCCGGCCACCGTTGACCTGGCCGGACAGCTGACCGCGCTGAGCGACACGCCGGAGGGGCGCGAGCGCCTGGGGCGCATCGGCCATCGGGGCTTTGAAGCCTTCGACACGGACGCCATCCCGGACATGATGCCGCTGCCGGATCCGGGCTTTGTCCTTCCCGACAGCGACGACCCGGCGGTTACGGACCACTGAATCCGCCACCACTCGAACCACAACGGGGGACACCATGGACAGCATGCTCGACGACACCGGAAAACTGGTCCTGCGCCTCGCGCTGGGGATCCTCATCCTGCTGCACGGGATCGACAAGATCCTCGGCGGGATCGGCGGCATCGAATCCATGGTCGTGGACGCCGGCCTGCCCGCGTTCGTGGCCTGGGGCGTCTACATCGGCGAAGTCCTGGCCCCGGTGCTGGTGATCCTCGGGCTGTATTCGCGCATCGGCGCGGTGCTGATCGCGATCAACATGGTGGTCGCCATCGCCCTGGCCCATGCCCACGAACTGACCGACCTGACCGCCCACGGCGGCTGGGCCCTGGAACTGCAGGGCATGTTCCTGTTCGCGGCGGTCGCCCTGGCGCTGACCGGCCCCGGGCGCTACTCGGTCAACCGAAGCTGAGACCTCTTGGCGGGCGGCCTGCTCTGCACGCGTGATCGGGGATGATGCCATGCGCCTGAATTTCGCCGCGCAGATCGCCATCGGCACGGTCGCCATCCAGGCCGTGATGGTCATCGTGCTGATGGCCAGCGGAACCTCGCTTATCCGCGACAACCAGGCCGAGGTGCTGGAACGCTTCGCCGACCAGCAGGGCCGTCTGCTGAGTTCGGCCGTCGGGCCCGGTCTGGCCTACGCCGACCCCGGCATGCTGCAGGAGCTGCTGGACGACCTGGAGCAGGACACGACCCTGCGTTACGCGGTGGTCGAAGACGCGGACGGCCGACGCATGGCCGATGTGGGTTCGGTGCCCGCCAGCCTTCCCGAACACGACGGCCTGCGCCAGCAACCCGGCACCCTGGAAATGGGCATCCCGGTGGATCTGGCCGGGCAGCACCTCGGGACGATCCACGTCGAGTACTCCACCGACGATATCGACGCCCTCGCCACCGACCTGCTGCACCGCAACATCGCCCTGGCCCTGGGCGTGCTGGCCCTGTCCATGGCCGCGGGGACCCTCTTCGCGCTGATCGTGACCCGCCGGCTGCGGCTGCTCAACCTGGGCGGCCAGGCCCTGCAGCGCGGCAATCTCGAATATCGCCTGAAGGTCACCTCCAACGACGAATTCGGCGATCTCGCCCGCACGTTCAACAACGTCGCCGCCCACCTGGAAAACACCCAGAGCGAGATCCAGCAGCAGAACCTCCGGCTCAACCGTTCGGTGGCGCGCCTGGAGTCCATGCTGGGCGGCGCCGACGCCATCCTGTGGGAATCGCACCCGGATACCGGATACTGGGAGTTCGTCGCCGGCGACACCCGCGAACTGCTGGGCTACCCGGTCGAGCGCCTGGCCCGGCCGGGGCTGCGGGTCCGCCGCATCCATCCGGAGGACCTGCCCCGCGTCCGGGAGGCCACGCGCGACCCCGCGGAACGGCCGCGGCCGGTGGACTACCGCTTCCGCCACCGCAACGGCCACTGGATGTGGCTGCGCGACATCCTGTCCTGGGCGGCCGACGACCGCGGCGAGCCGGTACTGCGCGGCCTGACCCTCAACATCACCGCCCATCGCCAGGCCGCCGACGCCCTGCACGAGACCGAGTCGCGCTACGAGGAGGTCGTCAACAACATCTCGGAGTGATCTTCCGCACCGACGCCGAGGGCCGCTGGACCCTGCTCAACCCCGCCTGGGAGAAGCTGACCGGCTTCAGCGTGGACGAGAGCCTCGGCCGCAGCCTGTGCGAATTCGTGGCCACCGAGCACCAAGCGGAGGCCGACCAGGTCTGCCGCACCCTGATGCAGGGCGAGCAGGACCGCGACTTTGCCGAAGAGATTCGCCTGCGCACCCGCGAAGGCGACGCTCGCTGGGTCAGCGTGTTCGCCAGCACCCGGCGCGACGAACGTGGCCGCGTGATCGCGCTGTTCGGCACCATCATGGACATCAGCGACCGCAAGCGGGCGGAAGAAGAAGTGCGGCGCCTCGCCTTCTTCGACAACCTCACGCACCTGCCGAACCGCACGCTGCTGCACGACCGTCTGTGTCAGTCACTGGCGCATGCGCACCGGACCGGCCTGCACGGTGCGGCGCTGTTCCTCGACCTCGACAACTTCAAGGACATCAACGACACCCTCGGCCACGCGGTGGGCGACGAACTGCTGCAGCAGGTCGCCGCCCGCCTGAGCACCACCACCCGCGAGGCCGACACGCTGGCACGCCTGGGCGGCGACGAATTCGTCCTCGTGCTCAACGACCTCAACGCCGACCAGGATCGCGCCGCCACCCAGGCGGAGGCGGTGGGGCGCAAGCTGATCGAGCTGATGCGCGAGCCGTTCCCGATCGGCGGCCAGGACCGCCACGTGAGCCCCAGCATCGGCGCGACCCTGTTCAGCGGCGACCACCTCGGCGTGCAGGAAGTGCTCAAGCAGGCGGACCTGGCGATGTACCGGGCCAAGAACGCCGGGCGCAACACCGTGCGCTTCTACGACCCCGAGCTGCACCGCGCGGTGGAAGCCCGTTTCCAGCTCGAGACCGAGCTGCGGGAAGCCCTGCGCAGAGACGAGTTCGAGGTCCACTGCCAGCTGCAGGTCAACAGCGACGACCGCCCGGTCGGGGCCGAACTCCTGCTGCGCTGGGCGCACCCGGAACGCGGCTGGGTCTCGCCGGGCGAATTCATCCCGGTCGCGGAGCAGACCGGGCTGATCGTACCCATCGGCCAGCGCGTCCTGGAGGAGGCCTGCCGGCGGCTGGCGCAGTGGAAACACGACCCCGCCCTGCGCGACCTGACCCTGTCGGTGAACGTGAGCGCGCGCCAGTTCCGCCACGGTACGTTCGTCGCCGAACTCGCCGGCCTGCTGGAGGCCACCGGCGCGCCGGGCCACCGGCTGAAGCTCGAGATCACCGAGAGCATGCTGCTGGAAGACATCGATCACGCGATCGACAACATGCAGCGGCTGCGCGAACTGGGCATCGGCTTCGCCCTGGACGACTTCGGCACCGGCTACTCGTCGCTGGCCTATCTCAAGCAACTGCCGCTGTCCCAGCTCAAGATCGACCAGTCCTTCGTGCGCGACGTCCTCGACGACCCCAATGACGCCGCCATCGCCGAGATGGTGGTCAACCTCGCCCACACCATGCGCCTGGACGTGATCGCCGAAGGCGTGGAGACCGAAGACCAGCGCGCGTTCCTGATGCACCTGGGCTGCTGGCACTTCCAGGGCTTTCTGTACGGGCGTCCCGCAACCATCGAAACCGTCGAGGCCCTCGCCGGCACCGGCGAGCCGCTGGCCCCGGCCTCCGGCGAAAACGATTCGTAAAAATCGAACAATCAATCGCCAAAATGGCGATTTTCATTCGGCTGGTCAGGATCTAACCTTGGGGAAATATCCCCCAAGAAAGGACCCGCCATGACCACCCGAGTACTCGTGCTGTACTACTCCACCTGGGGCCACATCGAGCAGATGGCCGAAGCCGAGGCGCGTGGCGCCCGCAGCGTCGCCGACACCGAGGTCGCCATCAAGCGCGTGCCCGAGCTGATGCCCGAGGATGTCGCCCGCAATGCCGGCGCCCGGCTCGACCAGCCGGCCGAAATCGCCCGCCCCGAGGAGCTGGCCGACTACGACGCCATCATCATCGGCACACCCACCCGCTACGGCCGCATGGCCGCCCAGATGGCGAACTTCCTGGATCAGACCGGCTCGCTGTGGTTCAACGACCGCCTGGTGGGCAAGATCGGCAGCGTGTTCGGCTCCACCGCCAGCCAGCACGGCGGCCAGGAGACCACCCTGGTCTCCACCATCGTGAACCTGATGCACTTCGGCATGACCATCGTCGGCCTGCCGTACACCGAAAAGCGCCTGCTGGAAATGGGCCAGATCAGCGGCGGGACGCCCTACGGCGCCACCACCCTGGCCGACGGCGACGGCAGCCGCCAGCCCACCGAGGCCGAACTCGGCATGGCCGAATCCCAGGGCCGCCACGTCGCCGAAGTCGCCCGCGCCCAGAAGCTGGGCCAGTCCGCCGGCTGACCCCCCCTCTGGCCGCCCCGGCACCAGAACCCGACCCGGCCCGTAGGAGGCCAGCCCCCTGGCCGACCCAGCACCAGACCCGGCCCGACCCGGCCCGTAGGAGGCCAGCCCCCTGGCCGATCAAGCCCCGACCACCCACCGCGCCAAATCGGCCGGAGGGCCGGCCTCCTACCGGGGCCGGGGTCGACCTGCAGGAGGCCACCCCCCTGGCCGACCCGGCACCAGCCCCGGCCCGACCCGGCCCGTAGGAGGCCAGCCCCCTGGCCGATCAAGCCCCGACCAATCACCGCGCCAAATCGGCCGGAGGGCCGGCCTCCTACCGGGGCCGGGGTCGACCTGCAGGAGGCCACCCCCCTGGCCGACCCGGCACCAGACCCGGCCCGACCCGCAGGAGGCCAGCCCCCTGGCCGACCCGGCACCAGACCCGGCCCGCCCCGTAGGAGGCCAGCCCTCTGGCCGATCGGACCCCGACAACCCACCAGGTCCGGATTGGCCGGAGGGCCGGCCTCCTACACCACGCGGCTGTATTTCACCGGGGCGGCCTCCGGCCGGTCCAGCCAGGCATCGAAGGCCATGGCCACGTTGCGCAGCAGCATGCGCCCGCGCGGGAGCACGTCGAGCTCGCGCTCGCCCACGCGCACCAGTTCGTCCTGTTCCATCTCGGCCAGCCGTTCCAGCTCGGCGGAGAAATAGTCGCGAAAATCGATCCCGTGGCGGGCCTCCACCCGGCCGAAATCCAGATGCGAATGACACATGATGTCGGTGATCACCTCGCGCCGCAGACGGTCGTCATCCGACAGCACGATGCCGCGGAACACCGGCAGGCGCCCGGCATCCAGGCGCGCGTAGTACTGCTCCAGCTCGCGCACGTTCTGACTGTAGGTATCGCCGATACGCCCGATCGCGGTCGGCCCCATCGCCACCAGGTCGCAGTCGGCACGCGTGGAGTAGCCCTGGAAATTGCGCTGCAGCGTGCCGGCGCGCTGGGCGCGGGCCAGCTCGTCGTCCGGCAGCGCGAAATGATCCATGCCGATGTACACATAACCGGCATCGGTCAGCATGCCGATGGTCGTCTCCAGGATCGCCAGCTTCTCCGCCGCCGAGGGCAGCTCGTCCTCGTTGATCTGGCGCTGCACCTTGAAGCGCTCCGGCAGATGCGCGTAGTTGTAGATCGCCAGCCGCTCCGGCCGCAGCTCGAGGGTTTGCTCCAGGGTCCGCCGCGTGGTCTCCACCGTCTGCTTCGGCAGCCCGTAGATCAGGTCCACATTGGTGGAGCCGAAGCCGCAGGCCCGCGCCTGTTCGATCGCTCCGGCGGTCACCTCGAACGGCTGGACGCGGTTGACCGCCTGCTGCACGTCCGGATCGAAGTCCTGCACCCCCAGGCTGATGCGGTTGAAACCGCGCTCGGCCAGCAGCGGCAACGTGCCTTCGCGCAGCGCCCGCGGGTCGATCTCGATGGAGAACTCACGCTCCGGTCCGTCCGAGAGGTTGAAGTTGCGACCCAGCGAATCCATCACCCGGTCCAGATCGGCATCGCTCAGATAGGTGGGCGTGCCACCACCGAAATGCAGCTGTTCCACCGGGCGCTCTGGGCGGAACAGCCGCCCCTGCAGTGCGATTTCCTGATCCAGATAGTCCAGATAGCTGCGCGCGCGCTCGTAATTGCCGGTCACCACCTTGTTGCAGGCGCAGTAGAAACACACCGTGTCGCAGAACGGCACGTGCACATACAGCGACAGCGGGCGCGTGACACCATCGGCCTGCGAACGCTCGGCCTGCACCGCATAGGTGGTGTCGTCGAACCCCTCGTGGAACTGCGGCGCGGTGGGATAGGACGTGTAGCGCGGGCCACTGACGTCGTAGCGTTGCAGCATCTCGCGGTCGAAGATCAGGCTCTGTTCCATCGGGGGCTCCTGTGGGCGAAGGTTCCCATGATACCCCCGAGCCGCACGGCGGGGCTTGAGGCAGGTCACCCAACCCGCCTTATGCTAGCCTCTGCGCGCATATCCGGCCCGGCCCCGAGAGACCATGTCACCCGACGAATACTGCGAAGAAAAGGCCGCAAAGAGCGGCTCCTCGTTCTACTACGCCTTCCGCTTCCTCGAAGACGACCGCCGTCGCGCGATCACCGCGCTGTACGCCTTCTGCCGCGAGGTGGACGACGTGGTCGACGAGACCAGCGAGGAGGCCGTGGCCCGCGCCAAGCTGGACTGGTGGCGCGGCGAGATCGAACGGCTGTACGACGGCGACCCGCAGCACCCCATCACCCGCGCGCTGAAGCCGCATCTGGCCCCCTTTGACCTGGGCCGCGAGTACTTCGACGAGATCATCGACGGCATGCAGATGGATCTCGACTACGACAGCTACCCCGATTTCACCACGCTGTCGCTGTACTGCTACCGCGTAGCCAGCGTGGTCGGGATCCTCTCCGCGCACATCTTCGGCTTCACCGAGCGCGGCACGCTCAAGTACGCCCACGACCTCGGCATGGCCCTGCAGCTGACCAACATCCTGCGTGACGTCCACGAGGACGCGATGCGCGGGCGGGTGTACATCCCGATGGACGAGCTGCAGAAACACGGCGTGCGCCCGGAGGAGTTCCAGCGCAACCTCACCGACGACCGCCACCGCGCGCTGTTCGCCGAACAGGCCGAACGCGCCCGGCGCTACTACGACAAGGCCGAAGCCGAACTGCCGGCCGCGGACCGCTACGCCCAGCGCCCGGGCCTGATCATGGCCGCGATCTACCGCCGCCTGCTGGACGAGATCGCCGATGACGGCTACCGCGTGCTGGAACACCGGGTGCACCTGACCCCGCTGCGCAAGCTGTGGATCGCCTGGCGCACCTACCGCCGCCTGCGCCGCGAACGCCGGCGCGGCTGAATTCCCATGTCCGTCGCGCCCGACGACCGTCCGGTGGCGGTGGTCGGGGCCGGCTGGGCCGGCCTCACCGCCGCGCTGGCGCTGGCGCGCGCCGGCCACCCGGTGCACCTGCTGGACAGCGCAGCGGTGGCCGGCGGCCGCGCCCGCAGCCTCACCCTGGACGGGACCACACTGGACAACGGCCAGCACATCCTGGTGGGCGCCTGCGAAGCGGCGCTGGCACAGATCCGCTCGGTGGGCGTCGACCCGGAGCAGGCCTTCCACGCCCTGCCCTTCGGTCTGGAACTGCGTGCCGCCGACGGCACCGAGGCCCTGCGCCTGAATCCCGCCTCACCGCGCCTGCCGGCGCTGGGCCGCGCGCTGTACGCCGCCCTGAAAACCGAACCGTTGGGCGTACGGCTGCGCGCAACCCTCGGCGCGGTCGGCCTGCTGCACGGCCCGCTGCATCAGGACCGACCGGTGCGCGCCTGGCTGCAGTACCACCACCAGCCCCCCGCGCTGATCGAACGCCTGTGGGAGCCGCTGTGCCTGGCGATCATGAACACCCCGCTGCGCAGCGCCTCGGCGCAGGTGTTCCGCGAGGTGCTGCGTCAGGCCCTGACCCGCGGCCCGGAGGCGGCTCGTCTGCTGCTGCCGGCGCAGCCGCTGGGCGCGATCTACCCGGAGCCGGCGCTGGCCGAACTGCGGGAACGCGGCGCCAGCATCGACCTCGGACGGCGCATCCGGCACATCGAACTGCCCGACGACCCCGGATCGGGGGCTTCCCCGGTCATGCTGGAGGATCGCGGTGGCCGGCGCATCGAGGCACGCGCCGTGATCCTGGCCACCGCCCCGGCCGCCGCCGCCGGGCTGCTCCCCGAGGCCGCCGACCCGGGCGACCTGCGCGAGCGCATCCGCGGCATGGGCGGGCGCAGCATCTGCACCGTGTACCTGCGCTACCCGCGTGCGGTGGATGAACTGCCGCCCCTGCTGGGGCTGCTGGGGCAGTACGGCCAGTGGGCGGTACCGCGCCGCGTCGGCGGCCATCCGGAATGGGTGGCCGTGGTCACCTCCGCCGCCGACGACGCCGCACCCATGGATGCCGACACCCGCTGCGCGACGGTAGCCGCGGAACTGGCCCGCTGCGTACCCGGACTGGACACCCCGGTCGCGCAGCACGCGGTCTGCGAACGCCGCGCGACCCTTGATGCCAGCACCGGCATCGACACCCGCCGCCCCGAACCGCGCACCGCGCGCCGGGATCTGCTGCTCGCCGGGGACTATCTGGTCCCCGGACTCCCTTCCACCCTCGAAGCCGCGGTGCGCTCCGGTTTAGAATCGGCGCATCTGCTCATGGAGGACCTCTCTTGACCGACACCCCGCTCGACATCCCGAAGCTGATCGACTATCGGCCCGAACCCGGCGCCTTTGCCGACCGCGTGATCCTGGTGACCGGCGCGGCCGACGGCATCGGGCGCCAGATCGCCGAGGCCTGCGCCGCCGCCGGTGCCGTGGTGGTCCTGCTGGACAAGGACATCAAGGGCCTGGAGCGCGTGTACGATGCCATCGAGGCCGCCGGGCACCCGCAGCCGGCGATCTACCCGCTCAACCACGAGGGGGCCACGGTCAAGGATTACGGCGAGATGGCCGAGAGCATCCGCGACTCGCTCGGCCGGCTCGACGGCGTGGTCCTCAATGCCGGGTGGGCCGGCACCCTCACCCCGCTGAAGCAGTACGACCCGGAACTGTGGTTCAAGGTCGTCAACGCCAACCTGAATGGGCCGTTCTTCCTGGTGCAGGCGGTCATTCCGCTGCTGGAAGCCAGCCCGACCGGCAGTCTGGTGATCTCCACCCAGGACGCCAGCCGCGCCTACTGGGGCGCCTTCGGCATGGCCAAGGCGGCGCAGGAAAGCCTGCTGGAGATCCTGCACCGCGAACACCGCCACGAAGGCGGCTTCATCCACGTCAACGGCGTGGACACCGGCCCGGTGCGCACCCGCTTCCGCCGCGCGCACTACCCCGGCGAAGACCCGGCCAGCCTGCCGGCGCCCGAGGACACCGTGGGCCCGTATCTCTACTTCCTCGACCCCGGCGACCCGGCCGTCACCGGCCACAACCTGCGCCTCGAAGGCCACCTCCCGATCCGCCCCCTGCCCCCGGATTACGACGGCTGATTCCGGCCCCCATCGGCCGGAGGGCCGGCCTCCTACCGCTCCCCGAACCGTCCGTAGGAGGCCAGCCCCCTGGCCGATCCGGCACC
>NZ_KB906458.1:0-59228 GCF_000381385.1 Thioalkalivibrio sp. ALE10
CCGGCTTCGAGGGTGATCTCGGCGCCGGCGTCGAGGACGATCTTCGTGCCGGCGGCGTGGTGGATCTCCCGTCCGGCCTCGACGAGCTGGGCGGTGCCGAAGCGCTGGTGCAGGGTGCCGTCGACGGTGAGGTGCTGGTCGGCGGCGGTGTGTTCGCGGCGTTCGCCCTGGACGGTGAGGTGTTCGTTGCCGCGGACCTCGGCGAGGCGGTCGCCGTGGACGCCGAGGTGGCTGTGGCGTTCGATGGTCTCGCTGCGGTCGTTGCGGGTGATCAGGTCGAGGTCGCGCTGGGCGTGGAGGTGGATCTGTTCGGCGTCGCGGGCGTCGTCGAAGCGCAGCTCGTTGTAGCCGTCGGCCTGGTGGCTGCGGGTGCGCAGCACGGAGCGGGTCTTGTGTTCGGGCAGCGGGTACGGCGGGGGGTTGTCGCCGTCGTGCACGGCGCCGGTGACCACGGGGCGGTCGGGGTCGCCCTCGAGGAAGTCGACGATCACGGCGTGGCCGATGCGCGGGAGCAGGACGCTGCCGTAGCCGGGGCCGGCCCAGGCCTGGGCGACGCGGATCCAGGCGCTGGCGTGTTCGTTGTCCTCGGCGTAGCGGTCCCAGGGGAAGCGCAGCTTTACTCGGGCGTGTTCGTCGCAGTGGATCTCCTCGCCCTCGGGGCCGACGACGCGGGCGATCTGCGGGCCGTCGACGCGGGGTTTCTGGTCGGGGTGGTACGGCGGGCGCCAGTCGCGGTCGGCGGGGACGAGGGTGACGTGGTTGTGGAGGCGGGCGACGCCGTCGCGCTCGGCCGGGTCGGTGTCGCCGAGCAGCACGGCGTCTTCTTCCAGGGCCTGGGGCTGGTGGCCCTCGTGGAGGGCGCCGACCACCTGCCAGTCGCGCCGGCGTTCGCCGCTGTCGTGGCCGTCGAGGGTGAAGCGGGTGCCGGGGCGCAGCTCCGGCAGGTCGCTCTCGATCTCGGCGGTGTGGGCGTCGGCGCGCAGCTGCTGCAGGCGCACGCGGGTGAACGCGGTGGCCTCCGGGTCGCGCTGGAAGCGACCGGGGAAGTCGTAGTGTTCGTAGGCCTCGACCGGGGTGTCGAGTGCTTCCTCGTGCAGGAGCCGGCGCCGCGGGTTGCGGAAGTAGCGGTCCTCGAGGGTGGCGCGGTGCGGGCGCAGGCGCGCGGTCTCCTGCAGGCGGTGGATGTGGCGCTCGTCGGCGCGCCCACCGGCGCGCGGGCGGCAGGGCCGCTCGCCGAGGTGGAGCAGGCCGCGGTGGGTGTCGGAGAAGACCGGGCGGTGGCCGCCCGCGGGGTCGTCGTCGAACTCGTGGAAGTAGCGGATGCCGAGCTCGGCGGCGAGGCGGTGGATGAAGTCGAGGTCGCTCTCGCGGTACTGGACCAGGTACTCCCGCGGTTCGGGTGCGTTCAGGATGTTGAAGGCGGCGTCGCCGATGCCGTGCTCGGCGAGCAGGGTGTGGATGACGTCGAGCGGGTCGGCCTGCTGGAAGATGCGGGCGTTGCGCCGCAGGGCAAGGCGCCACAGCGCGGGGCGGACGACCAAGCGATAGGCGGTGCGGCGGGCGCCGGTGCGCCCGCGCTCGAAGTCGGTGACGATGCCGTGGACGCGGCGGGTGACCTGGCCGTCCTGGTGGATGGCCAGCGCCAGGTCCTGGTCGATCCAGTCGTCGGGGTCGAGATCGGGGCTGGGGTGGACCAGATCCAGGCTCAGGGTGAAGGGCCGGGACAGCGCCTCGTCGAGGGTGAAGCGGGTAACGGCGGGCAGGGTCTCGGGGTCCACCCCCGCACGCGCGAGGGTGAAGAACAGTCCGTTGCGAGAAGGCATTAACCACTCCGTGGTTCAGTCCAGGGTCAGGGCGTAGTTTGTCGGAAAACCCTCCCGTATGTGTTGTTGCTGGTCAAGGTGCATGAGTCACAAAAGAAGTGGGGGGGAGGATCTCGGGGGCAGAGGTGGGGGAGGTTGCTTCGGGGTGAGTTCCGATGTCTTTGGGTCCGCCCCCTGCCTGTGGGATACTCCCGCACCTAACCGCCCGAGCATTATCCATTCCGGAGGCAAACCGTGGACGAGAATCGCAAGAAGGCCCTGACGGCCGCGCTGGGTCAGATCGAGAAACAGTTCGGCAAGGGTGCCGTGATGCGCATGGGGGACCGCCAGGCGGTGGATGTGCCCTCGATCTCCACCGGTTCGCTGGCGCTGGACGTCGCGCTGGGCATCGGCGGCGTGCCGCGCGGGCGCGTGGTCGAAGTCTACGGGCCGGAATCCTCGGGCAAGACGACCCTGACCCTGCAGGTGGTGGCCGAGGCGCAGAAGGCCGGCGGTACGGCGGCGTTCGTGGACGCCGAGCATGCGCTGGACCCGACCTATGCCGAGAAGTTGGGCGTGAACGTGGATGATCTGCTGGTCTCGCAGCCGGATACCGGCGAGCAGGCCCTGGAGATCGCCGACATGCTGGTGCGCTCCGGCGCGGTGGACGTGGTGATCGTCGACTCGGTGGCGGCGCTCACGCCCAAGGCCGAGATCGAGGGCGAGATGGGCGATTCGCACGTCGGTCTGCAGGCGCGCCTGATGTCGCAGGCGCTGCGCAAGCTCACGGCCAACATCAAGCGCTCGAACACGCTGGTGGTGTTCATCAACCAGATCCGCATGAAGATCGGCGTGATGTTCGGCAGCCCGGAAACCACCACCGGCGGCAACGCGCTCAAGTTCTATTCCTCGGTGCGCATGGATATCCGCCGCATCGGTGCGATCAAGAAGGGCGACGAGGTGATCGGCAACGAGACCCGCGTGAAGGTGGTGAAGAACAAGATGGCGCCGCCGTTCAAGGAGGCGCATTTCGAGATCCTGTACGGCGAGGGGATCTCGCGCGTGGGTGAGCTGATCGAGATGGGCGTGAAGGAAGGCCTGATCGACAAGGCCGGGGCCTGGTACAGCTACAACGGCGAACGTATCGGGCAGGGCAAAGAGAATGCCCGGCAGTTCCTGAAGGACAACCCGGACAAGGCCGAGGAGCTCGAACGCAACCTGCGCGAGCGTTATCTGCCGTCGGCCGGCGGCAAGGGTGCGGACGACGCCGAGGCCGCGGTCGAGGATGCCGAAAGCCCGTCGTAAGGGCGGGGCGCCGGTCGACCCGGCCGATCCCGAGGCGGCCCTGGAGGCCGGGCTCAAGCTCCTGGTGCGGCGCGAACACGCTGCACCGGAGCTCGCGCGCAAGCTGGCGGAGCGCGGCTTCGAGCGGGACGCGGTGGATGCCGCACTGGAGCGTGCGCGCGAACTGGACTACCTCAACGAGACCCGTTACGCCGAGTCCATGGCGCGCCACCGGGTCGGGCAGGGCTATGGCGAGCAGCGCATCCGCGCCGAGCTCGCGCACAACGGGATCGATGGCGACACCGTGAGCCTCGCCATCGAGGCGCTGGAGGTCGACTGGGTCGAACAGGCCCGCGGCCAGCTCGAACGGCATTTCCGTCAACCCCCCGAGGCCCGCGAGGACGAAGCGCGCATGCTGCGCCACCTGGCCGGTCGCGGTTTCCCCGGCGATGTCGCCCGGCGGGCCCTTGCAGCGTGGAAGGACGATCCCTGACGGATTGCCACGGCCCCTTCGGGGCCTCGCAATGACAGGTTTCCGGGCTTGTCGGGGCCGGTTGGGTTCCCGCCATTGTGAGTGGTTCCCGTCATTGCGAGGAGCGACGCGACGAAGCAATCTCCGGACGTGGCTCGCGTTTGGGTTCCGGACGGTGCCGGCGGATTGCCACGGGTCCTTCGGACCCTCGCAATGACGGTGTCGATGTCGGGCGGATCCGCGCGCGGACCGTTGCCGGAATGAATGGCCGAAAAGGAGTCTCGGCCGCCAGGTATCAATCTCCAGTCGCCCAGGGAGGGAGCGATGAAACAGCCCTGTGTCTACATCATGAGCAACCGCCGTGGCGGGACCCTTTACGTAGGTGTGACCAGCAATCTGGTGCAGCGGGTCTGGCAACACCGGTCAGGGACGGTGTCCGGATTCACCAGCCGCTATGGTCTGCATCGGCTGGTCTGGTTCGAGAGCTGCGAGGAAATGGCCTCCGCGATCGAGCGCGAAAAGCAGCTCAAGGCGGGGCCACGCCGCAGGAAAGTGGCTTTGATCGAACAGGTGAATCCGGAGTGGCGGGATCTGTTTGACGATATTGTGGGTTGAAGGCGGTGGGGGCGTTGCCGATTGCCACGGCGCCTTCGGGGCCTCGCAATGACGTTGTTGGGTACCGTTGCTGATTCGGCACGATGACGTGTTCCCCGCACCGCCGTTGCGACGTGTTCCCCGTCCCGCCGTTGCGACGTGTTCCCCGTCCCGCCGTTGCGATGTGTTCCCTGTCCCGTCATTGCGAGTCGCGCAGCGACGAAGCAATCGGCTTGGGCGGGCCCCCTCCGGGCACCGGGCGAACCTTCCGCGATTGCTACGGCCCCTTCGGGGCCGCGCAATGACGGCGTCCTTTCCCGTTATGGGCGACTTGCGATGACGGTGGTGATATCCGGTCCGGGCTGCCCGGGATGACGGGGTCTTTCGGGTCCGGAGTGCTTGCGGTGACGTCGCCCTGGCGTGTCGCGGGCTTCTCCCGATGACCATGAACGGGTCCCGTCGGAATGTCCGGTTCGCTGCCCCATCGGCCAGGGGGCTGGCCTTCTGCAGCATGGCCCGAGGCCGCAGGCGGCAATACGCGGGTCCGGGGCGAGCGTGATACGATTCCGCTTTTGACCCCATACCCGACCGGACACGCATGAAGAGCGCCGAAATACGCCGGAGTTTCCTCGATTTCTTTGCGCAGCACGACCATACCGTGGTGCCGTCCAGCCCGTTGGTGCCTGCCAACGATCCCACCCTGCTGTTCACCAACGCGGGGATGGTCCAGTTCAAGGATGTGTTCCTCGGCCGCGAGAAGCGCCCGTACAGCCGCGCGGCGACCAGCCAGCGCTGCGTGCGCGCCGGCGGCAAGCACAACGACCTGGAGAACGTGGGCTACACCGCCCGGCACCACACGTTCTTCGAGATGCTGGGCAACTTCTCGTTCGGGGACTATTTCAAGCGCGATGCGATCCACTACGCCTGGGATTTCCTTACCGACGTGCTGGGCCTGCCCCCCGAGCGGCTGTGGGTTACGGTCTACGAGACCGATGACGACGCCTATGACGTCTGGGCCAACGAGATCAAGGTCCCGGCCGAACGCATCATCCGCATCGGCGACGATCCGGACGGTGGCTCGGACAACTTCTGGCAGATGGGCGACACCGGGCCCTGCGGTCCCTGCACCGAGATCTTCTATGACCACGGTCCGGAAGTGGCGGGCGGACCGCCCGGTTCGCCGGATGAAGATGGCGATCGCTACATCGAGGTCTGGAACCTGGTGTTCATGCAGTACGACCGCGATGCGGACGGCACGCTGAATCCGCTGCCCAGCCCGTCGGTGGATACCGGCATGGGCCTGGAGCGTCTGTCGGCGGTGCTGCAGGGCGTGCATTCCAACTATGAGATCGACCTGTTCCAGGATCTCATCGCCGCGGCGCGGCGGGTGACCGGCGCGCAGGAAGCCGATTCCGCCTCGCTGCGCGTGATCGCCGACCATATCCGGTCGATCGCGTTCCTGATTACGGACGGCGTGCTGCCCTCCAACGAGGGGCGCGGCTATGTGCTGCGGCGCATCATCCGCCGGGCGGCGCGTCATGGCTTCCAGATCGGCTCCGAGGTTGCGTTCCTCTACCGCCTGGTGCGCCCGCTGATCGACACCATGGGCGAGGCCTATCCCGAGCTGGTCAAGGCCGGCGAGCAGGTGGAGAAGGTCCTGGAGAAGGAGGAGCGCAAGTTCCTCGAAACCCTCGACCACGGCATGAAGATCCTGGAAGAGGACCTGAAGGATCTCGAGGGACGGGTGATCCCGGGCGAGACCATCTTCCTGCTCTATGACACCTACGGCTTCCCGGTGGACCTGACCGGCGACATCGCGCGCGAACGTGGCCTGGAACTGGACATGGCCGGTTTCGAGGCGGCGATGGAGAAGCAGCGCGAACGTGCCCGCGCGGCCTCCCGCTTCAGCATGGATACCGGCAACCTGCCGGGGCTGGAAGACCACACGACCGAATTCTGCGGGTATGAATACCTGGAGGGTGAGGGCCGCGTGCTGGCGCTGTTCCGCGAGGGCGAGGCCGTGGAGCGCCTGGAGGTCGGCGAAGAGGGCATCGTGGTGCTCGACCGCACGCCGTTCTACGCCGAGTCCGGCGGCCAGGTGGGCGACATCGGCACCCTGTCGGGCTCCGGCGTGCGCTTCCAGGTGCAGGACACCCGCAAGCAGGCCGCGGCGCATCTGCACGTGGGCCAGGTCCGCGCCGGCACCCTGGAGGTCGGTCAGAGCCTGTCCGGCTCGGTGGAGGGGCCGCGGCGCGAGGCCATCAAGCGTCACCACTCCGCCACGCATCTGCTGCACAAGGCCCTGCGCGACCAGCTGGGCGATCACGTCCAGCAGAAGGGCTCGCTGGTGGACTCCGAGCGCCTGCGGTTCGACTTCACGCACATGGAGCCGCTGACCACCGAGCAGCTGAAATCGATCGAGGATCAGGTCAACGCCGAGATCCTGGCGAACGAGGCCACCGACACCCGGATCATGGACATCGACTCGGCCATGGAGTCGGGTGCCGTGGCCCTGTTCGGCGAAAAATACGGCGACGAGGTGCGGGTGCTGAAGATCGGTTCCTCGGTCGAGCTGTGCGGTGGCACCCACGTGGAGCGCACCGGCGACATCGGGCCGTTCCGGATTACGGTGGAAGGCGGGGTCGCCGCCGGGATCCGCCGCGTCGAGGCGGTGGCCGGCGAGGTGGCCCTGCGCTGGATGGACCAGCAGCTGGGGCATCTGGATGCGGTGGCGGACCGCCTGCGGGCCGGCCGCGCCGACGCCCCGGACAAGGTGCGTCAGCTGCAGGAGCGCAATCGCGAGCTGGAGAAGGAGATCGAGCGCCTGAAGGGCAAGCTCGCCAGCCAGGCCGGCGACGATCTCTCCAGCCGCGCGGTGGAGGTCGACGGCCTGAAGGTGCTGGCGGCCCCGGTGGAGGGCGTGGAGCCCAAGGCCCTGCGCGACATGGTCGATCAGCTCAAGCAGAAGCTCGGCCGTGCCGTGGTGGTGCTGGGCACCGCCACCGAGGAAGGCAAGGTCTCGCTGGTCGCCGGGGTCACCAAGGAGGAAACCGACCGGATCCGCGCCGGCGATGTGGTCGGGCGCGTGGCCGCTCAGGTCGACGGCAAGGGCGGTGGCCGGCCGGACATGGCCATGGCCGGCGGGCAGAGCCCCGATAAACTCGAGGCGGCGCTGGCCTCGGTGGAGGACACCGTTCGCGAATTGCTGGGCTGACCAAATTCCGGATTGGAAGGGCGGGTTTGCTTTGGATGCATCCCGATTTCGTGTTTAATGCGCCGCCTTCGGGCCGGACAGGGATTCTGCAATGGCGTTGCTGGTACTGAAATTTGGCGGCACCTCGGTCGGGACGACCGAACGCATCCGGGCGGTGGCCGAACGCGCGCTCCATCTGCGCGAGGAGGGCCATCAGCTGGTGATCGTGGTGTCCGCGATGAGCGGCGAGACCGATCGCCTGCTGGGGCTGGCGAACGAACTCAACCCGCGGGTCGACGGGCGCGAGCTGGATGTCCTGCTGTCCACCGGTGAGCAGGTCACCATCGCCCTGCTGGCGATGGCACTGGAGGCGAAAGGCTGTCCGGCGCGCTCCTATACCGGTGCCCAGGTGACCATCCGGACCGATAGCGCCTACAACAAGGCGCGGATCCGCAGTATCGACGACGCCCGCGTGCGTGATGACCTGGAGGCCGGCCGCATCGTGGTCGTGGCCGGCTTCCAGGGCGTGGACGAGGACGGGGCGATCACGACCCTGGGGCGTGGTGGCTCCGACACCACGGCGGTGGCGCTGGCCGCGGCCTTGAAAGCGGACGAATGTCGCATCTATACGGATGTGGACGGAGTCTACACCACCGATCCGCGACTGGTGCCCCAGGCCCGGCGCCTCGAACGAGTGACCTTCGAGGAGATGCTGGAGATGGCGAGCCTCGGTTCGAAGGTGCTACAGATCCGGGCAGTGGAATTTGCGGGCAAGTATAACGTCCCCTTACGTGTCCTTTCGTCGTTTGGCGAGGGACCCGGGACACTCATCACCACGGAGGAGGATGCAGCGGTGGAACAGGCGCTGGTCGCGGGAATCGCGTTCAATCAGAACGAGGCGCAGCTGACGGTGGGCGGCGTGCCGGATCAGCCCGGGGTCGCGCATCGCATCCTCGGGCCGGTGGCGGATGCCAACATCGAGGTGGACATGATCGTGCAGAACGTCGGCGAGGACGGCCGCACGACCGATTTCACCTTCACCGTGCATCGCAACGACTACGAGAAGGCGCTGGAACTGCTGCAGGGAGCAGCGGACGAACTGGGCGCCCGCGAGGTCTCGGGCGACGTCCATATCGTCAAGATCTCGGTCGTGGGTGTCGGCATGCGGTCGCATGCGGGTATTGCCAGCCGGATGTTCGAGGCCCTGTCGCGGGAAAACATCAACATCCGGATGATCTCGACGTCGGAGATCAAGATCTCGGTGGTCGTGGACGAAAAATACCTCGAACTGGCGGTGCGTGCGCTGCACGATGCCTTTGAACTCGAAGAGGAGCCAGCCGGTCTACCAAAGGAGCAGGGGTGACGACTCAATCAACGGATTCCGGGCGACCGACCTCGTCCGACACAGGTACTGTGGAGAAAAGCATGCTCATACTGACGCGTCGGGTGGGGGAGACCCTCATGATCGGCGATGACGTCTCCGTCACCGTTCTGGGTGTGAAGGGCAACCAGGTCCGGATCGGCATCAATGCGCCCCCGGACGTGGCGGTTCATCGCGAAGAGATCTTTCAGCGGATTCAGGACGAAGATTCGGAACACGGCTCCGGCGACAATCGCGGGAACGAGTGACGTCCGACGCTGCGATCTCCGCGTGGCCCGAATGAAGTTAAAATCATCAATTCGGGGCCGCGCGGGCTTTCATTCCGCAGCGTGAATCCGTATCCTCTGCACCGCAGTCACGGAGAGTTGGCCGAGTGGTTGAAGGCGCTCCCCTGCTAAGGGAGTATGGGTCAAAAGCCCATCGAGGGTTCGAATCCCTCACTCTCCGCCAGAACGCAAAAGGCCCGCACGGCAAGTGATGCTCGTGCGGGCCTTTTTTGTGGGCACGCAAGCCGGGGTCGGTCAGTTCATCGCGCGGCGGCGTTCCTCACGCTGATAGAACAGCAGGGCGACGTTGATGGCACGTTCCAGGCGGGCCGACATCTCGATGATCGCGCAGCCAGCATACGAATGGCCTTCGCGAGTGGAAGGGCGCGAGTTGGCCAGTTTGACGGCGCCGGAGACCCTTTCCTGCACGTCCGGGAGCAGCAGGTTGGTGAATTCCAGGCGGCTGCCATAGGGGATCTCCTGCAGCACTTCATTCGGCAGTTCCACGCACATGCCTTCGGCCGAAAGGTCCACCACCGATCCCTCGATCGGTTCTTCGTGCATCTCGCCCTGGATCTGCAGGGTCGGGCGGTTGCTCAGGGGGATATGAACGCGGAAGGTCTCGCGACGCTGCAGGTATTGCAGTTCGGCGGGATACGGACACTCGTAGAGGTCTCCCGGCGATTCGCTCACGATCTGGCGGACCTCGGTGGTAAACCGCACGGCCACGCCGCGCAGGGTCGCGAAGACGCGCAGGGGCTGGCCGGGCCGGATCCGCTGGTGGAGGGAAGGGGGTTGCAGCTGGTCGAGGTAGAGACGTCGTGCGTCGGCATCCAGACGAATCAGCGCCGAGGTGTACAGCGGGCCGCTTTCTTCCAGGCGGATACTGACCAGCGTCAGGCCATGGTCCAGGTCGCGCAGTATCTGGCCGATGCGTTCCGGGGTGTTGACGGTATAGTCGTTGTCATCCATGAGGGCACGTCGCGTCCGAAGTGGGTTCGCGCATCATACACCCTGTGACGGAGTTCACGCCTTTCCGGTCCAACTCGGGCTCAGGCGCGGGTGATGGTCTGGCCGGTGGTACGGCGATGACGGGCCTTGCCGTAGGGGTCGTAGGTCGTGGCCGGTCCGTTGTCTTCGCCACGCAGGATCTGCATGGACATCTGGACCCGGCGCTGGTTGCGTTCGATCAGCCGGGCGTTGCCCTGGTTGAGTTCGTTGCAGCGTTCGATCGTCGCCCGCAGCGCCTGCCAGCGGTCGTTGAGGTGCTCTCCTCCCTCCAGACGCGCGAACAGCCGCGCTACCCCTTCCGGGGTGAACTCGGCACCGCGGGCTTCGATCCATTGCTGCTGTTTGCGGGTTTCGGTTTCCAGTGCCTGCAGCAGTTCCTGCTTGCGCTGGACCGCGGCCTGCAGCCGATCCGGTTCGCGTGACTCAATGGCCCGGGTTTCCTCCAGCAGGATATCCTCCAGCCGTTGTCCGAGACGGATGGATTCCTCCAGGGAAGGACGGATTCCGGTTTCGTCGGTCACCACCGGATCACCGCAGCAGGCCTTCGATTTCCATCATGCGATCGGCCAGTTCCTCGTTGTCGATCGGGTAGTTCCCCTGAGCGATCGCCTCGCGGATCTCGGCCACCTTCGCCTCGTTGAACGGCGCGGCCTCGCTGGCTTCGCCGCTGCCGTTCATGGCCTGGGCGGCACCGGTCAGGGTGACGGCGTCGCCGCTGGCGGCATCGCCATTGCCGGCGCGATCCACCCCGTTACCGCCGGTGCGGGCGTCGTCGTCACGGCCGCGGACCCCGCCGTTCTGGCTGTCGGGGCGCAGGCCATTGATGTTGGGGCCTTTGATATCCATGACTTTGTCCTGTCGTTTGACTGGTCTGGCTCGTGTATCGGCCGGAATGCCCGAAACTGTAGGGTCGGTTGCGGGATTTCCGTCACATTTTACTACAGGGCGACGCGAACCGTGCCCGATGGCTGGACCTCGCCCTCGATCTCGCGTCCGGAGGAGGTGTTGCGCACGCGGATCCAGTCGCCGGCCGTGGCGTCTTCCAGGGCTTCGCCCTGCATGCGGATAGTGACGCTGCCGCTGCTGGCGAGGATGGTAACGCGCTGGCCGCGCTGGATCACCTGACGTTCATTAACGTGCTGCTGGCCGATGACCTGGCCCTGGCGAATCGCGCGGCGGGTCTGCAGACCGACCACCTCGGATGCGTCCTCGAAATAATGGCTGGCCTGGCGCGACGTCTCGATGCGCTCCATGCGCAGATCGCCCGGCCCCAGGGTCTGCTGGCGCGACAGATTGCGGCGGGCCACCACCACCTCGGCGTGGCGTTCCACGGTGGCCGGAACGTACACCGACCAGGTCACCGGCCCGGGACAGCGGATGTTGACCGCGGTATTGCCCCTCGGGCGGCCGCCGGGCGGCAGCGAGGCCTCCAGGGGTTCTTCGCAGCGCTTGAGGCGCAGGCGGTCGTCGACATGACCGAGTTGCACCTCCACATCGTCGCCGTTGTGGTCCCCCAGCTGCTGGTGCAGGAACCGTTCCGCGCTGTCACGAATGTTCTGCACCGGCTCGATCTCCGCTTGCGCGGTCGGGGCGAGGAGCGCGAGCATCAGAAGAAGCGCACCCCCGCTGCGGCCCGGGCTGCGGTACGGGAGCAAAGCCTGTAACTTGAAAAGGTGCATGTCCGGTCACCGTTGACCCTGTGTCTTCGTGACGGAATACATGCAGCTTCTGTGCCATGGCATCCGGCGCCTGTCCTGCGCGTCCGATGCGTGGTTCAAGCTCCCGCCGGCGCGGCCGTTAGCAGGGAGAACAACCCAGGGGGCGAGAACCGTGAGTCAGTTTATTGACGACGTGAACCAGCGCACGCAGATGGTCGGGCAGAACCGGATGGAGCTTCTGCTGTTCTATCTGGGCGGCACGCAGACCTTCGGGATCAACGTGTTCAAGGTGCGCGAGGTGGTTCCGCTGCCGCAGTTGCGCCAGATTCCCGGGTCCGCCGGGGTGGTGCGGGGGGTCACCACCCTGCGCGACAAGACCGTGCCGATCATCGATCTGGCGCGGGCGATGGGCATGCAGTCGACGCGGGCCGGGGCGGACGGCCAGCAGAAGGTCGTGGTGACGGAGTTCAATCGCTCGGTGCAGGGCTTCATGGTGTCGGCGGTGGATCGCATCGTGAACGTCAACTGGGACCAGGTGAAGTCGCCCCCGCGCGGCACCGGGCGCGAGTCGTTTCTGGTGGCGGTCACTGAACTCGACAACAAGCTGGTGGAGATCATCGACGTGGAGCGCGTGCTGTCGCTGGTCAATCCGTTGCCCACCGAGGTGTCGGAAAGCGTGCGTTCCGCGGTGGCCGAGCAGACACCCGAGCGTCGGGAAATCGTCATCGCCGACGACTCGGTGGTGGCTCGCCGCCAGATCGAAAGCGCCATCCAGGGGCTCGAGTGGCCCTACGTGCTGTGCAAGGACGGGCGTGAAGCCCTGGATTACCTGGAGGCGAAAGCCGCCGAGGGTCCGATCCACGACACGGTCGAGCTGGTGATCTCGGATATCGAAATGCCGCGCATGGATGGTTACACCCTGACGGCAAAGATCCGCGAGAACGACCGGCTGCGGCCGCTGCGGGTGCTGCTGCATTCCTCGCTCAGCGGCGAATTCAATACCGACATGGTGCGTCGGGCCGGTGCGGATGCGTTCCTCTCCAAGTTCAACCCGGACGAACTGGCCAGTGCGGTCCTGGAACAGATCAACAAGACCGCCTGAGATGTCGGTGGTTGCCGGGGGCGAACGAGTGCCGGCCCGGCCGGGGCGGGTGGCCGGCGCTTGCCGCCCCTTTGCAGGCTGCGGACTCCCGCAAGGCCGCCTCGAAGCCCTATACTGTGGCGGCATGGAATCATCGAACCGAACAACCAGCGGACGGCGGACGGGCCCGGCACGCGTCAAGGCGGAGATGTGTGCGTGATCGATTCCCGTGACTACGAAGAATTCGCGCGCTTTCTCTCCGAGTGCTGTGGCCTGGTGCTGGGGGACAGCCGCCAGTACCTGGTGTCCAGCCGGCTGTCCCGCCTGCTGGATGAATTTGGCTACAAGGACGTGCCGGAACTGCTGCACGCGCTGCGCAAGGCGCCCAGCCCGAAGCTGCGCACGCGCGTCATCGATGCGATGACCACCAACGAAACCTCCTGGTTTCGCGACGGTTTTCCGTTCGAGATCCTGCGCCACGTGATCCTCCCGGAGCTGGCGTCCACTCGGTCGTCGATCAAGGTCTGGTCGGCCGGGTGTTCCAGTGGACAGGAGCCCTACAGTATCTCGATGGTGGTCTCGGAATGGGAGGCCTCGCGCCCGCGCCGGGTGGTGCCCGTCAGCATTCTCGGCACGGACCTGTCCGAGGGCGTGCTGGAAGACGCCCGCAAGGGAGTCTATGACGGTCTGAGCATCGTGCGCGGGCTGAGCGAGTCGCGGCGGTCCCGGTTCTTCCAGACCGTGCCCGAGGGGCACAAGATCATCCCCGAGGTGCAGCGCCGCTGCCGGTTCCAGAAACTCAATCTGGTCGACAGCTACGCGGCGCTGGGCAAGTTCGACATCGTGTTCTGCCGTAACGTCCTGATCTATTTCTCCGCCGAGACCAAGCGTCAGGTCCTTGACGGTATTGCGAAGCAGCTCAACCCCGGTGGCTATCTGTTTCTTGGCGCTTCCGAGACGGTCGGGCCCTACAGCAAGGCGTACGAAACCGTGCGCACCGAGTACGGCTCGGTCCTGCGGCTGAAGGGCTGAACCCCTCCACGCCGGGCCTGCAACGGGCCCGGCGCTCGTTCCCTGCGCGGTGATTCGCCGCGTGGCCGGCCGCGTGCCGGTGTCCCTCCCTATCCTTTTTCCCCTTTTGCCGGCAGCCAATGGCACGGCGATTGCATCGTCGTGGTCAGGCAACGGATGCCCGCCATGCGCGGGCCGGACGGAACGGGATGAGCATATCGCTGGACAAGGCGCTCGGGATTCTGCCGGAGTCGGTGAACCTGCGTTCGCAGCGCATGGAGGTTCTGAGCTCGAACATCGCCAATGCCGACACCCCCGGCTACAAGGCGCGCGACCTGGATTTTCGCAGCCAGCTGGAGGCGGCTTCGGGTGGTGGTGGCCAGCTTCAGCTCAGCCAGACCCGCGCGGGTCATCAGGATCCGGGGACGGCTGCCGCGGGCACCGGGGCCGAGCTCAAGTACCGCATCCCTTCGCAGCCGTCTCTGGACGGCAATACCGTGGATCCGCAGATGGAGCGGGCGGCGTTCGCCGAGAACTCGGTCAAGTACCAGAGCAGCCTCGAATTTCTCAATCGCCGGGTTTCCGGCATTCGCGATGCCTTCCGGGGCAATCGCTGAACCTGACGGGAGGCCACTGCCGTGAGTGATCTGTTCAATCTGTTCAATACCTCGGCTTCGGCGCTGACGGCACAGTCGGCGCGGCTGAATACGGTGTCTTCGAACCTGGCGAACGCCAACACGGCGGCCGGCAGCGCCGAGGAGGCCTATCGCGGGAAACACGTGCTGTTCCAGGCAGCGATGGACCAGGCCAGCCGCGACGGTACCGCGACGCCGGTGCGGGTGGCCGGGATCGAGGAGTCGGATGCCGAGCCGCAGATGCATTACGAGCCCCATCACCCGAAGGCAAACGACGATGGCTACATCTTTCGCCCGGCGGTCAGCGTGGTCGAGGAGATGGCCAACATGATGTCGGCCTCGCGCAATTACGAAGCCAACGTTGAAGTCATGGACACCACCCGCCAGTTGATGATGCGCACGCTGCAGATGGGCGGACAAGGCTAGGAGACCGGAAATGAACGGACTGACACCCGACATGCTGGAAGGGGCGGGGATTCGCACTGACCGCCAGGCCCAGCGAGACCGTCAGGAGAAGGAAGGCGGGCCGGATCAGCTGGGACAGGAGGACTTCCTCAAGCTGATGACGACCCAGCTGCAGAACCAGGACCCGTTCGAGCCGATGGAAAACGGGGACTTCATCGCGCAGATGGCGCAGTTCTCCAGCGTCACCGGGATCCAGCAGCTGAACGAGTCGTTCGAGGGCTTCGCCCAGTCGATGGGTCAGAACCAGGCGGTGCAGGGCGCCAACCTGGTCGGCAAGGATGTGCTGGTGCCGGTGGAGTTCGGCCAGCTGGGCCCCGAGGGCGGCATGAGCGGAGCGTTCGAACTGGGGGCCTCGGCCGAGTCGGTGGAGGTCGAGATCATGAACGGGGCCGGCGAGCGCGTGCGGCGCATGAATCTCGGCGCGATGGGCGCCGGGCTGCAGGACTTCCAGTGGGATGGCCTGACCGACAACGGCCAGCGCGCGCCGGCCGGGGTCTACGAGGTCCGGGCGACCGCGCGCAGCGGGGAGCGCACCGAATCGCTGGAGACCTTTCTTAACCAGCGCGTGGACAGCGTCTCCATGGGCGGGGAGAAAAACGGCCTGGCACTGAATGTGCAAGGTGTGGGCGAGATCGATTTTTCGGACGTACGCCGGATTTCCGGCTGACGCCCGACACAAAAAACAACCGGAGGAACGGAACATGCCCTTCAACATCGGATTGAGCGGACTGAACTCGGCCCAGGCCGACCTGGACGTGACCGGCAACAACATCTCCAACTCGGGGACCACCGGGTTCAAGCAATCACGTGCCGAATTCGGGGATGTCTATGCGCAGTCCTTCGGCGGGACCGCGCAGACCGCCACCGGTGCCGGGTCGCGCCTGCTGGCGGTGACCCAGCAGTTCACCCAGGGGCAGACCGAGTTCACCGAGAACGGCCTGGATCTGGCGATCGACGGGGAGGGGTTCTTCCAGCTCAATGACGGCGGCAACACGCTCTACTCGCGCGCCGGCGAGTTTCAGGTGGATCGCGAGGGCTTCCTGGTGAACAGCCAGGGCCAGAACCTGCAGGGATACATCGCCGAAGACGGTGATACCGATCCCGCCGATCTGGGTGGAACCCCGGACAACCTGCGGCTGCAGACCGGCGAGGGTTCGCCACAGGTGACTTCCCGGATCGATGCCCGGCTGAACCTGCAGTCCGATGCGCCGGTAATCGACGATGGCTTCGATACCGATGACGGCGTGGCCGTCCCCGAAAGCTACAACTTTTCCACTTCGCTGACGGTGTACAACGGCCAAGGCGAGGCCCAGGACGCGGAGGTCTATTTCACCAAGACCGATGACAACGAGTGGGAGGTCAACGTCGCGGTCAACGGTGAAGTGGTCGAAGATGGGGATTTCCCCGCGCAGCTGCTTTTCGGTAGTAATGGTGAGCTGGTGGATGAAGATGGCGACCCTCCGGATGAGGAGGACGTAACCTTCTCTTTCTCTCCCGGCGGTAACTTCGAGGACGATGATGAGGTCTCTATCGTTTTCGATGGGACGACCCAGTACGGGTCCGACTTCGGTGTCAGCGATCTCAATCAGAACGGGTTTGCCCCGGGCACGCTGACCGACATCGATATCGACAACGAGGGCGTGGTGTTCGCCCGCTACAGCAACGGGCAGTCGGACGTGCTGGGCCAGGTGACGCTGGCCAACTTCGACAACCCGCAGGGCCTTGAGCAGCTGGGCAACAACAACTGGGCGGAGACCTTCGCCTCAGGCGGACCCACGGTGAACGCGCCGGGTGCGGGCGGTACCGGGCAGATCCAGGCCGGGGCCCTGGAGGCCTCCAACGTGGATATCGCTCAGGAGCTGGTGAACCTGATCACGGCCCAGCGCAACTTCCAGGCCAATTCCCAGACCATCTCCACGGCCGACACCGTGACCCAGACCATCATCAATATCCGCTAGGGCGGTAACCGGAGGATCCTGCGGGAGGCCGAACCATGGACCGTTTTCTCTACATCGCGATGTCGGGGGCCCGGGAGGTCGAGCACGCCCAGGCCGTCAACAATCACAACCTGGCGAACGCCAATACCGACGGCTTCCGGCAGGCACTTGCCACCGCGGACACCGTCCCGGTGCGCGGCCCGGTCTACGACACGCGCGATTACGTACAGGTGGGGAACGAGGCGGCCGACTTCTCTCACGGGACGCTGCGCAGTACGGGGCGTGATCTGGACGTGGCCATCCAGGGCGAGGGCTTCATCGCCGTGCAGGGGCCGGACGGGCAGGAAGGCTACACCCGCGCCGGCAACCTGCAGGTGGACGGCTTCGGTCTGCTGCGCACCGCGGACGGGATGCAGGTGATGGGTGACGGCGGGCCGATCGCGATTCCGCCGGCGGAGAAGGTGGAGATCGGCACCGACGGGACCATCAGCGTCCGGCCCCAGGGCGCCCCGGCGGATGCCCTCGCGGCGGTGGAGCGCATCCGTCTGGTCAATCCGGATGTCGAGGATCTCGAACGGGGCGAGGACGGACTGTTCCGCCTGCCGGACGGTGAAGAGGCCGCGGCAGACGCGGACGTGACGCTGGTATCCGGCACGCTCGAGAGCAGCAACGTGAACACCGTCGAGGCGCTGACGCGAATGATCGAGCTGTCGCGAACCTTCGAGACCCAGATCAAGATGATGGACACCGCCAACACGCTGGAACAGAGCAGCAACCGGCTGCTCGGCATGGGCTGACCGGGATGATCCCGACGCGGCCCCGACTGACAGGAGAAACGCCATGAACCAGGCACTGTGGATCGCCAAGACCGGACTCGACGCGCAGGACACGCGCATGTCGACCGTGGCCAACAACCTGGCCAACTCGAGCACCACCGGCTTCAAGAAGGACCGGGCGGTATTCGAGGACCTGATCTACCAGACCGTGCGCCAGCCGGGCGCTCAGGCCACCCAGGACCAGCAGCTGCCCTCGGGCCTGCAGATCGGCACCGGCGTGCGCACGGTCAGCACCGAGAAGATGTTCGAACAGGGCAACCTGCAGCAGACCGAGAACTCGCTGGATGTCGCCATCGAGGGGGACGGTTTCTTCCAGGTGCTGATGCCCAACGGCGACATCGGCTACACCCGCGATGGCAGCTTCCAGGTGAATTCCGACGGCCAGGTGGTGATGTCCAACGGCTATCCGCTGCAACCGGGCCTGTTTGTCCCGGATGATGCCGAGTCGATCGACATCGGCAAGGATGGCACCGTGACCGCGCGCATTACGGGGCAGGCCGAACCGGTGGACCTGGGGCAGATCCAGCTGGCGGACTTCGTGAACCCCGCCGGCCTGGAGGCGGTGGGCGAGAACATCTTCAAGGAGACCGCGGCCTCCGGGGTGGCGCAGCAGGCCAACCCCGGGCTCAACGGCGTGGGCACGGTGATCCAGGGCTCGCTGGAGACCTCCAACGTGAATATCGCCGAGGAGCTGGTGAACATGATCGAGACCCAGCGGGCCTACGAGGTCAACTCCAAGGCGATCTCCAGCGCCGACCAGTCGCTGCAGTTCATCAACCAGACCATCGGGTGATCGCATGAACCGCGCGACGCTTCCCCTCGCTGGCTGGCTGGCTCCGCTGGCCCTGGTCTTGCTCGGCGGCTGTGCCAGCATGCCGCACGACACCACCCCCGGCGATGCGCCCGAGTATCACGCCGTGCAGCCGCCGGAACCGGTCCCGCAGGCCCAGAATAACGGCAGCATCTATCAGGCTTCGCATTCGCACGGCCTGTTTACCGATCCCAAGGCTGCCCGGGTCGGCGACATCCTGACCGTGGTCCTGGCAGAGAGCACCGACGCGCAGAAATCGTCGTCCACCAGCACCAGCAAGGATTCGGACCTGGATCTGGGCAATCTCGAGGCCTTTGGCGGCGAGGCGACCCGCAGCGGGCGGCCGCTGTTCGGGGTGAGTAATAACAGCTCGCGCGGCTTCGACGGCGGCGGCGATTCGAGTCAGAGCAACCAGCTGGAGGGGGAGATCACGGTCACCGTGGCCGAGGTCCTGCCCAACGGCAACCTGGTGATTCAGGGCGAGAAATGGCTGGGCATCAACCAGGGCGAGGAATACGTGCGGCTGCGCGGGATCGTGCGGCCGCAGGACGTCAATGCCGACAACACGGTGCTGTCGGGACAGGTGGCCGACGCCCGCATTTCCTATGGCGGCAGCGGGTTCATTGCGGACAGCAACACCCCCGGGTGGATCACCCGTTTCTTCAACAGCCCGCTGTGGCCCTTTTAGGACGAGGTGGACATGAACGCACAAACGCGCAACGGGTTTCGTGAGGGGATCCGCGAACGGATGCGTCAGGTCGCGTGGCTGGCGGGCTCCGCCGGTCTTTTGGTGGCCCTCGGGCTGCAGGGTGCGGCCGCGCAGACCGCGATCCAGCAGCAGGCCATGGCACAGCAGCCGAACCACGGCGGTTCGGGCATCGTCGAGCGGGTGAAGGACCTGGCCAGTGTGTCGGGCGTGCGCCAGAACCAGCTGATTGGCTACGGCCTGGTGGTGGGGCTGGACGGCACCGGTGACCAGACGACCCAGACCCCGTTCACGGTGCAGAGCCTCAACAACATGCTGACCCAGCTCGGTCTGACCCCGGACGAGGGGGCCAACCCGCAGCTGCAGAATGCCGCGTCGGTGATGGTAACCGCGGACCTCCCGCCATTCGCCAAGCCGGGCCAGGAGATCGACGTAACGGTGTCGTCCATGGGCAATGCCGATTCGCTGCGCGGGGGCACCCTGCTCATGACCCCGCTGAAGGGTGCCGATGGCGAGACCTACGGCATCGCCCAGGGCAACCTGATCGTCGGCGGGTTCGATGCCGAGGGCGGCGACGGGTCCAGCATCACGGTCAACGTGCCGAGTGTCGGGCGCATCCCCAACGGGGCCACGGTGGAACGTGAGGTGCCGACCGCGTTCGCCTCCGGCGATACCGTGACCCTGGATCTCAACCGGCCCGATTTCACCACGGCCACGCGCCTGACGGAGACGGTCAACGAGACCTTCGGCGCGGGTACCGCTCGGGCGCTGGACGGTTCGTCGGTGCAGGTTCGGGCGCCGTCGGATCCCAGTCAGCGGGTCAGCTTCGTCGCGGAACTGGAAAACCTGCCGGTGGAGCGCGGCGAGGCCCCGGCCCGAGTGATCGTCAACTCGCGCACCGGCACCGTGGTGATCGGTTCCAGCGTGCAGGTATCGCCGGCGGCGGTGTCGCACGGCAGTCTCACGGTGACCATTACCGAATCGCCGGAAGTGGTGCAGCCGCTGCCGCTGGCCCCGGGCGAGACCGCGATCCAGCCGGAGACCGACATCGCGATCGAGGAGGAGAACAACCCGATGTTCCTGTTCGACGCGGGGACCTCGCTGGACGAGATCGTGCGTGCGGTGAACAACGTCGGGGCGGCTCCCAGCGACCTGGTGGCCATCCTGCAGGCCCTGCGCGAGGCAGGCTCGCTGCGGGCGGAGCTGGTGGTGATCTGATGATCGGGCCGAGCGGAGAAAGCCGGATGCAGGCGCAGTCGGCGATGGCGTCCGATCCGTCGGGGCTGCACGAGCTTTCACGAGCCGCGCGCGGCGGGGGTCGCGAGGGCATGGAAGCGGTCGCGCGCGAGTTCGAGGCGATGCTGGTCGGCCAGATGCTCAAGCAGATGCGCGAGGCTTCGCTGGGCGACGGGATCTTCGAGAACGAACAGACCGAAATGTATCAGGAGATGTTCGACCAGGAGGTCGCGCGCTCCGTCAGTCAGGGTGAGGGTCTCGGGCTGCGCGAGGCGTTGATCCGTGACATGGAGCGCAATGCACCCACCGATCCCGAGGTCCTGCACGATCCGGAACGCCAGCAGAACCTCGAGGCGCCACGGCGCAACGAGAGCCTGACCCCCATGCGGCCGCGCGAGGACGGGGAACGGCCCGCGGCGCCTGCGAATGCGGCGAATGCGGTGGATGGGGCAGGCCCGGGCGCGACTGCGGAACAGGCCGGGGCGGGCGACGTGCCGCGGTCGATGCCGGAGGCGGCCGGCGGCCCCCGGGTCGACTGGCCGCCGCGCAATCCGGACGAATTCCTGGAAAAGCTCGGGCCGGCGGCTGAACGGGCCGCGGCCGAGCTGGGTGTGGATGCATCGGTGCTGCTGGCGCAGAGCGCGCTGGAAACCGGCTGGGGGCAGCATGTGCCCAGCCGTACGGACGGCGAGCCCAGCTTCAACCTGTTCGGCATCAAGGCCGATCGTTCGTGGAGCGGGGAGTCGGTCTCGGTGGGTACCCTGGAGTACCGCGACGGTGTGGCGCAGCGCGAACAGGCGCGTTTCCGCGCCTATGACGATCCGGAACGCTCGTTCGCGGACTACGTCGACTTCATCCGCAGCAATCCGCGCTACGAACGGGCCCTGCAGGCAGGCGACGACGCGACCTACGTGCGCGAACTGCAGGCCGCGGGTTATGCCACCGATCCGCGCTATGCGGAAAAGATCCTGGATCTGCGTGACCGGGTGGCGCAGGCCCGCGAGCCGGTCCATGCTCAAGTCTCGGCCGGCGCGGCCGATAACCCGGTCGAGGGGTGAAGCATGCATAACACGGATCGCGTACAACAGGGTTCCCACCGGCCACGGAGGATGGCGTCATGAGTTCCCTCAACATCGGGACGTCGGGGCTGCTCGCGTATCAGCGGGCGATCAGCACCACCAGCAACAACATCGCCAATGCCTCCACCGAAGGCTACTCCCGGCAGTCGACCTCCCTGGCGAACCGGCCGCCCCAGTTCCTGGGCGGCAACTTCCAGGGGCAGGGGGTGCAGGTCGACAACATTCGCCGGATCTCCGACGAATTCGTGAACCGGCAGCTCACTGATGCGACTACCGCCGCCGCCGGCGCCGAGACCCGGGTGCAGATCGCCAACCGCATCGACAACCTGCTGGCGGACGAGGCCTCGGGGCTGCAGCCGGTGCTGCAGAGCTTCTTCGCCGCGGCCCAGGACGTCAGCAGCGACCCGACTTCCAGCGCCGCGCGTGAGGTGTTCCGCACCGAGGCGGAATCGCTGGTCGAACGCCTCGGCTCCATCGACAGCCGCCTGCAGGAGCAGCGCGACATCGTCAACAACCAGATCAAGACCGGGGTGCAGGAGGTCAACGACCTGGCCGAGTCGGTGGCCGACGTGAACCGTGCCATCGTCTCCGGCTCTACCCAGGGATCACCCAACGATCTGCTCGACCAGCGCGACCGCCTGGTCAATGAACTGGCGGAAAAGGTGGACGTGCGCACCGTGGAGCAGGATGACGGCGCGCTGAACGTGTTCGTCGGCAATGGCCAGTCCCTGGTATTGGGCGGAGATGCACGGGAGCTGCGCGCCGAGCCGCTGTCAGGGGCCCCCGACCAGCTGGATATCGGCGTGCCCAGCGGCGACGGCACCGCCAGTATCTCGCGGTTCATCCAGGGCGGCGAGCTGGGGGCCCTGCTGGAGACGCGCGGTGGCCTGATCGACGAGGCCCAGAACACCCTCGGCCAGATCGCCCATTCCCTGGGTGACAGCTTCAACCAGCAGAACCAGCTGGGTCTGGACCTCAACGGCGAGCAGGGCGGGCCGATCTTCTCACTGGGCGAGCCACAGGTGTGGGGTGTTGGGGACCCAAAGCCGGAAGCCAATCCCGAGGTGAGCATCGCCGATGCCTCGGCCCTGACCACCGACGGCTATCGTTTGCTTCCCCAGGGAGGCGGGGAATATCAGGTGCGGCGTGTCTCGGATAACTCCGTCGTAGACAGCCTGGATTCGGCAGATGGCGTCCACCAGGTGGAGGGGCTCGAAATCGATGTCAGTGATCTGGATGACACGGGTGAATGGTTGATCCAGCCGACCCGCAGCGGCGCCAGCCAGATGGAAGTCCTGATGCAGGACGGCGACGAGCTCGCCGCCGCGGCGGCGCTGCGGGCCCGGGAGGGCGACGGGAATCAGGGTGATGCCACGGTGACCTCGATCGCGGCTACGGATCCGGATTCCGAGGCTTTTGATGAAGATTTCGAGGGTACCGAGGAAGACGGGCTGGAGATCACCTTCGACGGGACCGAGTTCGAGCGAGGGGACGGCGGCACCATTGATATGGAAGAGGTGGATGATGGCGTCTACCGGGTCAGCGGCGACGGCTGGGAGATTGAGGTCCGCGGCACTCCCGAAGATGGCGATACGTTCCAGGTGTTCACCAACGAGAACCGCGAAGGCGACAACCGCAACATGCAGGCGATGAACGCGCTGGCCGAGGAGGACCTCGTCGAGGGGCGGCGCAATTTCGGTGACGCCTACAACAGCCTGATCGCCAGCGTCGGCACGCAGACCCGTCAGGCGCAGGTGGCGGAGGAGTCGGCCAGTGCCCAGCTCGATCAGGCGCGGGAGCAACGCGAGGCGGTGTCCGGCGTGAACCTGGACGAGGAGGCGGCGGACCTGCTGCGTTATCAGCAGGCCTATCAGGCGTCGGCGCAGGTAATCCAGATCGGCAACAGTCTGTTCGACAGCCTGCTGGGCGCGGTGCGCGGCTGATGGGCCCGCATCCGAACGGCGGTGTACAGAAGTTGACGGGATGCCACGGCATCCGGGGATGAAACGATGCGTGTATCGACGACCCAGATCTTCCAGACCGGAATCGACCAGATCCAGCGCAATCAGGCGGAACTCAACCGCACGTCGCTGCAGCTGGGCTCGGGGGAGCGCATCCTGACGCCCTCCGATGATCCGAGCGGGGCGACCCAGACCAACCAGTTCGAGCGGATCATCAAGGCCACCGAGCAGTACCAGCGCAACATCGACAATACCCAGCCGCGGCTGCAGCAGCAGGAATCCCTGATGCAGTCGGGAACCGATGCCCTGCAGCGGGCGCGCGAGCTGGTCATCGCCGGCAACAACGACAGCCAGACCGACGAGACCCGGCGCTACCAGGCGAACGAGCTGCGCCAGCTGCGCGACGAACTGTTCGAGATCGCCAATACCCGCGATCCCAACGGCGAGTACATCTTTGCCGGGACCAATTCGCTGGAGCAGCCGTTCAAGCAGGATGGCGAGGGGACGGTCCGCTATGAGGGTGCCGAGGGCACCGGCAGCGTGCGTGAGGTCGAGATCTCGCCGACCCGCACGGTTCCCGTCGGCGATACCGGCGCGGACGTGTTCATGAAAATCCCGGAGAATGACGGCCGGGTCACCGCCGAAATTGGTGGCGAAAATGGACTCGGAGACGGCAGCTCGCTGGTGATCGACAAGGCCGAGGTATACGACGTGCGCGAGCTTGATGGGAACGATTACACCATTCGGTTCGAGGAAGTCGGTGGCGAGATGACTTACAGCCTCCGCGATGTTGATGGCGACCTGGTGCTGGACGAGGATGATGAACCAGTTTTGAGTGAGGAAGCGTTCGTTCCGGGCGAATCCATTGACTTTTTCGGGCGTTCGGTGACGATCAGCGGAGACCCGGTCGAAGGTGACGAGGTGCTCTCGCGTCCGGCGGGCAACAAGGACATCTTCTCCACCCTGGATGACATCATCGCCGCGCTGGAGGACGGCACCGGTACGCGGGAGAACCGGGCCAACCTGGCCACCGCCACCAATACGGCCCTGGCCGACATGGATGCGGCGCTGGAAAACTTCAACGAGGTCCGGGCCGACCTGGGCTCGCGGCTGAAGACCATGGACGACCAGACCGAGCTCAATGAGGACCGGCTGCTGGATCTGGAGACCGCCGTTTCGGAGATCCGCGATCTGGACTATGCCGAGGCGATCAGCCGCTTCAACCAGCAGCAGGTGGCCCTGCAGGCGGCACAGCAGACCTACAGCGAGACCAGCCGGCTGTCGCTGTTCGATTTCATTTGACGCGCCGCGAGCCCGGGCCGATGATGCCGGCGGACCTTCCTCGAGATCCCTGACATGGCTCAACGCGATTCCTCCGGCAAGGGTGTGGCCGGCTCCACCGGCCGCCCGCCGCGCTATCTTCTGATCCTGCTCGGCCTGGCGATCATCTGGGCGGGCTTCTGGGGCTGGGTGCAGTTGCAGTCCGGCGAGCCGAAGTCCGTGGAACTGGATGTTGTGGAGCAGGAGGCGCTGGACGAGAAGCTGGAGGCCCTGGAACGCACGCGCGAACCGGCGCGGCCGCGCCCGGATGCGGATCGCGGCGAGGCCATCGTGGACCTGGACGATCCCGATGCCGAACCGCTGGTGCCCGAACTCTATGAAGAAGAGCCGGCTGCCCGGCGCATCGCGTTCTCCGAGCGCGAACTCAACGCCCTGATCGCCCGTGATCCGGACCTGGCCAACCGGGTGTCGGTGCGGCTGACGCCGGGGCAGGTCAGCACGCGCGTGCGCGTGGATGTCCCCGCGGACGTACCGCTGCTGGGCGGGCGCACACTGAACGTCAATTCCGGCGTGCATTTCGAGACCACCGAAGACGAAGGCGTGCGTGCGCGCCTGGTCGGGGTCAGCGTGGCCGGGATCCCGCTGCCGGATGCCTGGCTGGGCGGACTGAAGGACGAGGACCTGCTGGCCCTGGAGCCGTTCCGGGGACTGGGCGCCGGGATCGAGTCGGTGGAGGTCGACGAGGGGGCGATGACCCTGCAGCTCGCCCCCTGACTCTTCCGGCCCGGACGGATCAGGCCCTGAAGAGTTAGGTAATCACGTCGGGGCGTTCGCGCCCCGTCAGCGCCGGGATGTCGCCCAGGTCGCCTGCGGCGTCGATCAGTGGCCGCAGCACCTCCTGCGGATCCAGGTCGAGCCTTGCCGGGTCGGTTTCGTGCTGTTCGATGTACAGGCGCAGTGTCGCTCCCTCGGTGCCGGTGCCCGACAGCCGTAAGACGATGCGCGCACCGCTCTCGAACATCACCCGCAGGCCCTGACCTTCGGCCACCGAGCCGTCCACCGGATCGGTGTAAGCGAAGTCGTCGGCGGCCCGGACCGTCTGTCCTGCGAGCGATTGCCCCGGCAGGGTGGCCAGCCGGTCGCGCACGCGCTCCATCACCGCCTCGGCGTGTTCACTGCGGATCCCCTCGTAATCGTGCCGAGTGTAGTAGTGCCGGCCGAAACGCTCCCAGTGCTCGTGCACGATGCTCTCGACCGACTGCCGGCGCACGGCGAGCAGGTTGAGCCAGAACAGGACCGCCCACAGGCCGTCCTTCTCGCGCACGTGGTCGGAACTGGTGCCGAAGCTCTCCTCGCCGCACAGGCGGATGCGCCCGTCGTCCAGCAGGTTGCCGAAGAACTTCCACCCGGTGGGCGTCTCGTAGCAGGGGATGCCGAGGGCCTCGGCCACGGTGTCCACCGCCTGGCTGGTGGGCATGCTGCGGGCGACGCCGCGCAGACCGTCGGCGAAGGCCGGGATATGGTGGGCATTGGCCGCCATCACTGCGAAGCTGTCGGATGGCGTGACGAAGAAATGCCGCCCGAGGATCAGGTTGCGGTCCCCGTCGCCGTCGGAGGCGGCACCGAAGTCCGGGGCGTCGCGGCCGAACATCGCCTCGCGAAGCTGGCGCGCGTGGGCCAGGTTGGGGTCGGGGTGTCCGCCGCCGAAATCGCCCAGTGGTTCTGCCCGCAGGATGCTTTCCGGGGCCGCCCCCAGGCGGTCCACGAGCAGGGTTTCCGCATACGGGCCGGTCACCGCGTGCATGGCATCGAAGCGCAGTCGGAAGTCGCCGGCCAGCAGCTCGCGAATGGCGTGGAAATCGAACAGCTCGTCCATCAGATCCGCGTAGGCGGCGACCGGATCGACCACCTCCACGTCCATGCCGTTCAGGGTGGTCGCCTGCAGATGATCCAGATCCACGTGCACCGCTTCCTTCAGGATGCGGTAGTGGGTGATGGCCTGGCTGCGGGCGTGGATGGCGTCGGTGACCGCGGGCGGAGCCGGTCCGCCCGCTGCGGTGTTGAACTTGATGCCGAAGTCGCCTTCCGGTCCCCCGGGGTTGTGCGAGGCGGACAGGATCAGGGCCCCGGTGGCACCGCGGCTGCGGATGAGGTGGCTGGCGGCCGGCGTGGACAGCAGCCCGCCGCGCCCGACCACCACCCGGCCGACGCCGTTGGCGGCGGCCATGCGCAGGATGGTCTGGATCGCCTCGCGGTTGTGGAAACGGCCGTCCCCGCCCAGCACCAGTTCGGCCCCTTCCAGCGCGGGCTGGCTGTCGAATACGGCCTGGACGAAGTTCTCCAGGTAATGCGGCTGGCGGAAGCGGCTGACGCGCTTGCGCAGACCCGACGTGCCTGGCTTCTGGTCTTCGAACGGATGGGTGGTGACGACGCTGATGTCCATGTGCTGCGTGACTCCCCTGACTTTATCCCGACGGTAGCAGAAACGTACGGGGGTGTCCGCTCTGAGCGCCGGGATGCCGGACGGTGGCGGCGCAGGGCTGTTAGACTCCGCCGCCATGTTGCTGGACAGCCGTACCCCCGCGTACCTCCAGCCGCGGCCCGTCACCTTCGCCGCGTTGATGGAGCTCTACGAGGACAACTATCTGCAGTTGCGCCGCCTGTGTCCCGATCCCGCCGCCGTGGGCGGACGGGCCGTATCGCGCGTGGACGGGGCCCTCGATCTTCATCTGGAGGTGCTGGAGCGCACCCGTTACACCACCACGCTGCGCCTGACCTACCGCTTCGGCGAAGGCGACCGGGTGCGCGAGCAGCCGGACGTGCGGGTGCGCATGTTCCACGACGCCCGCCAGGCCGAGGTGCTGGGGCGCTACTGCCGCAGCACCGGGGAAGACCGCATGATCGATACCCTCGCGGGCCAGCCGGGCCTGGGGTGTCGCTGGCGGCACAACCGTTTCCTGTACAAGTGGCTGCGCTACTGCCTGCGTCAGGGGCATCGTTTCGTGGCCGACGGCTCGGCGGCCCCGGCCGCGCCGGTCAGTGGCGAGACCCCGGAGGTCTGAGCGCCGCCCGGATCATCCCGGGGAATAGTCCAGCGGGAGCGCGGTGCGGTCCAGCACCCGGCGCAGCACGAAGCTGGAGTGCACGCTGTCCACTCCCTCCAGCCTTGTGATGCGCCGCAGCAGGAATTCCTGATAGGCATCCATGTCCGGAACCACCACCTGCAGCATGTAGTCGGCTGCCTGGCCGGTGATCAGGTAGCAGCGCTGCACCTCGGGGTAGGTGGCCACCGTTTCCTCGAAGTGGGCGAAACGTTCCGGGGTGTGCCGATCCATGCCGATATGGATCAGCGCGGTCAGCTCCAGGCCCAGACGTCTCCGGTCCAGCAGGGCCACGCGCTGCAGGATGATCCCCGCATTCTCCAGCGCGCGCACCCGGCGCAGGCAGGGCGAGGGACTGAGCCCCACGCGCTCGGCCAGCGCCTGGTTGGAGATGCCGGCGTCCTCCTGCAGGATCTCGAGGATGCGGCGGTCGTAGCGATCGAGGCGGTGCAGTTCGTTTTCCATGAGCCGAATCTTGCGCGCAAGCGTCATCCGGCGCAATCCCGTGGCGAAAAAGAAGCGGCATGGGGGTAATTCGCAATTCCCTGCGGCGAACTCTGCGTTATTCTGTTGTCCCAATAGGAAAGCCGTAAGCATCCGTATCAGGAGACCGATCGTCATGAGCTTCGATCACACCAAGTACGCCCCCTTCCCGCCGATCGACAAGTCGGACCGGCGCTGGCCCGCGCGCCGCACGACCGCGGCCCCGCGTTTCTGCGCGGTGGACCTGCGCGACGGCAACCAGGCGCTGGTGCACCCGATGAGCGTGGAGCAGAAGATGCGCTTCTTCGAGGTGCTCGTGGACATCGGGCTCAAGGAGATCGAGATCGGCTTCCCGGCCGCTTCGCAGATCGACTTCGACTTCACCCGCCGGCTGGTGGACGAGCAGCGCATCCCCGAGGGCGTGTATGTACAGGTGCTGACCCAGGCGCGCGAGGATCTGATCGCGCGGACCTTCGAGGCCCTGGAGGGCGCGCCGCGCGCGGTGGTGCACGTGTACAACTCCACCAACCCGGCGCAGCGTGAGCAGGTGTTCCGCATGGACCGCGACGGGATCCGCGGCATCGCCGAGAACGGCGCGCGCTGGGTGCGCGACTACGCCGCGAAGTACCCGCAGACCGACTGGATCTTCCAGTACTCGCCGGAGAGCTTTTCCACCACCGAGCTGGACTACGCGGTCGAGGTGGTCGACGCGGTGACGGCGATCTGGCGACCGGATCAGGGCCAGAAGGTGGTCATCAACCTGCCGGCCACGGTGGAGTCGGCCACGCCCAACGTGTTCGCCGACCAGGTGGAGTGGTTCTGCGATCACGTGCAGCACCGCGAGCACATCTGCGTGTCGCTGCATACGCACAACGACCGCGGCACCGGCGTGGCCGCGGCCGAACTGGGCCTGCTGGCCGGGGCGGACCGCCTGGAAGGCACGCTGTTCGGTAACGGCGAGCGCACCGGCAACATGGACCTGGTCACCGTCGGCATGAACCTGTATTCGCAGGGCATCGATCCGACCATCGACCTGTCCGACATGGAGCGCTTGATGGAGGTGTACAAGGAATGCACCGACATGCCGATCCATCCGCGCCATCCGTGGGCCGGCGAGCTGGTCTACACCGCGTTCTCCGGCAGTCACCAGGATGCGATCCGCAAGGGGCTGGCGCATTACCGCGAGCATGGCGGTCACTGGAACGTGCCCTACCTGCCGATCGACCCGGGCGACCTGGGGCGGCGCTACGAAGAGGTGGTGCGCATCAACTCGCAGTCCGGCAAGGGCGGGGTGACCCACGTGCTGGAGCGCGACTACGGCATCGAGCTGCCGCGCTGGCTGGCGGTGGAGTTCGCCCGCATCGTGCAGCAGGACGCCGAGGCCTCCGGCGAGGAAGTCACCTCGCAGCGCATCCACGAGCTGTTCGAGAAGCACTACCTGGCGCCGGTGCCGGGCTGGGATCTGGTGCGCTACGAAATGGAGAAGGAAGGGCCGGTGGTGCGCCTGGATGCCACCGTGGGCCCGCCCGGGCAGGAGACCCGCCTGAACGGGGCCGGCCACGGTGCGGTGGAGGCGCTGGCCGAGGCGCTGCACGCCAGCCGCGGCGTGGAGGTGCGCGTCAGTCATTTCGACGAGCACGCGGTGGAGGCCGGGACCGAGGCGCGCGCGATGGCCGCGGTGGATGTCTCGGTGGACGGCGAGCGCTCGGTGGGCGTGGCTCTGGGCGAGGACACCACCGCCGCGACCCTGCAGGCGGTCCTGAACGCCGCCGGCCGACGTCTGGGCAACGAGGCCCCGCGCATCCCGGATGCGGTGATGGCCGCGGCCAGCGCCTGAACGTCCGTCATGTGACGGTCCCGGGGGTGTTCACCGCAAACCCCGTGTCGCGCGAGCGATGCGGGGTTTTTTTGTTGTTTGGCGCCCTTGTTTCGTTGAGTGGTCTAACCTCTCGGAGAAGCGGCCGGAGGTCGCGCAACGGAGGGAGGTGAAATATGCAACGCTGGATTCTGTTTGTGCTGCTGCTGGGCTGGGCTCCGGTCCTGATGGCCTCGGCGCCGGACGACGCGCAGGAACCGGAACTCGATCGTGAAACGCTTCAGCAGCTGGTTCAGGACAGTGCCGAGGTTTTTCGGATCGAGGACGGTGTGAGCGTCGAGGAAGCCGTCGAGATGATGCAGTTGCGGGCCAACATGCGCAACTTCCAGGAAGTGGCGGATCTGCCACTGTCCGAACAGGTGACGGCCATGGGCGGCGAGGGCAACTACATGCGCATCCTCGCGTTCTGTGATGCCCTGATCGCCAACGAAATGGTGCAGCACGACATCATCTTCGCCAGCTTCCTGCCGTGTCGTATCGCAGTGGTGGAGGATGACGAGGGCCAGGGCTGGATCGTAACCACCAACATGGACATGATGCTGCATGCCACGGACCTGCCCGAGGATCTGGAAGAAACCGCCCGCGAGGTGAGGGACACGATCTACAGCATCGTCGAGGCCGGAAAAACCGGCGATTTCTGAGCATGAGTCGACGGCCACGGCGGGGTGCGCGTTGCCCCGCCGTGGCGTAATGCGGCGTTCATTCTTTTTCTCTACACTCCCCGCCGCGATGAGCAAGGCGGCCCCCAGGGAAACACTGATCCATGTACACGCTCGCGTTGGCACCCCGGGTTTTCCGAGACAAGGCGCGGTGCCCAGCCGGTAGTGGTTCTACCGGCAAGGGCCGCAACGCAGGATCGGGGAACCCGGGGTGCCAACCCCGAAGGGGCTCGGCCGCTTTTGTGCGCGCACGGCGTTGCGGCTCCCTTGTGCAGAATGACTGCACGGCGGTCGCCGCGCCTTGTTCCCACGCAAAAGCGACCCGAGCGCGAGCGTGTACATGAATCAGCGTTCCCCTGGTCCGGGTCCTGACGCTTCGCCGGTACTCGGCGTGGGCGCCTACGCGCGCATCACCGCGAACTACTGGGCGTTCACCATCACCGACGGCGCGATCCGCATGCTGGTCGTGCTGTTCTTCCACCAGCTGGGCTACAGCCCCCTGGAGATCGCCTTCCTGTTCCTGTTCTACGAGCTGTTCGGGGTGGTCACCAATCTGACCGGCGGCTGGCTGGCCGCGCGGCTGGGGGTGAACACCACGATGATCGGCGGGACGCTGTTGCAGGTCGCCGCGCTGTTGATGCTCACGGTGCCCGAGGCGTGGCTGGGCGTGGCGTACGTGATGTTCGCGCAGGCCCTGTCGGGGATCGCCAAGGACCTGAACAAGATGAGCGCGAAATCCGGGGTGAAGCTGGTCGCCGGCGACGGCGAAGGGCGTCTGTTTCGCTGGGTCGCGGTGCTCACCGGCTCCAAGAACGCGCTGAAGGGGGTCGGTTTCTTCGTCGGTGGGGCGCTGCTGTACTCGGTCGGATTCCAGATGGCCCTGGTGGTCCTGGCCGGGATGCTCGCCGTGGTGATGCTGTTCTCGGTGGTCGGGCTGCCGCGTGGCCTTGGCAAGGTCGGCGGCAAGCCGAAGTTCACCCGGATGTTCTCGAACTCCACCGCGATCAACGTGCTCTCGGCCGCACGCTTTTTCCTGTTTGGCGCGCGCGATGTCTGGTTCGTGGTCGCCCTGCCGGTGTTCCTGAGCGCGACGCTGGACTGGAACCACATGCAGGTGGGGGCGTTTCTGGCACTGTGGGTGATCGGTTACGGCATCGTGCAGGCGTCGGTGCCGCGCCTGCTGGGCCGGGGCGGGCTGCACCCGACCGGGATGACCGCGCGGCTCTGGGCCTTCATCCTGATGCTGCTGCCCATCGGCATCGTGATCGGCCTGGAGACGGGCCTGGACCCGGCCTGGGTGCTGATGATCGGGCTGGGCGTGTTCGGCGTGGTGTTCGCCATCAACTCGGCCGTGCACTCCTTCCTGATCCTCGACTACGCCGAGTCCGACCGCGTGGCGATGAAGGTCGGCTTCTACTACATGGCTAACGCTGGTGGCCGCCTGGTCGGCACGCTGGCCTCTGGCGCGATCTTCATGCTCTGGGGGCTGGAGGGGGCGTTGGTGGCTTCCACGCTGTTTGTCTTTGCCGCCTGGATGATCTCCTCGGCGCTGCCGCGCGAGGCCCTGCACGCCTGAGCGAACTCCCGTGCCGAGCACGGAATGCTCTGGTGCGCTCACACCTCTTGTGGGATCCTGCACTGTCAATATCCATTCGGAGGGGAAGCGGTGGGCGATCGTCCCAGCTATATGCCGTATGGCGGCCTCCCGGTGTCGCTGCCGCGCCCTTCCTCGTGGACGGCCGAGTTCCCGGACCGGGAGCTGGAAGGGCGGTTTCGCAGCGAGCGTTCGCGCGGGATGCGGGGGACGTTCCTGGTAGTCCTCGTGCTGATACTGGCCATGCTGGGGGCGCTGGTTCCGCTGGATCTGGCGCGTCTGGAGGCCGAATGGCTTTCGCTTGCGCTGGGGCTGCGAGGGATCTTCGCGGTGATGCTCGTGGCGGCGGCGGTGAGTGTCTGGCGCTGGCCGGAACGCCTGCTCACCGCTGCCCCGCTGACCGGCATCGGCGTGACGCTTCTGACCCTCGCGCTGACCTTTGTCTATGGACTGGAACACTCGAATCCGGCGCTGGACGTCAGCCAGTTCGCGTTTGTCGGGGTGGTGTTCGTGCTGCTGCTGCCGAACACCGGCCGCTGGCGCTGGGGTCTCACCGCGGTGCTGTTGCTCGCCACCTGGGGCGTGGTGCTTGGCAGTGCTGCCGGCGCCGAGGAAGCGGAGGCCCGACTGGCGGGGCTGTTTGTCTCCTTCGTGCTGCTTGCGCTGCTGGCCATCGCGCATCGCGAGGATACATTGCGCCACTGGCAGTTTGCGGCCATGGACCGGCTGGTGCGGATGTCCACCACGGATCCGCTGACCGGCGTGGCCAACCGGCGCGGATTCTTCGATGCCGCCGAGGCGGCCCGCCATCGCACGCGTCTGGAGGAGGAGCCGCTGACGGTCGTGCTGCTGGATCTCGACCACTTCAAGGGTGTGAACGATCGCCACGGTCATGCCGTCGGTGACGAGGTCCTGCGTCGGACGGCGCGGGTGCTGGGCGATGCCCTGAAGCCCGGCGAGACCCTGGCCCGACTGGGCGGGGAGGAGTTCGGGGTGCTGCTGCCCGGCGTGCCGCTGGAACGGGCGGAGAAGCGCGCGCAGGGCCTGCGTTCCGAGGTCGAAGCACTTTGCGTACAGAGCGGGAACGCGGTGGTGCGCATGACCGCGAGCGTGGGAGTGGCCGCCTGGATGCCGGAGGAATCGGTCGATGCCGTTCTGGCCCGGGCGGATCTGGGTATGTACGAAGCCAAGGCCGAAGGGCGCAACTGTGTGCGCGTGCAGGCCGACGACGCCGCCTGAGGGAAACACTGATCAATGTACACGTTCGCGCTCGAGTCGCTTTTGCGTGCGAACAAGGCGCGGCGACCGCCGTGCAGTCATTCTGCACAAGGGAGCCGCAACGCCGTGCGCGCGCCCGTTTTTGATCAACAACGGGCGGCCGAGCCCCTGCATTCAATAAATTGTGGGGGTTGGCACCCCAGGTTCCCCGATCCTGCGTTGCGGCACTTGCCGGTAGAACCACTACCGGCTGCGCACCGCGCCTTGTCTCGCGGAACCTGGGGTGCCAACGCGAGCGTGTACATTGATCAGTGTTTCCCTGAGCGGCGGGAATTCAGGTCTGCGTCGCGCCCTCCAGTTCCTCGATGACGGCCTGCATGGCACGCGAGCGGTAGCGAGCGGCGTGGCGTACCCAGCCGAGGGATCGGACAACCGGGGGCCCTGGCCAGTCGAGCACCGCGAGATCGTCGGTGGCCATGTCGCGCGGCAGAAAACCGATGCCGAGACCCGCGGCGATCATCATGCGGATCACCTCCAGATAGGGACTCTCCTGGGCGGCGGCCGGGTGCAGCTCCGCCGTGGCCAGGGCCTGTTCGATCCGCCGACGGGTGGTGGAATCCACCGGGGGAAGGATGGCCGGCCAGTCCCGCAGGCGCGCGAGGGTGTCGCCGGGCGTTCGGATGGCCTGCGTGCGGGCGATCATGGGCACCAGTTCGTCGGTCCACACGGTCCGGGCCTCGATTCCGTCGGGCAGCGACTCGGGCAGCGTGGCGAGGGCCAGATCGGCGTCGCCGTGCAGCACGGCCTGGATACCCGCCTCGGAATCCATGAATGCCAGCTCGAGTTCGAGTTCCGGGTAGCGCCCGCGCAGCGCGGCCAGCGGGTCGGGCAGGCGGTGCAGCGCGATGTGATGGGAGGTGGCCAGGCGGATGCGACCGCGTACCACGGTGTCCAGATCCGCGATCTGCTGCTCGATCGCCCGCAGCCGGGCGAGGATCTCGCGGGCCTCGGGCAGAAGGCGTTCGGCGACTTCGGTGGGGCGCACGCGGCGTCCCTGACGTTCGAACAGAGGGCGTTCCAGGGTGGCCTCGAGTGAGTGGATGCGCTTGCTGATCGCTGGCTGCGTCAGGTGCAGACGTTCGGCTGCCGCGGAGAACGCACCCGTGTCGACCACCGCGACGAAGGCCTGCAGGGACTCAACACTCAGTTGCTCCGGGCGCATGCCTGTCTCTCCGGGGGCCGCGTGCGATAATGGCCGATTCGATGGCGGAATCCGGCTCGTCTGCCGCCGATTGATAACCATATGGAATGATACGGATAAGAAATCGGATTTGAAAGAATATCGCGGCAGCCGCAGACTGAGGATGTGATCGGTAGGCCCGCCCGCAGGAGGCCAGCCCTCTGGCCGATTTGCCCCAACGTCGAATCGGCCAGAGGGCTGGCCTCCTGCAGGGGGCTTTTACGGCCGTTCACCGAAGACACGGCTCGGAATATCGCGGCGCGGCCGCGGGAGTGAGAAATGGCAGGCAAGACCCTGTACGACAAGTTGTGGGAGGCCCATGTGGTGCGCGAAGAGCCGGACGGCTCGACGCTGCTCTACATCGATCGCCACCTGGTGCACGAGGTGACCAGTCCGCAGGCCTTCGAGGGGCTGCGTCTGGCCGGGCGCGAGCCCTGGCGCGGGGATTCCGTGCTGGCGGTGCCGGACCACAACGTGCCCACCACCAATCGTGATGCCGGGATCGAGGATCCGGTCTCGCGCACCCAGGTGGAGACGCTGGAGAGCAACGTGTCCGGTTTCGGGCTGAAGTTCTTCCCGATGGCCGACGTGCGCCAGGGCATCGTGCACGTGATCGGTCCGGAGCAGGGCGCGACCCTGCCGGGCATGACCGTGGTCTGTGGCGACTCGCACACCTCCACCCACGGTGCGCTGGGCGCGCTGGCTTTCGGCATCGGCACCTCCGAGGTGGAACACGTGCTGGCCACGCAGTGCCTGTGGCAGAAAAAGACGAAGGCCATGCAGATCCGCGTGGAGGGCGAGCTGCGCCCGGGCGTGACCGCCAAGGATATCGTGCTGGCGATCATCGGCCGTATCGGCACCGCGGGCGGCACCGGCTATGCCATCGAGTTTGCCGGATCGGCGATCCGCAGCCTGTCGGTCGAGGGCCGCATGAGCATCTGCAACATGTCCATCGAGGCCGGGGCCCGCGCGGGCATGGTGGCGGTGGACGAGAAGACCATCGAGTACGTGCGCAACAAGCCGCAGGCGCCGACCGGCGAGATGTTCGAGCGGGCCGCCGAGTACTGGCGTACGCTGGTTTCCGACCCGGATGCCGAGTTCGACGCGGTGGTGGAGCTCGATGCCGCGGAGATTGCCCCGCAGGTCAGCTGGGGCACCTCGCCGGAGATGGTCGCGCCGATCGACGGCCGCGTGCCGGACCCGGCGGCCGAGTCCGATGCCGTGCGCGCCGAGGGCATGCAGCGCGCACTGGCGTACATGGACCTGCAGCCGAACACGCCGATGACCGAGATCCGGCCGGACAAGGTGTTCATCGGCTCCTGCACCAACTCGCGGATCGAGGACCTGCGCGCCGCCGCCGAGGTGGTCAAGGGTCGCAGGAAGGCCGACAACATCAAGCTGGCGATGGTGGTGCCGGGCTCCGGGCTGGTGAAGCAGCAGGCGGAGCAGGAAGGGCTGGACCGCATCTTCCTGGACGCCGGCTTCGAGTGGCGCGAGCCGGGCTGTTCGATGTGCCTGGCGATGAACGCCGACCGGCTGGAGCCGGGCGAGCGCTGCGCCTCGACCTCGAACCGCAACTTCGAGGGCCGTCAGGGGCAGGGCGGGCGTACCCATCTGGTCAGCCCCGCGCTGGCGGCCGCGGCGGCCGTCGCCGGGCATTTCATCGAACCGTCGAAGCTGGAGGGCTGAGCGATGCAGGCCTTTACCGTTCACAAGGGGATCGTCGCGCCGCTGGACCGCTCCAATGTCGATACCGACGCGATCATCCCCAAGCAGTACCTGAAGTCGGTGAAGCGCACCGGCTTCGGCCCCAACGCGTTCGACGACTGGCGCTACCTGGACCCGGGCGAGCCGGGCATGGACCACTCGCAGCGCCGGCCGGCCCCCGACTTCGTGCTCAACCGGCCGCCGTATGATCAGGCGACCATCCTGCTGGCGCGCAAGAACTTCGGCTGCGGCTCCTCGCGCGAGCACGCGGTGTGGGCGCTGACCGATTTCGGCTTTCGCGCGGTTATCGCACCGTCGTTCGCCGACATCTTCTTCTCCAACAGCTGCAAGAACGGGCTGCTGCCGGTGGTGCTGGCCGAGGACGAGGTGCAGAACCTGTTCGAGCAGGTGGAGGCGAATCCGGGCGCGCAGGTCGAGGTGAACCTGGAAGAGATGACCGTGACCGCGCCGGACGCTACGGTGTTCCGCTTCACGCTGGATGAGGACCGCCGCCACCGCCTGCTGCACGGGCTGGACGACATTGCCCTGACCCTGCAGTTCGCGGACGATATTCGTGCCTATGAAGAACGCCTGCGGCAGGAACGCCCGTGGATGGTGGAATAACGGTCTGGCCGACCGGGCGCCGGGGCCGAACCCGTCATTGCGAGGCCCCGAAAGGGGCCGTGGCAACCTCCGGAAGCTGGCAGAGCGCCGGCACGTGGATCCGGTGGTTCCGGACGGAGATTGCTTCGTCGCCTGCGGCTCCTCGCAATGACGGTGCCATTGGGGGCGTACAAGTAAAAACTAACAGTTGCTTGGGAGAGGTTTGTGAACCGAATTCTGGTATTGCCCGGTGACGGGATCGGGTCCGAGATCGTGGCCGAGGCGCTGAAAGTGCTGGAACGCGTCGCCGAGATCGGCGGCCTCGAACTGGAGATCGAACAGGGTCTGATCGGGGGCGCCGCGCATGATGCGGCGGGCCACCCCTATCCCGAGGCGACGCGCGAGCAGGCGCGCCGCGCCGATGCGATCCTGCTGGGCGCGGTCGGCGGCCCGCAGTACGAATCCCTGGAACGCGATCTGCGTCCCGAGCGCGGCCTGCTGGGGATCCGTTCCGATCTGGAGCTGTTCGCCAATCTGCGCCCGGCGATCCTCTACCCGCAGCTGGCCGCGGCCTCCACCCTCAAGTCCGAGGTGGTGAGCGGGCTGGATCTGCTGATCGTGCGCGAACTGACCGGCGGGATCTATTTCAGCCAGCCGCGCGGCATCGAGCAGCGCGACGGCGAGCGCTACGGCTTCAATACCGCCGGTTATCGTGAATCCGAGATCGAGCGCATCGCGCGGGTCGGATTCGAAGCCGCGATGAAGCGCAACAAGCGCCTGTGCTCGGTGGACAAGGCCAACGTGCTGGAGGTGTCCGAACTCTGGCGCGAGGTGGTCGAGCGCGTCGGGCAGGAGTTCACCGAGGTCGAGCTGTCGCACATGTACGTGGACAACGCGGCCATGCAGCTGGTCCGCGATCCGAAGCAGTTCGACGTGATCGTGACCAGCAACATGTTCGGTGACATCCTGTCGGATGCCGCGGCGATGTTGACCGGGTCCATCGGCATGTTGCCCTCGGCCTCGCTGAACAGCGAGGGCGTCGGCCTGTACGAACCGATCCATGGCTCCGCGCCGGACATTGCCGGGCAGGGCAAGGCCAATCCGATGGCGACGGTGCTGTCGATTGCCATGATGCTGCGGCACAGCCTGAACCGCAACGATCTTGCGGAACGCCTGGAAGCCGCGGTGGGCCGGGTGCTCGATCAGGGCCTGCGCACCCCGGACATCCATGGCGACGGCATGCAGCTGGTGTCGACCCAGGGCATGGGCGATGCGCTGGTGGCTACGCTGGATGACGCCTGACACCCCTTCTCAACGTTACAGGACCCCGACATGAGTGATCGCAAGTTCAACGTGGCCGTCGTCGGCGCCACCGGTGCCGTCGGCGAGACCCTGCTCTCCATCCTGGCCGAGCGCGACCTGCCGCTGGACCGGGTGCATGCCCTGGCCAGTGAACGCTCGGCCGGCAGCACCGTCTCCTACGGGAACCGCGAGCTGATCGTGGAAGACCTCGCGCAGTTCGATTTTTCGCAGGTGGATATCGGGCTGTTCTCGCCGGGAGCGTCGGTGTCGAAGGAATACGCGCCGAAGGCGGCCGCGGCCGGATGCGTGGTGATCGACAACACCTCGCAGTTCCGTTATGACCCCGAGATCCCGCTGGTGATTCCGGAGGTGAATCCGGATGCGGTGGGCGACTACGAGCGCCACGGGATCATCGCCAATCCCAACTGCTCCACCATCCAGATGCTGGTCGCGCTCAAGCCGCTGCACGACGCCGTCGGCGTGGAACGCGTGAACGTGGCCACCTATCAGGCGGTTTCCGGTACCGGCAAGGACGCGATCGAGGAGCTGGCGCACCAGACTGCGGCACTGCTGAACGGTCGCCCGGTGGAATGCAGCGTCTACCCCAAGCAGATCGCGTTCAACGCGCTGCCGCATATCGATGTCTTCCAGGACAACGGCTACACCAAGGAAGAGATGAAGATGGTCTGGGAGACCCGCAAGATCATGGGTGACGAGTCCATCCAGATGAATCCCACGGCGGTGCGCATCCCGGTGTTTTACGGGCATTCTGAAGCGCTGCACATCGAAACCCGCGAGAAGATCTCGGCCGAACGCGCGCGCGAATTGCTGGCGGCCGCACCGGGCATCGAGGTGCTGGATCGCCACGAGGACGGAGGGTACCCGACCGCCGTGACCGAAAGCAGTGGCACCGATGCGGTTTACGTCGGCCGTATCCGCGAGGACATTTCGCATCCCCGCGGGCTGGATATGTGGGTGGTCTCCGATAATGTGCGCAAGGGCGCAGCCTTGAACACGATCCAGATCGCCGAGGTTTTGATCCGCGATTACCTGTGATTAAATCCCACAATATGCCGGGGATCTGGTAGCCTCATTGTTCAAGGGGCCGGGCAACAGCCCGTGTCGGCAGAGACACGGGCGGCCCCGGACAGCAACCACGCACACACAGGGGGACGTTCGTGCGCAAGTTACTATTCGGGCTCATTATTCTTTTGCTGGTCGCGCCGGCCTCTTCCAGCTCCGTGGGGCTGGGCGATCCCCAGATCCGGTCCACGTTGAACCAGGCGCTGGATGTCCGGGTGGCGCTGCGCGGAGGCGCGGCGACCGATGAATCGCTGCAGGTGCGTCAGGCCTCCGAAGAGCGGTACCGCCGTGCGGGACTGGACCGGGGCCGCGTGCCGGGGGACCTGCGGGTTGAACTCCGTGGCGAAGGGCAGGATCGCGAAGTCGTCCTGCGCACCCGCGAGCCCGTGCGCGAGCCCTACATCGGGGTCCTTCTCGAAGCCCGCTGGGACGGGGGGCGCAGTTACCGTGAAATCAACCTGCTGCTGGATCCTCCGGGCACGCTTCCGGATGATCGTGCGGCGGCACGCACCACCGCGGCCGCGCCCGATGATGACCGCGCGGCCCCGCAGGATACCTATCGCGTACGCTCCGGTGACACGCTGTATGCGATCGTGCAGCGGGCAGGGCTGAGCGGGGTCAGCAACGAGCAGGCCATGCTTGCGTTCCTGCGGGAAAATCCCGATGCCTTTATCGATGGCAACGTCAATGCACTGCGTGCCGACGCGGAACTGCGCACGCCGGACCGTGCGACGCTGGAAGCGGTCGACGCCGCCGGGGCGCGTGAAGAAATCCAGCGTCAGACCGAAGCCTGGCAGGCGCGTACGCGCCCCGAACCGGAACCCGAGCCCGAGGTTACCGAAGAAGAAGTGACCGAGGAGACGGATCCGGACGTGGCCGAGGAAGCCGTCGAGGAAGAGGCCAGGGACGAGCCCGAGGAAGATCCCGAAGAAGTCCGTGAAGAGGAAGCCGAACGCGAAGATGACGAAGCCGTGGCGGCCGAAGACGATGCGGACGCAGTGGATGATCGTCTCGAAATCGTCACCGACGTGCTGCCGGAAGGTGAGGAAGCGGCGCTGATCGCCGAATCGCCCGAAGTCGTTCAGGAGGCCCTGATCTCGCAGCGCGCCGAAATGGACGAAATGCAGGAAGAAATCGCACGCATGCGCGAATCCCTGCAGGATCGCGAACAGGTGGCCGAGATCGCCAGCGAGGAACTGGCCACGCTGGAAGCCCAGCTCGCGGAGCTGCAGGACGAGCGGGCGGAACTGCGGGCGCGCATGGAAGAGGCCGAGGCCGAACGTGACGCTCCGCTGCACCAGCGGATCATGAACGATCCGCTGCTCATGATGATGGCCATCGCTCTGGTGGTGCTGCTGGTGCTGGTTCTGCTGGCATTTGCCCGCGGCGGTCGTGGTGGCGGCCCGGGTGGCGACCGCAATGCCCGGGTGGACAACTCCGGCGTCAAGGCGACCCCGGATCCGCGCAGCGGTTACGAGGCCCGCGAGGAGGCGTCCGAGCCGTCCGTGTCGGGCGCCGCGGTGGCGGGTGCCACGGGGGTGGCTGCCGGAGGCGCCGTTGCCGCCTCGACTGGCGACTCCGCTGCGGAACCGCAGGACGAGGTTCCGGCCACTCCGGCGCGCCCGGGCGGTGGGGACGACACGGGCATGAGCCAGGCGGAAGAATCGGTGGGCGAGCCGACCCCGGTTGGTGAAAGCGGGGCGTCGGAAACCGCGGGCATGAGCGCCGACGATGTGCTGGCCGAGGTGGATGTCTGCCTCGCCTACGGCATGAACGATCAGGCCGTCGATACCCTGTCCTCGGCCATCGACGACGAGCCCGATAATCTCCAGTACCGCCTGAAGCTGGTGGAGGCCTTCTCGGCTCAGGGGCGCGACTCCGAGATGCGCCAGGCCGCCGCCAGCCTGCGCGAACGCCTGGGTCCGGAAGACGGCGAGATCCGCGAGAAACTCGCGGAACTGGAAGCCGGATCGGGCGACGCTTCTGCGGCCTCGGGTGCGCCATCCGCGGATACCACGGCCAGCGACTCGGCCGACGAAGCCGGCGAGTTCGACCTGTCCGGTTTTGCCGAGGAACAGGAGGCGTCGGGTTCGGGCGAGCCGACGGCGCCGGAAAAGGCGGCCGGTGAGCTCGATGGCGGTATGGATTTCGAGGCCGATACCGGGCTCGACGAAGAACTGGCCGCTGCCAGTCAGGGTTCGGAAGCCGGGAATGCGGCGGGGGATCTCGACGACCTCGACAATCTGTCCTTTAATATCGAGGAGTCGGATCTGCCGTCCGCCGATGACAGTCAGCCTGCCGGTGGCGATGCCGGCAGCGATGTCCCGTCCATGGATCTGGACGAACTGCTGGGCGACGAAGCCGGCGGCGACGAGCCACCGGTTGCGTCCGCCGAAGCAGACGAACCGGCGGCGGAGGAACCCGCGGCTCCGGCGGCCGAAGGCGAAGATGATAACGAGACCCGACTGAACCTGGCCCAGGCCTATGCGGACATGGGTGATCAGGAAGGCGCGCAGGACCTGATCGACGAGATCATGGCCTCCGGGTCGGATGAAGAGAAAGAGCGGGCCCGGGCGATCCAGGACCAACTGAAAGACGCCTGACGGGGTGGCCGGTCGGCGGGTTCGCCCGCGGTCCGGACCGTACCGGCGAGAGGGGCCTGCGGGCCCCTTTTCGCGTTGGGGAGGTGGTCATGCAACCGGCGATCGGGGCCCTGGGGGCCGTTCTGCTCTTGTCGGGGGCCGTGCTGACGGCATCCCCGGTGGCTGTCTCCGTGACGGTGCCGGCTCTGCTGCTGGCCCCGGGGCTGCGGGCGTTCCCGTGGGAGCGTGCGCTGCTCATGTGGTGGCGCATGAAGTGGTTCTACCTGTCGCTGGCCCTGTTCTTCGGGCTGTGGCCCGTGGATGGAGGCACCGCGGCGGGGCTGCTGGAGGCAGCTACGCGGATCGTGGCGCTGATGCTGGTGGTGCTGGCCGTGGTCTGGCTGACGGATCGGTACGCGCGCACGGAACTGGTGCCGGCCCTGGGCAGCGTGCTGGGCGGTCGGCGGGGTTCAGCGCTGGGGGCCGGACACTCTTTCGCGCGCCGGCTGTTTCTGGCGCTGGAGGCGTTCGAACGCGACCGGGCCGGAATCGAAGCTCGGCGGGGCCGGCTGTCGGGGGACCGCAGGGCGAGGGTGGATGCGGTGCGTGAATGGCTGGTGCAGCGGCTGGACGCGGCCCTGGATCCGGCCGAACGGGAACAGTCCGTTCCGGGCTCCCCGATGCCGGTGCGGGAGGATCGCTGGCGCGGAGTGGAGACCGGCTGGATGGCGCTGGTGGGGATGGTCGCACTGGGGTTGCAGTGGGGCGGTTGGGTGACGGGGTGAACCGGCACCGAGGAAAGACGGGGAGTACGGGCAGCGGATGGGCGAGACAAGGGAACCGGAGGCGGGCTTGCAGCGCTGGGCGGCCGGGGTCGAATACGACGGTACGCCGTGGCTGGGCTGGCAGCGGCAGAAGGACGGGCCCAGCGTGCAGGAGAAGCTGGAGAAGGCGCTGAGCTTCGTCGCGAATCACCCGCTGGAACTGACCTGCGCCGGAAGAACCGATGCGGGGGTGCATGCCACGGCTCAGGTGGTGCATTTCGACACCGCGAGCCGGCGCGAGGCGCATGCCTGGATCCTGGGGGGCAACACCAACCTGCCGGATTCGATTGCGATTCGCTGGGCGCAGCCGGTCGCACCGGCGTTCCATGCCCGCTTCGCGGCGCGTTCCCGACGGTATCGCTACGTGATCGCCAACCGACCCGTGCGGCCGGGTCTGGAGGCGGGCCGCGTGGCCTGGTGGCGGCGGCCGCTGGATGTCGCGCGGATGCAGGAGGCGGCGCGGCATTTTGTCGGCGAGCAGGATTTCACCAGTCTGCGCGCGGCGGCCTGTCAGGCGAAGTCGCCGGTGCGTCGCGTGCACGAAGTGACGGTCCGGCGACGCGGTGAGTACGTGCTGGTGGACGTGCATGCCAATGCGTTTCTGCATCATATGGTGCGCAACATCGCGGGCGTACTGCTGGCGGTGGGCGACGGCCGCGCGGAGCTGGAGTGGCCCCGCGAGGTGCTGGCGGCGCGGGATCGACGTCAGTCGGGGATCACGGCGCCGGCCGGGGGGCTGTACTTCGTGCAGGTGGAATACCCGCCGGAATTCACGCTGCCGGACCAGGAGGCGCCGGTTCTGGGACCGGTGCCGGCCAGTGTGTAAGGGTGATCCCGGGCAGGGTATCCGCGGGAATACGGCGCGTTCTGGTAGGCTTGGCCAATGCGTTATCGGATCAAGATCTGCGGGGTCACGACCCCGGAACAGGCGCGCGCGGCGGCCGAGGCCGGGGCCGATGCCGTGGGCCTGGTGTTTCATCCGGCCAGTCGGCGTTGCGTGGGCGCGGAGCAGGCCGCAGGGATTGCCGCGGCGCTGCCGCCGCTGGTGAGCGCCGTGGGTCTGTTCGTGGATCCGGATCCCCGGCGGGTGGAGGAGATCCTGGACGTCGTGCCGCTGGACTGCCTGCAGTTTCACGGGAACGAGGAGGCGGCGGACTGTACGCGGTTCGGCCGGCCGTATCTGAAGGCGGTCGCGATGGCCGGCGGTGCGGATCCGCGCCGGGCGATGGACGCGCACCCGCAGGCACGCGGGTTCCTGCTCGACAGCCACGGTGGCGGGCGTACCGGCGGAACCGGTCACCGCTTCGACTGGTCGCGGATTCCGGCCGATCTGCCACGGCCGTGGCTGCTGGCCGGCGGTCTGGATCCCGAGTCGGTACAGACGGCATTGAACGTAACGCGGCCCTGGGGGGTCGACGTGAGTTCCGGGGTGGAGTCCGCACCCGGGATCAAGGAACCGGAACGCATGCGCGCCTTCGTGCGCGCGGTGCGACGCAACGAGGTGACACTGAATGAGTGAAGCGATCGACTGGGGGGCGTTCCCGGATGCCCGCGGGCATTTCGGCGTGTACGGCGGGCGGTTCGTGTCGGAGACCCTGATGGGGGCGCTGGACGAACTGCAGGGCGTGTACGAACGCTACATGAAGGACCCGGCATTTCTGGCCGAGCTGGATCGCGACCTGCGGCAGTTCGTGGGGCGGCCGAATCCGCTCTATCACGCGGAGCGGCTATCGCGCGAGCTGGGTGGCGCGCAGATCTATCTCAAGCGCGAAGACCTCAACCACACCGGCGCGCACAAGGTGAACAACACCATTGGCCAGGCACTGCTGGCGCGGCATCTCGGCAAGAAGCGCATCATCGCCGAGACCGGGGCCGGGCAGCACGGCGTGGCCACCGCCACGGTGGCGGCCCGCCTGGGTCTGGAGTGCGTGATCTACATGGGCGAGGAAGATACTCGCCGTCAGGCCCCCAATGTGTACCGCATGCGTCTGCTGGGCGCCGAGGTGGTGCCGGTGACCTCCGGGACCCGCACCCTGAAGGATGCCCTCAACGAGGCGATGCGCGACTGGGTCACCAACGTCGACGACACCTTCTACATCATCGGCACGGTCGCCGGTCCGCACCCGTATCCGGCGATGGTCCGCGACTTCCAGGCGGTGATCGGACGCGAGGCCCGCGAGCAGCACGTGGAAGCGACCGGTCGCCTGCCCGACACCCTGGTGGCCTGCGTGGGTGGCGGTTCCAATGCCATCGGACTGTTCCATCCGTTTCTTGCGGATGAGTCCGTGGAGATGGTCGGCGTGGAAGCCGGCGGCGAGGGCGTGGACACCGGCCGCCATTCCGCGCCGCTGGGCGCCGGGCGCCCCGGCGTGCTGCACGGCAACCGCACCTACCTGATGGAAGACGACAACGGCCAGATCATCGGCACGCACTCCATCTCGGCCGGGCTGGACTACCCCGGCGTGGGGCCGGAGCATGCGTGGCTGAAGGAAATCGGCCGGGCGAGCTACGTGTCGGTGACGGACGATCAGGCTCTGGCCGGCTTCCATCGACTGACCCGCACCGAGGGCATCATCCCGGCGCTGGAAACCAGCCACGCCATCGCGCACGTGCTCGATCTGGCGCCCACCATGCGCCCGGACCAGAGCATCATCGTCAACCTGTCCGGCCGTGGCGACAAGGATCTCGCCACCGTGGCCGACCGCGAGGGGATTACGCTGTGAGCCGCATCCAGCAACGCTTCGAACAATGCCGTGGGGCCGGCCGAGCGGCCCTGGTGCCCTATATCACCGCGGGCGACCCGGAGCCGGGAGCGACAGTCGACCTGATGCATGCGCTGGTGGAGGCCGGCGCGGACCTGGTCGAGCTGGGGGTCCCGTTTTCCGACCCGATGGCCGACGGGCCGGTGATCCAGCGCGCGCACGAGCGGGCCCTGCAGCATGGCACCGGACTGCGCGACGTGCTGGAGATGGTGCGTCAGTTCCGCGAACGCGACGCGGATACCCCGGTGGTGCTGATGGGCTATCTGAATCCGGTCGAGCGCATGGGTTTCGAGACCTTCGCCACCGAGGCCGCGGCGGCCGGGCTGGACGGTCTGCTGACGGTGGACCTGCCGCCGGAGGAATGCGACGAGGTGACCGGGCTGCTCGACCGGGCCGGGATCGATCCGATCTTCCTGGTGGCCCCGACAACCTCCAGCGAACGTATCGGTCACCTGGCGCGTGCTGCGCGCGGGTTTGTGTATTACGTTTCGCTCAAGGGCGTGACCGGTTCGCAGAGTCTGGACCCCTCGGCACTGAATGAACGCCTCGATACGATCCGCCAATACACCGATCTGCCGCTGGGCGTGGGTTTCGGGATCCGCGACGCGGAATCCGCGGCGGCCGTGGCGCGGGTGGCCGACGCGGTGGTGGTTGGCAGTGCGCTGGTCAGCCTGGCGGAGGCCCATCCGGGGGATTCGGCGGGCTTCATCCGTGCGGCGGCGGACAAACTCGGTGAGATGCGTCGCGCGATGGATGCGGCACGCTCCACGAGTGCCGCCGGCTCGGTGTAGAATACGCGTTTTGCGTCCGTGACGGAGTCGGCATGAGCTGGTTCGAAAAGTTGATGCCCTCGCGCATCCGCACCGACAACGCGAACAAGCGCGGGGTCCCGGAAGGTCTGTGGGTGCGTTGCGAAGGTTGTGATGCCACGCTCTACCGTCCCGAGGTGGAGCGCAATCTGGACGTGTGCCCGAAGTGCGGCCACCACCGGCGCATGCATGCGCGGCGGCGTCTGGAGACCTTCCTCGACGAACAGGGACGCGAGGAGATTGCGGAAAACATCGAATCCTCGGATGTCCTCAAGTTCCGCGATTCCAAGAAATACAAGGACCGCCTCGCGGCCGCGCAGAAATCCACCGGTGAGCGCGACGCCCTGGTGGTGATGGAAGGGCAGCTGCTGGGCCGGCCACTGGTGGCCTCGGCCTTCGATTTTCGTTTCATGGGCGGCTCCATGGGCTCGGCGGTCGGCGAGCGCTTCGTGTGCGGTGCGGATCGGGCGCTGGAGAAACAGATCCCGCTGGTCTGCTTCAGCGCCTCGGGCGGAGCGCGCATGCAGGAGGCGCTGTTCTCGCTGCTGCAGATGGCCAAGACCAGCGCGGTACTGGCGCGCCTGCGCGAGGAGCGCATCCCGTTCGTCTCGGTGATGACCGATCCCACCATGGGCGGGGTTTCGGCCAGTCTGGCCATGCTGGGCGATGTCAACGCGGCGGAACCCCAGGCGCTGATCGGTTTTGCCGGCCCGCGGGTGATCGAGCAGACGGTGCGAGAGACCCTGCCGGAGGGCTTTCAGCGCTCGGAATTCCTGCTGGATCACGGTGCCATCGACATGATTGTCGACCGTCGCGAGATGCGCACCCGCATGGCGTCCATCCTGGGCATGATGATGCACGCGCCGGCCCCGGGTGAGGATCCCGAGCCCGGAAGCCGCGAAGCCCATTCCGGTTCCGTGGACGCGGCCGTGCCGGCCACCGCGGGAGCGGACGAAAGCCGCGGCCGGCCGGCCGACTGAGGCCGTGCGCTTCGAACGTCTCGACGACTGGCTGAGCTGGCAGGAGACCCTGCATCCGGTCGCCATGGATCTGACCCTGGAGCGGGCGACCCTGGTCGCCGATCGCCTGGGGCTGTGCCGGCATGCGCCGCGTACGGTGCTGGTGGCCGGGACCAACGGCAAGGGCAGTGTGGCCACGCGTACCGCGGCCCTGTTGCAGGCAATGGGTCTGCGCACCGGTCTGTTCACCTCCCCCCACCTGGTTCGCTACAACGAGCGCATTCGCATCAACGGCGTCGAGGCCGAGGACGATGCGCTGTGCCGGGCCTTTGACGCGGTGGATCGGGCGCGGGGCGAGGACTCGCTGACCTATTTCGAATTTGCCGCGCTCGCCGCCGGCTGGCTGTTTCGCGAGGCCGCGGTGGACGTGCAGGTGCTGGAGGTCGGCCTGGGCGGGCGGTTGGACGCGACCAATATCTGGGACGCCGACATTGCGGTCATTACCGCGGTGGATCTGGACCATCAGAAATGGCTGGGCGACACCCGCGAGGCGATCGGGGCCGAAAAGGCGGGGATCCTGCGCGAGGCTCGCCCGCTGATGCTGGGCGACCCGGATCCGCCGGACAGCGTGCAGGCCAGGGCTCGCCTGCTCGACGTGCCGGTACGTCAGGTGGGCGAGGACTACGACCTGCAGCCTGCCGTGGGGCGCGCAGATGCGCTGCGGTGGTGCTTCGAAGCCGAGGAGACGCTGCTGGAGCTGGCGCCGGAGGCGGTCGCGACCGTGGATGGCGCGGCACGCATGAACCTGGCCACGGCCATGGCCGTGGTGGCGGGTCTCGGGCTGGAATACCGCCTGGACGGCGCCGTGGTGGTGGCCGCGTTGTGCAGCCAGGCGCCGGGTCGGCTGCAGCGGATTCGCCCGGGTGGGGCCGAGCCCGAATGGTTGCTCGACGTGGCCCATAACGGGCATGCGGTCGCGGAACTGGCTCGCTGGCTGCGGGCGCGACCGGTATCGGGTCCGGTGGTCGCCGCCGTGGCGGTGATGGCCGACAAGGAGCGCGCCGCGATGTGGGCGGCCCTGGACGAGGTGGTCGACCACTGGGTGCCGCTGTCCCTGGATCTTCCGCGCGCGCTTCCGGCGGCTGACATGGCCGCGGAGCTGGCCGCAGCCGGTGTCAGTCGGGTTGAAGCCCCGGCGGCGAGCGTGGCGCAGGGGCTGGATCGGGCGCGGGAGCTGGCCGGGGCGTCGGGTCGCGTGGTGGTGTTCGGGTCGTTCCACACCGTGGCTGCCGCCGCGACCGAAGGGCCCGCGTTCCTGGCCGAGGCGGCAGCCACGGCGACGCGCCCGGTGGAGCGGGTATGCACGGCCGAGGTGTCACCGTGAGCGACGAGCCGGTTGTGCGTTATCGCCTGGTCGGCGCGGTGATCCTGATCGCGCTCGCGGTGATCTTCCTGCCATGGTTGTTCGACGGGGCGGGCTACCAGTACATGACGGATGCGGAAGACCCGGTCCCCGAGGCACCGCAGTTCGCCGAGCCGGACGTGCCGTTGCCATCGGAACGTGACACGCGCATGCGCGATGAAGCACCGGAGGACGAGATGGAAACGCCCGGCATGGATACGTCGCGCGTTGCGGAGGCGCGCAGACTGCCATCGGACCATGACGCGGAAGACGACATGGCCGGGGACGACGCGGCGCAGGGGCCGGAACCGCTGCGGCGCGAGGGGGAACCGACGCAGGAGGTTAGCAGTGGATGGGCGGTCCAGGTCGGCAGTTACCGTGACGGGGATAATGCGCGCGAACAGGAACGGGCCCTGCGGGATGCCGGCCTGGCGGCGTTTGTCGAGGACGTGACGGTGGACGGCGAGACCGTCTACCGGGTCAAGGTCGGGCCTCGGGCCGATCGCGAAGCGGCGATCCGCCTGCGCGAGGACCTGGAAGAAGAACGGGATTTGTCCGGGATCGTGGTGACCTTCCCCTGAAGGCCGCCACGCATCGATGTACGTGTTCCAGCAAGCCTGCGATAGACTGACACCGTGAACTGGATCGACCTTGTCATTATTGCCCTGATCGCCGTATCAGGAGTCATCAGCCTGTTCCGCGGATTCGTGCGCGAGACCTTCTCGCTGGCGACGTGGATCGTGGGCGTATGGGTGGGCATCCGCTTTGCCGCCGACGTGGCCGTGGTCCTGCCGGATGCGATCCCGGACGAGACCATCCGTCTGGCGATCGGCTTCGCCGTGCTGTTCATCGCCGTGCTGATCGTGGGCGGCCTGCTGGGCGTGCTGGCGGGCAAGCTGGTGAAGGGAACCGGGCTCACCGGGACCGACCGTGCCCTGGGTGTCATCTTTGGTGCTCTGCGCGGGGTGGTGCTGGTGGCCATGCTGGTGTTCCTCGCCTCGCTGACCCTGATGCCGGAGGAGGGCTGGTGGGAGCGCAGCATGCTCATCCCGCATTTCGAGCGCGTGGTCGACTGGATGCTGGGACTGCTCCCGGAAGACTGGCAGGAACATCTGGAGGGTCTGGTGTCCGGCGGCGAGACGGACGCGGGCGCCGGCGGGGAGGCCCCGTTCCCGTTCGAGTCCGGGGCCGAACCGGACGCCGAACCGCCGGATGCGCCGCAATAGGACGTCATCCGTAATCATCACCCGTCGACACGAATCACCGATCCGGCCCGGTCACGCAAGGGCCATCCCGAACCCCCTGGAGTCAGTATGTGCGGAGTTGTCGGAATCGTTGGCCGTTCCCCGGTCAATCAGCCCATTTATGATGCCCTGCTGGTGCTGCAGCACCGTGGCCAGGACGCCGCGGGCATCGTGACCTGCGACGATGACGGGCGGCTGCATCTGCGCAAGGACAACGGGCTGGTGCGGGATGTGTTCAACAACCATCACATGCAGACGCTGACCGGCAACATGGGGATCGGCCATGTGCGTTATCCCACCGCCGGTTCCTCGTCTTCGGCCGAGGCCCAGCCGTTCTACGTGAATTCGCCGTTCGGCATCACGCTGGGGCACAACGGCAACCTGACCAATGCCGGGGAACTCAAGCACGAGCTGTTCGCGACCGATCGGCGCCACATCAATACCGATTCCGACTCCGAAATCCTGCTCAACGTCTTCGCCCAGGAGCTGCTCCGGTTCATCGACAACGGCCTGACGCCGGACTCTGTCTTCGATGCGGTGGAACGGGTGCACCAGCGGGCGCGCGGGGCGTACGGCGTGGTGGCCATGATCGCCGGCCGCGGGATGCTGGCGTTCCGCGACCCGCAGGGGATCCGGCCGCTGGTCTACGGCTCGCGCGAGGCCGAAGACGGTGAGGGACGGGAGTGGATGGCGGCCTCCGAGAGCGCGGCGCTGGAGTCGCTGGGCTTCGAGCTGGAGCGTGACCTGGCCCCCGGCGAGGCGCTGTTCGTTACGCCCGAGGGGGAGGTGTACACGCGCGCCTGCGCGGAGAATACGCGGCTGACGCCCTGCATGTTCGAGCATGTGTATTTTGCCCGGCCCGATTCGGTGATCGACAACGTGTTCGTCCATCGCGCGCGCATGCGCATGGGCACCGCGCTGGGCGAGAAGATCCGCCGCGAGTGGCCGGATCACGATATCGACGTGATCGTGCCCATCCCCGACACGGGTCGCACCGTCGCGCTGGAGATGGCCCACGAGCTGGATATCAAGTACCGCGAGGGCTTCATCAAGAACCGCTACATCGGCCGAACTTTCATCATGCCGGGGCAGACCAAGCGGCAGAAGTCGGTACGGCAGAAGCTCAATGCCATCTCGCTGGAGTTCCGGGGCAAGAACGTGATGCTGGTGGACGATTCCATCGTGCGCGGGACCACGTCGCGCGAGATCGTGCTGATGGCGCGCGAGGCGGGGGCGAAGAAAGTGTATTTCGCCTCCGCCGCGCCGCCGGTGCGCTATCCCAATGTCTACGGGATCGACATGCCGGCTGCACACGAGCTGATCGCCCACGGGCGCGACGAGGACGAGGTGTGCGAGGCGATCGCGGCCGATCGGCTGATCTACCAGGACCTGGAAGACCTGAAGGCAGCGGTGTGGCGCGGTAACCGCGCGATCGACGAATTCGACTGCTCGGTATTCACCGGCGAATACGTGACCGAGTTGCCGGATGGCTATCTGGACCAGCTGGCCGCGGCCCGCGCCGACGGCGTGAAGAACACCCCGGTCGCGGGCGAAGTCCTCGACCTGGCCAACAAGAAGTAGGCGACGTGACCTTGCCCTCGCTCGAATGGATCGAACCGGTGGTGGCCGACGCCCGTGAACGGGCGCGGGCCTCCGCCGATCTGCCGGTGGTCGTGGTCCGCGTGGACCAGCAGCGCCTCTACGTGTGGGAGGGCGGCCGGGTGACCGATATCTTCGAGGTGTCCACCGCCGAGAACGGCGTGGGTAACGAGGACGGGAGCCTCAAGACCCCGCCGGGTCTGCATCGCATCGCCGAGCGCTTCGGCGAGGGCGCCCCGAAGGGCACCATCTTCCGCGCCCGGGGCAATACCGGGCAGACGGCCGAGATCCTCACCGGCCCCGATGAACGCAGTCCGCGTGACAACATCACCTCGCGGATCCTGTGGCTGGAAGGTCTGGAAGATGGTGTGAACCGTGGCGAGGGCATCGACTCGCTGCAGCGTTACATCTACATCCATGGTACCGACGAAGAGGGTCGCATCGGCCAGCCGGCCTCGCATGGTTGCGTGCGCATGCGCAATGACGAGGTCATCGAGCTGTTCCCCCGTCTCCCGGTCGGCACGCCCGTTCGGATCCTGCCGGACGTCGGGGCGGGGTCGTAGTCCGTCCGGGTCTATAGCCCCGATACCGCCAGGGAAAAAATCCCCGCGATTGTTGGAACTTTGACCGTTCCCGAATATCCTAATGCGTACAACCGTTAGAAAAGCGTGAAATCTGTCAAAGCGCTTGTTAGGATAGCGGAATTATTCCTGACCATGGTTGTCGGGAACTAGGAACGGAATCTGTTGCCATAAGGATTGGGAAAAGGAACAAGGCGACATACCGACCACGATTTCGGAGGCGAAAGACATGAAACTCTCGACCAAGGGCCGCTATGCGGTGACAGCAATGATGGACCTGGCGATTCACGACCGGATCGGTCCGGTGACCCTCGCCGACATTTCCCAGTGCCAGGGGATCTCCCTGTCCTATCTGGAGCAGCTGTTTGCGAAGCTGCGCAAGGCGGGTCTGGTCGAAGGGGTCCGCGGTCCCGGCGGTGGTTACCGTCTGGCCAAGCGTGCTGACCAGATCAGCGTCGCGAACATCATCACGGCGGTGGATGAGTCGGTGGACGTGACCCGCTGCAAGGGCCACAAGGACTGCCAGGAGGGCGATCGCTGCCTGACCCACGAGCTGTGGGACGAGCTGAGTCAGCAGCTGTACGATTTCCTCGACGGCATCACCCTGGCGCAGTTCGCCAACCGTCCGGAAGTGCAGAAGGTGGCGCGGCAGCAGGACGAGCGTCGCGGCGCCCGGCACCACTTCATCTTCCGTAACGACGCCGCCTGATCACGATCAACGGTGCGGCCCGCCCTGGCGGGTCGTGCCGGGTTCGTGGTCCGGTACCCTATCCGCCCCGTCGGTCTTCTCCCCCCGGAAGTCCGTCGGGGCGGTCCTCATTCAGGGGCGTTCCCGCTCGGGATGGCAGGCGGGATCCAGCAGGCCGTCCACGACATCCGCCAGATCGCCCGCCAGTCCCGCACCGGGGTGACCGCACAGGTTCTCGTCGCCGGGCTGGTACTTGCCCGTCTGTACCAGGCAGGCGGCCATGCCCGCCTCCAGTGCCCCGTCGACATCGGCGGTCACGTCATCCCCCACCATCAGGACCTCTTCCGGTTGCAGTCCCAGATCGGCGACGGCGGCGTGGAACAGGCGCGGGTCCGGCTTGCCGAAGTTTTCCGCGGTGACGTCGGCGGCGAATTCCAGCGCGCGCACGAACGGGCCCAGATCCAGCGACAGACCGTCCCCTTCGCGGAAATACCGGTTCAGTCCCATGACCCACAGGGGTGCCCCGTGCATCAGCACCCGGAACGCGCCGTTGAGATGGGCATAGTCGAAGGCCTCGCCCATGTCGCCCATGACCACGACGTCGGGATCTTCCGTCGGCAGGTCCGCGAACTCCGGCGCGAGATCCGGATTCAGCAGCAGGAGCGGCCGCCGCCCTTCGGCCTGCAGGCGGGCGTGAATGGCCGCGGGCGCGGTGGCCAGGTGCTCCGGCTGGATGCTGAAGCCCAGCGCGTCCATCTCCCGCACGATGCGGGATCGGGAATGCCGCGTGGTATTGGTGACGTAGCGCACCGGGTAGCCGGCGCTGTGCAGGCGCCGGAGGGCATCGGCCGCCCCGGGCAGCGCCTTGTCCCCGACATACAGGACACCGGAGAGATCCAGAAGCACCGCGCGGATGGCGTTGAGGCCGCTGGGGGGCTGCAGGAACATGGTCACCTCCCGGCCGCCGGGCGGCCCGTGTCAGCGCCGGATCAGCCGGCGCAGGATTTCATGCTTGCCGTTGAAGTGCTCCGTGGCCCCGGCGTCGTCGCGCCAGATCCAGTGCTCCTCGGGAAACAGTGCCTGCATGTCGGGCAGCGCGCAATGATAGGGCGGTCCGCCTTCGCGTTCGGTCTGCATGAAGCAGGCGAACAGCTCGCCACCCGGGCGCAGCCAGCGCCGCAGGCGATCGGCGTACGCCTCCCACTGCGCGGGAGGCAGGGCACACAGCGAGGTCTGCTCGTAGATGGCGTCCGCGGGCGCCTCCGGCATCCAGTCGAGCATGTCGGCCTGTACGGCTGCCGCGTGTGCCTGCAGGCCCCGGCGTTCCAGCACCGCCTGCAGATGTTCGACCGGGGTGGGCGCCACGTCCAGGCCGGTGACCCGGAAGCCGCGTTCGGCCAGCGCCGGAACCTCGTGGCCATAGCCGCAGCCCGGCACCAGCACATGGGCGCCGGGCGCGAGATCGGTGAGCGCCAGCCAGCGCTCCAGGGAAGGGCTGGGTTCGCCCCGGTCCCAGCGGGTCGAGCCCGCGTCATAACGGGCCTGCCAGTGCTGTTCGGGGTTTTCGGCTTCGGGCGCGGAACTTTGCATGACGTTTCGGGATTCCACAGGATACGGGTTTACTTCCTTATGGTAGCCGGCCCGCGTTCCGGGCCGGAATCGCGACAGCATTACCACGGACATCACCACGGAGACAGCCAATGCCCCAGTCCAGTGCGCTTCCTTATCGGATCCACCGCCAGGAACTCGGTCCCATGGAGAACTTCGTCTACCTGATCGAAGATATGGGCAGCCGGCGCGCCGCCGTGGTGGATCCGGCCTGGGACCCCGACGCGATCCTGCGCCAGGCGCGGGAACAGGACGTGGAGATCAGCGACATCCTGCTGACCCACAGCCATCACGACCACATCAATGGCATCGAGGCGATCCTCGAGTACAACCCCTCGGCGCGTCTGCACCTGCTCAAGCCCGAGGCGGAGTTCTGGGGCCGCGACCTGGAACAGCCGCAGCTGCACCACGGTGGCGACCGCTTCATGCTCGGCGACACCGAGATCCGCCTGCTGCACACCCCCGGTCATACCCCGGGCTCGACCTGCTTCCACATGCCGGCCGGCGACGACCTCATCACCGGGGATACCCTGTTCGTGTTCGGCTGCGGCCGTTGCGATCTGCACGGCGGCGACCCCGAGCAGATGTTCCACACCCTGAAGGGCCTGCGCGAGGGCCTGCCGGAGCACACCTGCATCCATCCCGGCCACAACTACGCGGAAAAGCCCGAATCGACGCTGGCCGAGGAAGAAGAGGGCAACCCGTTCATGCACTTCGAGGCGGTGGACGACTTCGTGCATTACCGCATGCACGAACACGACCGCGTTCGCAGCCAGCCGTATCACCCCGTGCCGCGCAAGCGCTGAAAGGATTCGTCCGGGGGGGGCTTGCATCACTCGGTCCGGATCCCCATAATTCGCTTTTCAGTCGACGCGCCCGTAGCTCAGCTGGATAGAGTACCTGGCTACGAACCAGGCGGTCGGAGGTTCGAATCCTCCCGGGCGCGCCATTATTTCGAGAAAGGGATCAGTGACTTACAGTCGCTGGTCCCTTTTTCATTTGGGGCCTTCCAACCCTCTGTGACCACGCTGTGACCGTCATGTGACCGGTCTCAATCGGTGTCTTCCTGCCTCCTTCGAATTTGACCGCCTGGCTCTGTGACCGGTCCGGCCCCGTCAGCGGGATTCACCGGCACCCTCCACGCGTTCGAAAAGATCCCCGACCTCACACTGGAAATAACAGCACAAGCGGTCGATGGCATCCAGGTCTACCCGACTCGCTGTCTCGTTGTATAGAAGCGAGATGGTGTTGCGGTTCAGGCCCGTGTCGCGCGCTACGTCTGCAATCTTTAGCTTGCGCTCGCCCATGAGCCGCGATAAGTGGCATTTGATCATACGCTACCTGTGAGAATGCGATTCTATATGGCAAAAAAGCTTGACAGGCGTCATTATGCCGCCTAAAGTGTCATTCAGGATGGCAAAACGGCTCTAAGGAAGGCGTTTTGTGATCCTGAATGCATTATCTCATATAGGAGTGAAAAATGGCACAGAACCTCACATATCTCACCACCGAAGCTCTCGCGGAGCGAATCCAGTACACCCCCCGGACTATCCGGGACAGCCTGAAAGACAACGTGCTTATCGAGGGGGTCCACTATTTTCGGCCGTTCGGGGGGCGGAAGATCCTGTACATCTGGGAAACGATCGAACGGGACATGTGGGAGGGCGCTCCTGCAGACGACCTGAGCATTCCCATGGCGTCGGGAGGTACTTGCCATGGTTAAGGTTCGAGCCCGGAAAGAGAGCGGCAAGCTCGTCTTCGATTTTCGGTACAAGGGTAAGCGATGCCGGGAGACGACGACGTTGGATGACACCCCGGCCAACCGGCGGAAGATGGAGAAGGTGGCGAAGAAGATGGATGCCGAGATGACCCTCGGTACCTTCGCCTACCGGGAGTACTTTCCGCAGAGCCGTCGGCTTAAGGAGTTCGAGGCCCTGGAACGGGCCTCTGGGGCCGAAGCCGAGGCAGAAGCAAGCGAGCCCGAGTCGGATGTTCCACTGTTCCGCGATTTCGCGGAGCAGTGGCTCCAGGAGAACGAGGTGCGCTGGCGCTTCAAGACGCTCGAGAGCAATCGAAGCGCCCTCAGACGACACCTGATCCCCCAGTTCGGTGACTGGAAGGTCAGCGACATCAGCAAGGCGGACGTTCTTGCATTCCGGTCGACACTCGCCAAAGTCCCCGGCCGGAAGGGCAACGCTACGCTCTCGCCCAAGACCATCAACCACACCCTTGGGGTGCTGTCGATGGTGCTCGCCGAGGCCGCTGACCGTTTCCAGTTTACGTTCCCGCTGCAGAACCTGAAAAGGCTGAAGCAGCCCAAGCGGGAGATTCAGCCGTTCAGCTGGGATGAAGTCCAGCGGATCCTCGAGCACGTGCGGCCCGATTACCGGAACTACTTCGTGGTCCGCTTCTTCACCGGGCTGCGTACCGGGGAAGTGCACGGCCTCAAGTGGCGCCACGTGGATTTCGACAACGGCCTCATCCTGGTGCGCGAAACCTATAACCGGGGGAGGACGGAGTACACGAAGACCGATGGCTCGCAGCGGGACGTCATGATGTCCTCAGTGGTCGCCGATGCCCTGCGGGCACAGCGTGAGGCGACCGGTCGCAGCGACTACGTCTTCCACACGGCGAACGGGCAGCCACTGGATACCAAGAACGTGGCCGAACGGGTCTGGTATCCGCTGCTCCGCCATCTGGGGCTGGCGTTACGCCAGCCCTACCAGTGCCGGCACACCGCCGCCACATTGTGGCTGGCGGCCGGGGAGAACCCCGAGTGGATCGCGCGGCAGCTGGGCCATACCAGCACGGAAATGCTCTTTCGGGTCTATTCGCGATACGTGCCCAACCTGACGCGTCAGGACGGTTCGGCGATGGACCGTCTGTTGCGCGCGCGTTTCCACGGAGAGACCGACAACGAGGGCAAGGAGGTCCGGGATGAAGGCTGAAACGGTGGAACAGGTCCTGCAGATGCGGGACTACGAAGACATGGCGTGTCCGGAGCCTGTCGAGTTGTCGGCGCGCGTGGAAGTGGAGAACGAGGGGGTCGCATCTTCGGGCGAACGGGTCTTCCGCTTCCAGCTGTATGACACGACGGGGAGCGCGCGGGCGTACGGCCTGCGCCGCGACTGGGACGGGCACGGGTTGGTGAACGGGCAGTATCGGGATGTTTCCCTGCACACAGCCGTTAATCCGCGCGGGGAACGGGTGCTGGTGGCGCATCCCCTGTACGGCACCCGGCCGTGTGAACGGGATGCGCTGGAACTGCTGCCCGTTCATCGAGCGCCTTGCCCGGAAGATCTCGGTCGACTCGTACGGCTCGCGGAAGGCTTGAGGGTCGAGGCCTACCGAGACTTCCTGTGCACCGTCTTTGGTGATCCGGCGTTCACCCTGAGTTTTGTGATGGGCCGGGCCTCCGGGGACTGTCATCACCGGGAGCCGGGTGGTTTGCTGGCCCATAGCCTGGAGGTGGCCGAGGGGGTGATGTCTGCCACGGACACTATGAGTCTGGACCTCTATTCTCGGGAAGCCGGGATCCTGCTGGCGCTCTTTCATGATGTGGGGAAGTGCGCCGTCCCGGATGCCCACCGTATTCCGGAAAAGCGCCACGAGCGACTGATTGAGTATTATCTGCAGGAACCTATGGCCACGCTGCGGCACCGGGATCGGGACGCCCATGACGCGCTGTGGCGGGTGATTGATGCCTATCGCAGTGGTGACGACTACGGCGCGCCCATGGCGGCTCTGGTGAGGGGCCTTGATCAGTGTAGCGCCCACGCCGATGTTGCGGAGAGGGCGCTTCGGGCGCGCCGCAACGGATACTGGCATCGACTCTGCGGCGGGCGTCCTGTGTGGTTGTCGCCGAGCGATCCCGAGCGGCCACCCGGTCGGCTGGGGCGTGCATGACGTTGAGCGGAAAAGGCGGGGCAGGCCCCGCCTTTTCTTTTGGGTAATCGAAAACTCCGGAGATGCGGCTTCGCATGAGGATCCCGGGCGCAAGGGGCGAAGCGACCGCCATCCCGTACGGCTCGCGCGGATCTCGTGGCATGCTGGCTTCATGTGCGGACGAATGACGCGTTACAGCGCGACCAGCGAGCTGGCTGTTAATGGCCACGTAAACTGACCCTCTACTGGCCAACAATTGAGTTATGGTCAAGTCTGGTGTATGAGCGATCGCTGGTTCAGGCGGCGCTCCGGTCGGTGATGGAGGATGCCTCGTCGTTGGTCGGTTCGGTCTGCTCGACGCCGTCGATGAACGTGACCCCGCGCTCGAGCTTGTCGAGCCATTCGTAACCCCGGAGCCGACGCCAGCGCTTCTGCGCGCTCTGACCGAGCTTGAACGTCAGGCTCAGGACGGTGTTGCGGGTCACGCAGCCCCGGGTCTTGTCGGTGCGCAGCCGCACGGTGGCGAAGGTCGATTCGATCGGATGGGTGGTCCGGATCGACTGCCAGTGCGGGGCCGGGAAGTCGTAGAACGCCAGCAGGTCCTCCCGATCCTTGCGCAGCGTCTCGGCGGCTTTCGGGTACTTGTCGCCGTAGGCGGTCAGGAAGGCGTCGAAGGCCTGTTCGGCGTCGGCGCGGGTTTCGGCCATCCAGATCGCCTG
>NZ_KB906459.1:0-41854 GCF_000381385.1 Thioalkalivibrio sp. ALE10
CTGCGCTTCGACGACGCCCGCGACGCCGAACAGATCCACCTCCACGCCCAGCGCGACCTCGACCTGATCACCCGCAACGACCGCAGCGAGACCATCGAACGCCACAGCCACCTCGGCGTCCACGGCGACCGCCTCGCCGAGGTCCGCGGCAACGAACACCTCACCGTCCAGGGCGAACGCCGCGAACACACCGCCGCCGACCAGCACCTCACCGTCGACGGCACCCTGCACCAGCGCTTCGGCACCGCCCAGCTCGTCGAGGCCGGACGGGAGATCCACCACGCCGCCGGCACGAAGATCGTCCTCGACGCCGGCGCCGAGATCACCCTCGAAGCCGGCGGCAGCTTCATCAAGATCGACCCCTCGGGCGTCACCGTCAGTGGCCCGACGGTCCGCCTCAACTCCGGCGGCAGCCCGGGCTCCGGCTCCGGGCAGGCCGCCCGAACACCTGCGTTACCTGAGGATGCGAAAACACGTGAACCTGCGGTTGCGCAGGTAGGTACGGAGCCTGACGGGCCCCGCATCGAACCGGCTCGCCAGGAGGCTGCCCTGCGCGGGGAAATGGCTCTGACCCAGCCCTGCACACCTGCCGGCGATGACCAGGGATCGGCATGACCATGGAAACACTCCGCATTGGTGCGCCACCAACGGGGACGTCCCTCGGTGACGGGAGACACTACCTGCTGCTAGACGGCATCGCGCTGGAGCCTCTGGAGCGGTGGCTCTACGAGCATCTCGATGCCCCCCTCCATGAGCCGCTGTACCTGCATACCCCCCTGGCGGAGTGTCGAAACATATCGCCATGTCTGGTGGCCCTGGAAGGGGATAGCCCCCTCTGGGACTCCTTCCTGAAACGGGGCGCGGCAGAGGGCTGGGGCTGGCTCATGGCCAGCGACTTCTCGTTGCTCGAAGTGGCGGAGCACCTGCGCTGGCTGTTGTTCGTCGAGCACCCCGAGCAAGGTGAGAACATTCTGCGAGTGGCCTCGCCCCGGGTCATGCAGTGTCTGCTCGAGGCCGAACCCGAGCCATCACAAAGCCCTCTCCTTGGCGTGATAGAAGCGCTATGGCTGCCCACGGACGAAGACGGCAACGTCACCTGGCGACACTTGACCCGCGACCGGGGCAACAGTCACCCCGGGGCACCGACACCACCGCGGGAGCGCTTCAGCCTGCAGCCGGCGCATCTCGAGTCGCTCAGCCGCATTCCCTGGCAGCGGTTTGCCGGAGAGCTGGCACAACACCTCGAGACGTTTTTTGCCGACGGCCCTCTGCTCAGGGAATGCGCGACAGCCACGGCGGCCGCCCGGCGGGTCATCGATGCCATACGAGACCTGGGGTTCGCCGGTCGGCGCGCCCACTACCACATGGCCAACATCCTGGGTGCCCACGGTCAGGCGGCCCTGGATGCACAGCGCATGCCGGAGCTGGCTCGCCTCCTGACCCAGACCGACGACCGCCCCCCCATGGAACGACTCAAGGCCGCCCTCGCCGAGGCCCAGCGGCTTGCGAGCAGGGAGAACAGTGCATGAGTAGCGATATGGAAGCCGCCAACCGCGTCGCCGACAGTCAGAACGACAACGACCCGGGCGAGGAACAGGGCCTGTGCCCCATTACGCGAAGCGACCTGCAACTGGTTCCGGTGCGCTACGCCCTGGTCGAGTCATCGGAGGCGGAGCGGGCATCGGACACCCCGGGCTTTGCCCCGCTGCACGACGGCAGTTTCCGGCGTTGCGGCGTTCGTCCGGTCCATGAGGGCTGGCTCTACCTGGTCCACAGTTCCGCGCCGGACGAGTTGCAGGTCTTCCGGGTCAAACCCGATGGCAGCGGTGATCCGATCATCGTCGAACGCAAGGGCAGCATCCAGGTGCTGTTCAGCCCGGTGGAGCTCACCGACGTGCATCAGTCGATGCTGCGGCAGGCGGCCTTTCGCGATCAGGTCATGACGCGGGTGAATGTCGGCGCCTACTGCCCGGGGAACGGCACCGCCCATCTGCTGGACCCCGAAGCGTTGAAGGATGTCCTGGCGGACGATTACGGTGAACCTCGCCCGACGCCGGCCGCCCCGGTCCCGGACAGCGGCGAGCCCCTCGACCCGGGCAGCTATCCCTGGTGCGAAACCGAAGGCGAACACGGCGAATGGCGCCTTGCCCGTGCCGCGGAGATCAAGGCGGCGATTCAGGGAGGCTACCAGCAGGACAGTGCCTGCTTGCTGGTCGACGACATCGCCGGGCGCATCAAGGACCTGGCCCAGGCCTGGGCCTGCCTGGCGGAACAGCAGGGCAACTGGCTTGCCGAGCAGGAAACCCCGCTCTTCGCCGCCCGAACCATAGAGGGGCTGATGACGCTGAACTTCGAGCCTCACGTCGGCAATGCGGGGGAGGGCAACGTCCCCGACTGGCTGGGGAATGCGGGCGATACCGAGCGGGATGACCTCCAGCGTCTTGCCGAGCTCTTTGCCCAGCATCGCGAAACCCGTGAGGACGCGGTCGCCAGTTCCGGCGGGCACCCGGGGCTTATTGCCAGGCATCTGGCACCCATCGAAGACGACATCACGGCGTTGAGCGAACAACTGGCCGAAAGACTGGGCACCATGCCCGAGCAGGTGGAAGACTTCGTCGAGCGCGCTGAGCGGGATCACTTCCGCGAGGTGATCGGCGGCCACTACGCCCTGGCGCCCAAGGGCATCGTCGATGTGATCCGCCAGAGCGAGATGGCGGACTACCTGGCCCATGCCGATCGACTCGAGGCGCAGTGGCAGCACGACTATCAAAGCATCGGCACCGATCTGGCGGCCATTCTGGAGACCTGGCATTCCCAGGCGCTGCTGCTCGACCGAGAGGAAGAGCGCCACATCGTGCTGGCCTGCCTGCTGGAGAAGCAGGCCGTGGAAACGCTGCTGGCCTGCGGCCAGGAGGCCTTCCTGGCGCGTTACTACGCCGGCAACGCCCCGGCAACGGCGCACCTGATGCACTTCGTGCCTACCGAATCGTTCATCGAGACATTCCTGTCACAAGGGAGTGGCATTCAGAAGGCCCTGTCCCAAGCGGCATCACTGATCGGCGCCGAAGGCGCGTTGGCCCGCTACCAGCAGTGGCGGGATACGGTGGAGCAACAGACCGGGCTTCGCTTTCGCAGCGTGGCGGGCCTTTCCGACGAAGCCCGAACCGCCATCGCCGGCGAAGTGCAGCTCAAGGAGAAGCTGCTGGGGCAGGCCGTCGTCAACACGCTGCTCGACGAGGTCCAGGACATCGATCTCGGGCCCCGTATCGCAACCCTCGCTTCCCGGTTGCCGGAAGGGCAAAGGCTGATGTTCGCCGAACGCCTGGGCCTGCTGGAGCTGGGCTGGGACATCCCCGATCAATCGGCGCTCGGCCGCATCCAGCAGGCGCTGGACGACACCGATACGGCCATGACCCGGCTGACCGCGCTGGAACAGGAACTCGAACAACTCCGGCGAGAACGCCAACAGGAGATGGCGCGCGCCTCAAGGCGGGGCACCCGCCAGGCCCATCGCCGGGCGGCCGACCAGTTCAACGCCCGCAAGATCCGGGAGGCCCAGGCGGACATCAACCGGCACCAACGCCTGCTGGGCGAAGCACTTGACGCGCTCGCCGAACACAGTTTCCCGATCGACCAGGACAACGGCCACGCCCTCAAAGTCGGCGGCCTCAGCATGGCCGCCACCCGTGCGGCCCTGGCGGAACGTGCCGCCGACCGGGAAATCGCCCGCCAGCCAAGAGCCACCCTGCACGCCACCCTGAACACCCTGGTGCGCGACGAGCAGGGCGAAATATCCACGGGTCGCAGCCTGGGGGTGCTGGTCAACGGCAGCCTGTCCGTGCTGGGCATGATCATGGCGGGCGTGGCGCTGCGAGACATGCTCAACGCCAAGGCACAGGCAGATGTTCTCGAGCACCTGAACAGAATGGTTGCCAACGTGTCCGGGGCCGCTGCAGGAGTCATGGCGATCCGGGAAATGATCATCGACGCCCGCCACCGCAACCTCTACCAGGGGCGCGGCTTCCAGCAGGTGGCCCTGGCCGAGACGCGTGCGGCTGCCGGCAGCCCCGCGCAACTGGAGCGCTGGGCCAGGGTGGCTAATGGGGCGATGGGGATGGTAGCCGGCCTGGGTGGCGCTGCGGGTTTCCTGGAGCTACTCAGGCAAGGCCAGCGCATAAATCGCGCAGACACCGACGCCGAGCGACTGGCCTCACAGGTTGCCTTTACAGGTGCCGTCGGAGTCGCCGGTGGTGGCTTCTTTATCGGCGGAATGAGCGCCCTTGGCCGGATACTGGGCAAGCCCGCCGTCGCCTGGCGACTGCTGCTGCTGAAATTCGCCGGCCCCGCGGGCTGGGTGGTGGCGGTCGGCACCGCCCTGCTGATCATCGGCGAGGCCCTCGCCAACCGCTTCTCGTTGAGCCCCGTGCAGCGCTGGTGCCAGCGCAGCCACTGGGGGCGAGAGGACGCAGGCTGGGATCGCGAGGCCCACGAGCGGGCACTGGCCCGACTGGGCGATACCGATCTCAGGGTGGAACGCCAGGGGCAGGCCGAGCCCCATGGCGGCCCGGGACCCGGCCCGGCAGCAACTGACCTCGCCATCCGCATTGGGCTGCCCGGGCTTGACGCCCCCAGTGCCGAAAACCTTGCAGTGGGCCTCTGGGGCGTCACCCCGCACCTCAAGGGAATGACCCGGGACTTACTCGAACATGCCGAGCTCGAAACCCGGGGCTCGAGCTATACCCTGCACTACCATTTCGATCCCGAGGCATTGGCCGACTGCCACGAGTTCCGCCTGGTCCTCCGCACCAAAGGCCCCGAGGGGGGTACCACCCGGGTATTCCAGCTGCATCGCCGCGGCACGTCGCTCTCCGACGCGTGGAAGGAGCTCGCCGCCCTCGGCGATCGCCGCCTCACCCGCCATCAGGTGGGCAACTGGCCGGACATGCCCCTGACGCCCTGGTCATAACAACAAGGGAAAACCCCGCATGCCCAAACCGACCAAAGACGAATCGTTGCCCCCCATGCGCGCCGGCGAGCGGGAAAGCCGCGCCGGCGGCGAGCAGTACTGCCTCAGCCCCCTGCCGGTCCCCACCGACAGCGAACACGGGGTGGACGTGGCCCACATCGACGTGCGCCATGACGAGGCCACGATGGACCTGCGCCAGGGCGCCAGCCCTGAGAGCCTCCTGATTACGGGGCATGTCTTTAGTGTTGGGTTGGTGGCAATTGGCGGACTGGCTCTCATTTTTTTGCTGAGTGCCGTATACAAGGGTTCACTGCCCCTGGAATTGGTTGCAGGGGGCCTGGGCAGCATTTACGCGGTTATATTATTTCCTCTGTTCGCGGGCATTCTCTATCCCGATGTCGTACTGAAACGCATCCCGCCCATTCGCCTGCACCGACAACGCCGCGAGGTGGCCTTCGTGGTGGATGCCCCCGGAAGGCGCTTCTGGCTGCCCGATCCGACCAACATGTGGTTGATGGCAATTTCCGGTGCCATTGCCATGCCGACCGGCATCATGATTTTTGTGGACATGTTCGAGTGGATGACGAATCCGGAAACGGCCTTCCCACTCAAGGTCCTGCTGATCCACATCGCCTCTTTGGCCTTTCTTCCCCTCTACCCCCACTTTTATGACTTCTGCCGCAAGCTGGTCGGCCAGCAGCGCCAGACGGTGCTCGTACCCTGGGAGGACGTGATCGCGGTCTGCGGGTTCAACCCCAGCCTCAGCGCCGGCGGGGTGACCGGCTTCGGCTGGAACTTCGCCCTGATGCCGCCCGATCCCGAACGACCCGGCTACACCCTGCCCGGGGCCGGCATCATCGTCGGGGTCGGCGGCCTGCCCGGCGCGCTGGCCCAGTGGGAGTACATCCGCCGCTTCATGGAGGAAGGGCCCGAGGCGATCACGCCTTCGGCCCAGGAGTGGGGCCTGGAGTGGTACGACGCCCAGGTGGCCCGGGAGCGGGAACGCTACGAGCGCACCCACGACAAGCGCCGCTGGCAGCGCTTTCGCCGCGAGCAGTGGTGGAACCATGCCCGCTTCGCCCACTGGTACACCGAGTACCGAATGAAGCATGTGCTGCCCCGGGCCGTGCCCAAAGACTGGCTCGCCGAGTGGTCCCGACCGCTGCCCAAGGCCCAGTGGGCCCGGCCCTCCCGACCCCTGACCGAGCTCAGCGAACACCTGCGCGCCGCCTACCAGCGCGGCGAGCCGTTCATCGAAATGGGCAATGTCGAAGACCGCTTCGGCGTCGAGGTCGAGCCAACACCGCGCAAGGCCTACCCCACACTGCCATTCGCCGCCAACGCGGCCTGACCGGAACAACCATGCACAGGCTCAACACGACCGCCTCAAATACTACCGCCCGTTCGGCCGGGTCATCCGCACGAAATGCCCCGAGGGGGGCACCAGCCGAGGCTCTAGCTATGCCCTGCACTACCATTTCGATCCGGAAGCATTGGCTGACTCCCGCGAGTTCCGCCTGGTCATCCGCACCAAAGGCCCCGAGGGGCACACCACCCGGGTATTCCAGCTGCATCGCCGCGGCACGTCGCTGTCCGACGCGTGGAAGGAGCTCTCCGCCCTCGGCGATCGCCGCCTCACCCGCCATCAGGTGGGCAACTGGCCGGACATGCCCCTGACGCCCTGGCCGTAAGAACAAGGTACAGGAGGCCCAATGCCCAAACCGACCACAGACGAATCGTTGCCCCCCATGCGGGCCGGCGAGCGGGAATGCCGCGCCGGCGGTGAGCAGTACTGCCTCAGCCCGCTACCAGCCCCCACCGACAGCGAACACGGGGTGGACGTGGCCCACATCGACGTGCGCCACGACGAGGCCACGATGGACCTGCGCCAGGGCGCCAGCCCTGAGAGCCTCCTGATTACGGGGCATGTCGCGAGCGGGTTGGGGATCTTTATTCTTGGCATCGGGGCATTTCTGTTACTGCTGGCTTTCTTTGGGGGGGGGCTGCCATTGGCAACCATCCCATGGTGGTTTGGGGTGGCTTATGGCATTTCGCTGTTTCCTTTTTTCACCGGCATTCTCTTTCCCGATGTTGTACTGAAACGCATCCCGCCCATTCGCCTGCACCGACAACGCCGGGAGGTGGCCTTCGTGGTGGATATCCCGGGAAGGCGCTTCTGGCTGCCCGACCCAACCAACATGTGGCTGATGGCGATTAATGGACCCATCGCCATGGTCACGGGGTATTACACCATATGGGAGTTTGCCGAGTTCCTACGCCCCGGGGTCGAAGCCGCATTTCCGATCAAGATGCCGCTTCTGCACATCGCCTCTCTGGCCTTTCTTCCCCTCTACCCCCACTTCCATGACTTCTGCCGCAAGCTGGTCGGCCAGCAGCGCCAGACGGTGCTCGTACCCTGGGAGGACGTGATCGCGGTCTGCGGGTTCAACCCCAGCCTCAGCGCCGGCGGGGTGACGGGCTTTGGCTGGAACTTCGCCCTGATGCCGCCCGATCCCGAACGACCCGGCTACACCCTGCCCGGGGCCGGCATCATCGTCGGGGTCGGCGGCCTGCCCGGCGCGCTGGCCCAGTGGGAGTACATCCGCCGCTTCATGGAGGAGGGGCCCGAGGCGATCACGCCTTCGGCCCGGGAGTGGGGCCTGGAGTGGTACGACGCCCAGGTGGCCCGGGAGCGGGAACGCTACGAGCGCACAAACGACCAGCGCCGCTGGCAGCGCTTTCGCCGCGAGCAGTGGTGGAACCATGCCCGCTTCGCCCACTGGTACACCGAGTACCGAATGAAGCATGTGCTGCCCCGGGCCGTGCCCAAAGACTGGCTCGCCGAGTGGTCCCGTCCGCTGCCCGAGGCCCAGTGGGCCCGGCCCTCCCGGCCCCTGACCGAGCTCAGCGAACACCTGCGCGCCACCTACCAGCGCGGCGAGCCGTTCGTGGAGATGGGCAATGTCGAACAACGCTTCAGCGTCGAGGTCGAGCCGCCACCGCGCAAGGCCTACCCCACACTGCCATTCGCCGCCAACGCGCCCTGACCGGAATAACCATGGGTATGGCTAAAAGGAACATGGTGGAGCCGTTGGCCGCCCGCTCGTCGCGGGACCGGATGAGCGACCTCAGCGCCTGGGCTATCGGTGCCCACGCCCTCCACGCCTGCCTCCAGGCCCTGCACGTCGGTCGGGCCACCCGAGCCGCCAGCACCCCGCTTCCAGCGCTACCTGCCCGACGGGCGCGAATACTACTTCTGGATCGATCGCTCGCTGCCCGACATCGAGCGCAGGGGCGGGCACTGCCACATCCACAGACAGACAATCACGGTCCGCGTGCAGTGGCGCCGCAACACCGAAAACGACGACCTGCCGCGCGTCCTGCCCGCGCCAGGCCCCACCGAACCCCGGCCGGACGACCTGCTCACGCCCGACTTCGAACGGACCGGACAGCCCGGGTGGGCCGACGAACGGACCTACCCGGCCGACGACGGCAAAGACGACCGCGAGACCGCATGAACAACCTCGATCCCATCACCTACGCGGACACCGCCTACACCGCCGAACAGGCCCACTGGCCCCGCCCCGAGCCCGACCAGCGCTCGCGGCGGTTCCGCATGACCGCCGCCAGCGGACAGCAACTCCCCCGCCGGTGCCCCACCGTCGACCTGTTCCCCATGAACGAACTGCAAAAGTTGCCGCCACGGAAACTTCGCGAGTTCGAGGCGGAAATCGCCGAGGAACCGGAAGGAAACACGCCGCGACCGAAGGAGCGCCCCAATCACCCCATCCGCTGGGACGAGGAGTGCCTGCGCCACACCTCCCTCTCCCGACTCAACTTCATCGTCGGCTTCATCCGCCTCCTCGGATGGGCCGGCGTCGTCGGCGTGACTCCGATCATGGCACTCGCTTCGGTCCTTGCCATTTTTCTCTTGTACGACCCCCAGGAAGTTGAGAATTTCTGGTCCCACGCCACCACATTCTTCTACTGGGAAATCACCTTCTGGGCCGCCGTGGTCTCCCCCGTGCTCTGGGGCGGCGCCAACCTGATCTACCGCCTGTTCCCCTCCGTCGGCGGCCTCCAGCGCGGCCCTCAGTGGGAGCTCAACCGCCGCACCGGCAACGTCATCGTCTACGACAACCCGAGACGCCGCAAAACCGCCTGGAAGATCCTGCACGAACGCCCGTTCCGCGAGTTCGACTGCCATCTGCAGAGCACCCCCAGCCACCAGGGACTGCCCCAGTACACCCTCAGCCTCGTCCACTACAGCCAGGACATCCACGTCCCCATCGCCGGCATGTTCGGGGCCACCGGCCACGTCGACCAGCGCGCCGCCTGGGACATGATCCAGCGCTTCATGGATACCTCCCAACCCCTGCCCGACACCCCCATGTGGGAAAAGTTTCGCCCGCTCGACCCCACCACCCTCGAGCATGACCGCCAGACCGGCCGCCCCCCGCGCTACTGGCGCGACATGGACGACGAGACCTTCAGCCAGGTCCTCCACGAACACCAGGACCGACTCAACATGCACTACCGCCGCTGAGCCCGCACCGTTGAACATGCAACTCGCACCCGACTCCATGTCGCCGGTCGCCCGCGTCGGCTCCGTGTCCGAGATCACGGCGCACTCGCTGCTGCGCCACTCCGCCGCGCATCCGCCCGCCCTCGAGCCGGACTCGGCGGGGCCGCTCGTGCCGGCGCGCTTCGATGACGATGCCGACCGCGCCAACCGCCGCGTAACCGTGCGCAGCAACCTCCCCGGGCTGGCGCCCGACTGGGATCCGTTCGCGGCCTTCCGCCTGAGCACTCGCACCCGAAGCGTCGAGCAGGCCAACGATGCACCCGTCGGAGCGCCGGAGGAGTCCATCGGGCAACTCCTGACACCCCGCTTCCAGCGCTTCCTGCCCGACGGGCGCGAATACTACTTCTGGATCGACCGCTCGCTGCCCGACATCGAACACAGGGGCGGCCACTACCACATCCACAGACAGACGATCACGGTCCGCGTGCAGTGGCGCCGCAACACCGAAAACGACGACCTGCCGCGCGTCCTGCCCGCGCCTGCCCCCACCGAACCCCGGCCGGACGACCTGCTCACGCCCGACTTCGAACGGACCGGACAGCCCGGGTGGGCCGACGAACGGACCTATCCGGCCGACGGTGGTGGGACTGTCAGGATCCGCTCACAACGCCACTGCCGCCCCCACCCACCATGACGCCACCACAGGACACCGGGTGGCCCGTCAGAGCGACAGGGCGGCCATCCACCAGCACCGTGGAACCGCCCGGAGCAATGTTGCGGGTGTGGGTGGACTTGCCGGATTTCTTGTGCGGGGCCAGCGGGTCGCCCTCGCGCGCAACCGGGCGTCCGTTGACGAAGACCGAGGGACTGCCCGAGATCACGGGCGTTGGCGGGTAGCCGTCATGCCCGGTATCCAGGTCTCCCACGACCATGATCGTTTTGGACATGGTTCCTTCTCCCTTGTATTGGCTATCCAGACTGCATAGCCCCCGGCACCACGAGAGTCCATCGGCGGCCATGACAGCGTTTGATTCGAGGGTCGAGGCCGCCCTTCCGGGCGGCCTCGATCCGGATCAGGACTCCTCGGGCGAACGCCAGTCGTCGGTACCGGAGGTACCGGCCACTGTGTGCTCCCAGTCGACCTTGCGATAGGCCAGGCTGACGTTCACGAGCTGGGTGAACTCGGCCTTGGATGCGTCCTGCGCGTGCGGCATGCTGAGATCGATGTCCACGATGGTGGCGTCGGTCAGCGTGGTGGTGAAGAAATGCTCCTGCTTGCCGTCCGTGGAGGTGCGGTACCAGCGCAGGTCCACGGACGGCAGGGATTCACCCGCTGCCAGGGCGTTGTAGAGCAGCGGCACGGCCTTGTTCAGGGCGACGGTGACGATCAGCGGCTTGTGCGCGCGCTGACCGGAGGGCTGACCGGATTGCGGATCGGTCGGGACAGTCACCACGTGCTTGACCTCCTGGACAAGCATTTCGTCCTCGTGCCCTTCCACATAGATGTTGCCGACCGAATCGGGGGTGAACGCGCCAGCGGTGATGTTGCCCTGGGTTTGTCCCTGGATGCTGATGTAGCAAGGTGTTGGCATTGTCAGTTCCTTGTGACGTTGGTTGGTGAATGTCCCGGAGGACACCAAACGAAAAGCAGCTTCCGTGCCAATGCTGCCCCGTTCTTTGTGCGGCCTGAAAAACAATAAGTTGTCGCCCCAGTCAACCGAGTCTCCCCTCCCGTGGGCGAAGTCTTGCCCGGCATGGCGAGCAGGATGTTGCCTGCGGGCAACTTGTTACCCGGGCGCCGCACGGCCCCGGACCGTCCGCCCCGCCCCTTGCGCACCGAGGGACGGGGACGGAAACGGCAACAGGTGGAAGCCGGCCGTGCAGCCTGATGCCCCCGACCGGGACAAACCCGTCAGGGTCCCCAGTAGGCCGGTGCTTCGTAATGCATTACGTCCTTTGCATCCGTCCCCTGGCGCTCGAAGCCGGCACCTTCCAGACAACGGGCCGCTGCTTCGCAGACGACAGGCAGACGCGCGACACAGGGTTCCCCCCGAAAGGCCTCCCGGGTCTGTCTTAACAACCGACGGCCATAACCCCGCCCCCGCCACTGCTCGGGCACGCCGAAGAACCGTAGCTGCCACGCCGCTTCCGGTTGCGGCCGGCAGGCGAGCACGAACCCCAGCGGCTCGGTCGGGCGTGGGCACAGGCTCATCAGGCGCCCATCCCAGTGTTCGACCCCCTCATCGGCAACCTGCAGCCAAACGCCACTCTGGACCAGATGCTCCAACGCACGCCGAAACGTTGCGAGCTGTTGCTCTTCACGCAGCACCCAGGGAGAACAGCCTTGGTAATCGGCAAGCCGAACGGTCTCCAGAAACGCGTCCAGCATTTCCGCGGGCACGGGGCGCAGGCCCAACCCGGCCGCAGTGTCCCCGGCAGCCGCCGCGGGCGTTGCATCGCCCTGGCCACGACGCCGGAACCACCCCTCAACGCGTTTCAGCATTCCGGCTTCCCCCGTCGTGGTAAAGCGCTGTCGGCAAGTCGTAGTTCCGTGTCAGAGGCCGGGTGAAGGGGTTCCGGGAGCCCTTGGCGGTGAGCTCGTAGGTCATGTGCCCCCCATCAACGCCGAAGCGAAGTTTCAGCTCCCTTTCCCCGGCGGAGACGATCTCGGCGTGGTCCACCAGACGGAACCATGCCCATGCCCCGCGGAACGACACACTGCGTGGCGAGCGGTTGACCTGTCCCGGTACCAGGGTGATCCGGCTTTCGTTGGTATCGCGAAGGTTGTTGGGCCAGATCATGCGAACCCCTTCCGGCGCACCGTGGCGGTATTCCAGGAGTTGTCCGTCAACGTTGAGAATGCTTCGCCGCTTGTCGCTGCTCAGTGTTACGGGCTCTACAGTGAATTCCACGTCCAGGAGGCCATCACGACCGAAATAGGCTTCGCGAATCCATTGGGCCTGCTCGACCGACCGCAGCACGGCGGGGTTCAGCAGCGAAGCGCCATCCGCATCCTCGAGCAGTTCCGGCCCCTCGTCGATGAACGGCTGCAGCTTGTCCTGGAAGAAACCATCGATCACCCCGCCTTCCGCAAAGAATGCCTCGAAGTCCTCGAGTGCCGCCTCGCGGTCGGCCTCCGGATCGAGGGGATAACGTCCCGCCAGACCGCTCTCGAAAGGGGCCACCACTTCGTCCAGCCATTGCCGCTCGAGATAACGAATCGCCTCGGCGGTGATCAGCTGCCAGCTCTGTTGCGCCAGGTCGTCAAGGAATCGATCAACGGGGGCCGGCAGATCCCCCGCCAGACGCTCGACCGCCTCCACCGGGTCACCGCTCGACAGCAACAGACGGTCGCGTGCGTGCCGGAAGGCCGTACGCCCGGGCTCGCTGGACTGCTCGATCGCCCGAAGGTGATCCCGCAGCTCTGCCACCGCGGCCATCGCGCTTTCCAGGTCACTCGGGTCGTCCTCGTCGGCGCGGCCGACGGCGTGCAGGGCCTCGAAATGCCGGGCAACCTCGCCGGCCAGCTGGTAACGCGGCGAAGTCTTGAGCGCCTCGCGGGCGGCTTCGTCGTCCACCGGCAGGCGCGGGTAGAGATCGGTATGGCGCCCCGCCTCGAGCAACAGCCGATCCAGAGGACGACTCGCCCCCAATAGTGCATCCATCACCACAACGGCGTGGGACACATGCTCGAAATCGACCAGCCGGATGTTGTCCAGGGCCTGACGCCAGGTGACATGGTAATCGGCCACGTAGCGCTCGCGAAGCGCGTCGCGGAGCCGCTCCTCATCCCGGTCGCTGAAGGCGATATCGTCACGTCGGCCCAGAACCCACAGGTCCACCAGCGCCAGTTCGGTGGCCTCCTCGATGTCCTCCAGAAATACTTCCTCGAAGCCCTGCCGGGTCAGCAGCCCGGGGAGCCGAATGCTGGAGACGTCGCCATCCCGCGCCCGAAAGACCGTACTCCACCCGGGTCCGACCCGACGGTCGAGACGCAGTGCCCCGTCGCCACGGGCCTCGCCCTGCTTGCGCAGCAGGGAATAGACCCGTTCGTCAAGCGGCTGACGCGCGAGCACCTGCTGGGCCTCCCGAATACTGCCCTCCACCGGCTCCATCGCCGCCTGCGCACGGGGGTTGCCCTGCGACCACTCCGAGAGGAGATCCGTATGGGCCATGGCGTAATCCATGTGGGCCAGCAGCCGGCGCTGCAGCTCACCCTGGTTGGGGAACTGTCTCTGCCAGCGATCCGCCATGTAGGCATGCACGCGCTCCGGCTGGCGGCCGCTGGCATCGGAGATCATCCGGAGAATCCGCAATCGGGTGAGCTGTTCGTTGCTGCCGGGCGCCGCGGTGTTCATCTCGTCCGCAATACCGATCAACACCGCGGGCAGGAAGTGGTACTGCAACATGTCCAGATAGGCCTGATCGACCATCCGGCCCACGGTATACCCCTGATACAGGCCCATATCCGCCACGGCCGGCCAGCGCTGTCGATAGTCACCGAAAACCGCAGTCGCATCGCGCATCCGGTCCAGCAGATCAACCATGCTTTGCCCGGTGGGGTCGTCACGCTGCATCACCGAGGGCTGTACGTCCATTAGCCCATGGGCCTTGGCTTCCACCGCCTGCAGGGCAAGGGCGTTCTTCTGGTAGAAATGACCCCAGCCCAGCACCAGCGCCAGACCGCCGCCCAGGCACAGCGCAATCGTTGCCCGGTGCACCGTACGACGCTTCGCGACAGCATCGGCCGTTTCTCCGACCAACCCCGCCTCGGGAAACACCACGCGCTGGAGAAGCTGTTCGGAAAAATACGCGACCGAGCGCGCCGCCCTGTATGCCGGACGCGCTTCGCCCTTCATGCGATAACGCGCGCTTGCCGTTTCCGCAAAGGGGTCCACCGGCACGCCCTGTTGATACACGGACGTGAAATACACTCCGCGTACCTGCGGTTCCGTGGCGTATCGTCGGGCGCTGAGTGCTTCCTGGAGGGTCTCGCGCAGCACCTCGCCCAGCCCCGCCAGCTGGCGGGAGAAACGGAACACCGCCTCCCGTTCGGAACGGTCCCGCGACTCCGCCAGCCAGTTCAAAAGCCTTCGGTCGATGCGCTGGACCATCCCTTCGTACTCTTTGGCGAAGGCCTGCTCCCAGTGATCGGGCTGGTCCGCGACTCCGGGCTCGAAGGAGAAGCCCAGTGGCTCGCTGCGGGCATCCCGGCCGTAATGACGGAAGAATTCGTCAAACCCGAAAAGACCGTCCATCTTGGTCAGGACCACGTAGACCGGCACCCGGCTCCGATAGCGGGTTGTCAGATCCTGCAAGCGTCCGCGGACCATCTCGGCCTGTTGACGGCGCTTTGAAGGGTTGGCCGACGCCAGCCACGAAAGATCCAGCACCAGCAGGACCCCGTCCAGGGGGCGCCGGGGCCGCTGGACCCGGATCCAGTCAACCAGGTTGGACCAGAGCCCTTGGGACACCGCGTCCATCGCGTTTTCATCCCTTCCGGAATCGTGTTCGAGCAGGCCCTCTCCAGGCTCGACCAGCACCGCCTGATCACTCACCCACCAGTCCACACGCCGACCGCTGCCTTCATCCTCCTCCGGCTGCAGCACCGTCCGGGTCAGCGCGAAACGCAATCCCGACCGATTGATCAGGCTGGTCTTTCCGCTGTCGTCCGGGCCCAGCACCATGTACCAGGGGAGAGAATACATGGCCCGGCGGCGCCGCCCGAGGTGTCCGCGCAGCTGTTCAAGCCAGCGGGCCAGGCCCTGGGTCTGGTGCTCCACCGCAAGGGCTACCGGGTCGGGCTGGTCAGCCTGTCTGCGTTCCTCGTCAACCGCCTTCAAACGGGCGGCCAGACGCACACCCCATATCACGAGCACCGTTGCGACCACGGCCAGAATCACCGCGAGCCGGTTCGGCCAGGGTGCCAGCGGGTGGCTGTCGCCCACCTGCCAGGCCGGCCCCCATATCCAGATCACGGCCAGCACTGCAGCCAGCATCGCCACGAGCAACCAGAACCAGAGCTTGCCGGAGCCGCCCCCCTGACCCGCCGCCTTCCCGGCCCCACCGATGGCGGACGGCTTGAAGATGCTCCGTGCGAAGCGGGAGATGCCTTTCCTTGCGTGATTCCACATGTGTGCTTCCTGCGTGTTTTTCCGATTAGTTCCGACAGCCTGCACCGGCCGCCTTCAGGCGCTGAACGAGCTGGGGTTCCCAGTGTTCCAGTGCGAGGTCCTCGATCACGGCCTGTACCGCCCGGTACTGCTGCCGGGACAGAGCCTCCAGCCCGGCTTCCCCAAGCAGGTCGGCGCTGGCAAGACGCCAATAGGCCTCGTCACGCGGAGACCTGGCTGCCGCCAGCCCGCGGTCGAGAATGGCGAGTGCGGTGTTCAGACCATCGTCCTGGTCCAGGCAGGAGCGCGCCTCTGCAAGGGCCTGCTGCCATGGAGCATCCGCTGCCGGCAGTCCGCTGCTTTCCGTCCCGCCCGCCCGGGCCAGCCACTGGCGCGTGGTTTCATCCGCGAACGCGGTCCCGTCGCTGAACTGCAGTTCCACAAGCCCGGGTAGCCTGGTTACGAATCGGACGGTTTCCTCGTGAATCGCATCGGCGCAGTCATCGAACCCCAGGCGCTGCGCCAGCGTTGCACTGAGACGCTGCCCCTCGAGCCAGAAGGGGCTGACCGCCAGACTTTTCTCCAGTCGCTGCCAGAGGGCGTGGTTGCCACCGCGCTCCGCCCCTTCGCGATACTCCGCCATGCGGTCGGCGGCCACGGCCGCCAGCTCGGTACGTTGACCGTCACGGGTCGCGGGAACACCGTCGATCGGCGCCCACACCGCGTAGCGACGCAGCCGATAGCCGATGGGCTGATCGGGCGCCTGAGCGGCCAGATGATCGGCCATGCGAAGCAGCGCTTCCCGTTGCCCGCGTTCGTCCCCGGTGCGCAGCTCGATTCCGGCCAGCGCGGAGCCTTGATCCGCGGACAATGGGGCCCGCTCGGGAGGCGTTGGTCCGTGCTCCTCCTCCAGCTCCCCTGGGCCCTCGGGCGCTGCCGCCGCGAGACGGGTCAGCGTTTGTTCCAGCTCCTCCAGGGGGTCGACCGGCAATCCCGCCGCCCGCGCCTTCTCCTGCAATTGCTCGAGTATGTCGAGGTGCTCTTTGTACCCGCATTTCGTGCCGGCCGGGAGACCGGCGGCCAAGTGAACGGCGCGCTGCATGATGGTGCCGAACAGTTTCCGGCGCAGAGCCTTGCCGGGCTCGCCGGGTCGCGGGTAGGCGTTTTCCCACCATGTATCCAGTGCCCCGGAGAGCAACCGCAACGAGACTTCGAAGCGGGCCGGGTCACGCTCCTGCTGCAGACAATGAAGCAGATGGGCGAGCACCCGAATGTCCTTGCCCGCTTCACAGAGCAGCCGGATCGCGCGACTTTCCGCGCCGGCCCAGTCAATCTGGCCATGCCGCAGGGAGCCGACCTTCATCAGTTCCTCGTCCAGCCAGGCGTAGTCGGTACTGCCGGCCACTTCCTGACCAACCCCCGAGGGCCCGTCCACCGGCGCCAGCACCGCCTCCACGTGCGCACCGGATTCGACCCGGTCCATGTCTTCTACCAACGACATTTCGCCCTCAAAGGCCGAATCGCTTCGGCCAGGTCGTCGATCTCGAAGCGCAGCCCGTCCAGTGCCGGCAACGCCTCGCTGCCCAGCTCCAGATTCCCGCCCGCCAGCAACTGCCGCAGGGTTGCGATCGCGGGCAGGCCGCGCCCCCCACTCACGACCCGGCCGCCATCGCGCACGCGCCAGGTCTGCTGGATGCGGGTGCCGCCCTGGACGAGCTCCATGTCGACGCGACCCGCCGACGCCGGTAGCGGAAGATGGACCTGGAAATGGGTAATGTCCGAATAGCAGGCGACCACCAGCCGAGGCCGCGGCGGCGGCGTACCCAGTGCCGGGGCTGTGAGCAGCACCACCTCCTCGTATTCCCCGACACTGAGACGATGATCGTCCGTCGCGCGTCGGGCTTCCTGCCGCTCGACCACCTCCCACAGCGGGGGGGCCGGGTGCGACGCGCCGGGGTCGCCCGATTCGGAGCGGAAGAGGTCGTCATAACAGGCCAGACGATCGGCCCTTGCTTCGATCTCCACGCATGCGGAGACGGCTTCCGGGCCAACCGACTCGCTGGCCTGCAGGAGCCCTGCCGCCCAGGCGAGCGGCAGTAACAGAAGCCGTGCAGCATTTCCGTGCCTCATGTGAAATCCTTGTCCAACTCGAATTGCCGGCATTTGTACGCCAGCGTCCTTTTCGGAACGCCCAGGCTCAGCGCAGCCTTGGCGCGGTCTCCCTCGAACTGGCGCAGCTTCTCCCGGATCAGACGCGCCTCGTAATCGCGCACCGCCTGCCGCAGGTTGACCGGCGCCTGCGCCGGATTGGAGGCTCCCGGGACGACCGGCTCCGTAGCCCTTGCCACCGGCAGCAACTCCGGCCGGATCACTTCGCCTTCGCTCGCCATCGCGCAGGCGTATTCCAGCGTATTGCGCAGCTCGCGCAGGTTCCCGGGGAACTCATACCCCTCCAGACAGGCGAGGGCTTCGTGGCTGATACTGATGCCGTCCCGTCCCTCGCGCGCGGCGAATTCGTCGACGAAATGCCGGGCCAGCTCGTCAATATCCTCCCGACGCTCCCGCAACGGCGGGAGATGGAGGGGGAACTGGTTCAGCCGGTAGTAGAGGTCGGCCCGGAAACGCCGATCGCGGATAAGCTCTACCAGCGGCTGGTGGGTTGCGGATACAAGACGGACATCCACCTCGTGCTCCCGCCCCCCGCCCAGCGGACGATACCGGCCACTCTCCAGCACCCGCAGCAGCTTCGCTTGCAGCGCCGACGGCATGTCGCCGATCTCGTCCAGAAACAGGGTCCCCCCGTCCGCCTCGGCCAGCAGACCGGCGCGATCGTGCGTCGCCCCGGAGTGGGCCCCACGCAGGTGGCCGAACAACTCCGATTCGAGCAGCGCCTCCGGGATGGCAGCGCAATTGATCGCCACAAATGCCTTTTCACGCCGCGCCGAGAATTCGTGGATTGCCCGTGCGACGTGCTCCTTTCCGGTCCCGGTCTCGCCCTGCAGGAGGACCGCGAGCCTGGTTTCCGCCGCGCGGATCACACGGGATCTCAGTTCGGCCATGGCCGGCGACCCCCCGATCAGTCGGCGGCCAAGCGCCTGTTCCAGGGAACGGGCCCGGGAGTCCTGTTGCAGGCGGTTCAGGGAATGGCGCAGATCCTCGTCACGGCGGTGCGCTCGCGCCTGGTTGAGCAGCCTGTACCAGGTGGTGCTGACAAGCCGCTCCAGCGCACCAAGGTCCGGAGCGGCCCGCAGCGCCCGCAAGCGGCCCGTGGGACCCGCGAGCGCCATGACTCCCAGCCAGTCGTTTCCGGCCGCTTCTCCACGCAGCGGCCGGCACTCGATCTCCCAGTCGCCGGGCAGATCCTCGATATCGGCCCGAAACTCCGGGTCATCCATGCGCCCTCGCAGGTCCGCCACGCGTGCTTGCAACGTACGCCCGGACCGGACCACATGCGCATAGGGATGCCGGAAGTCATCGCAGGCGTAGCGCGCCGCGTTGGCGTCGGCAGACATCCACCGCCCGCTGGCATCCAGCGCCAGGAGACGAACCCAGCCGGTCGGCACGGTTTCCTCGAGCAAACGGGCCGTGCGTCGGCGCAACTGTTCGGGTGATCGGCTTTCCACCAGTGGAACCACCGACACAAGCCCGCCGACGACATGGCCGTTCGCCTGCATGTCAGATTCGAGAGTCACGGTTGCGTGCAATCGCGGCGTGTGGTCAGGCGATATCAGCGCGGAATTCACCGCTCTCCGGGTCAATTCCGAGTTCCATGCGCTGGATCGTTTCCTTGCGGGCCAGATGCTCCAGCAGCTTCAACGACACCGGCGGCAACAGCTCGCCTTCGATGACGGATTCGAGCATGCGGGCACCGTTCTCGCTTCGCCGCGCCCGCCGGCAGATGGCCTGCGGCAACGCCGGCGCCACCTCGATTTCGGCACCCGCATGCTGCCGCCGGATACGCGTCACCAGGCCATCGAGTTTCGCGGTCACGATCTCCTCGAGGGTGCTGTCGGACAACGGCCGGTAAGGAACGATCTCCATCCGGGCCAGCAAGGCGGGCTTGAAGAACGCGGCGAGCTCCGGATAAAGCGCCTGCTCCAGGGCCTCCGGTTCCGCGTGATGCCGCACAATCTGTTCATACCCAAGGTTGGAAGCAAGGAAAAACAGAACGTTGCGACAGTCGATACAGCGACCTTCACCGTCACTGAGTTCCCCCTTGTCGAATGCCTGATAGAAAAGGTTCAGGACGTCGGGGTGTGCCTTCTCGGCCTCGTCCAGCAGTACCACGGAGTACGGACGCTGGCGGAGGGCCTCGGTAAGCAGCCCGCCTTCGCCGAAACCGACATAGCCCGGCGGCGAACCGATCAGCCGCGCAACACTGTGCTTCTCCTGATACTCCGACAGGTTGATGGTGGTCAGGAACTGTCGCCCCCCGTAAAGCTGCTCGGCGACCTGATGGACCGTCTCGGTCTTCCCGACACCGCTCGGCCCCACCAGCAGGAACGCCCCCAGTGGACGCCCCGGCCGGCGCAAATCCGCGCGCGCGGTCAACAGGTGCCGGTGAAGCTGTTCGATGGCTGCGTCCTGTCCCTTGATATGTTCGCCAAGCAGAGCGGGAAGCCGCGTCAGACGGCCGAGCTCGTCGTCGCTCATGCGATCCACCGGAACGCCTGTCCAGTCCTCGATCACTTCTGCAACCCGGGGCGCCTCGACCGTCGCGCTGACCAGGGCATGGCGCGTCTGCAGCGCCTCGAGCTCGCGTTCGAATTGCGCAAGCCTGGCGGCCGCCGCATCGCGCTCGCCGTCCTGCCCCGCCGCTTCGCTCAGCAGCGGGGAGTGCAGGTCCAGGATCGCCCGAACCTTTTCACGCTGTTCCTGCCATGCCGCATCGAGTTCGGTGCGCCTGGCCCGGAGCTCCGCAAGATCCCGCGACAGTTCCGCCTCGCGATCCCCCGCATCCGCACGCCCCAGCAGTCGCTCCCGCTGCACCTGGTCCATCTCCCGCTCCATCGCGAGAACCTCGCTATCCAGGTGAACCAGTCCCCGCGGAGGCGACTGCAACGCCCGGGCCACTCTTGCACAAGCGGTGTCCAGCACCTCGATCGCCTTGTCGGGCAGCTGTCGCCCGGCGAGGTAACGTGCCGACAACTCCGCCGCCGCCCGGAGGGCACTTTCGCCGATGACAACGCCATGGCTCTCTTCGTATACATCCCGCAACCCGCGAAGGATCACCAGCGCCTGCTCCGGAGTCGGCTCGGCCACGCTGACGGGCTGGAAGCGGCGCGCCAGCGCCGGATCCTTCTCGATGTATTTCTTGTATTCGCGCCAGGTGGTAGCGGCGATCGTCCGCAGCTCCCCGCGGGCCAGGGCCGGCTTCAGCAGATTGGCAGCATCTCCCGAACCCTCCGGGTTCCCGGCCCCGATCAGGGTGTGCGCCTCGTCGATGAACAGCAGCACCGGGCACCGTGCCTCCGCCGCTTCCCGTATCACTGCCTTCAGGCGTTTCTCGAACTCGCCCTTCATCGCGGCGCCGGCCTGCAGGGCCCCGAGATCCAGCATCCGCAAATCCACTTCCTGCAGTGACGCGGGCACCTTGCCCTCGACAATGCGAAGGGCGAGTCCTTCAACGAGCGCGCTCTTGCCCACGCCCGCATCACCGACCACCACGGGGTTGTTCTTCCGGCGTCGGACCAGGATGTCGATCATCTGGTCGATTTCGAGATTCCGACAGAGCACCGGATCCAGTTCACCTTCGCGGGCCTGTTCGGTCAGGGAATGGGTAAAACGCCCCAGCGCACTGTCATCCCCGCTGGCGGCAACCGCTTCGGCGCCCTCCTTCCGGGGCTGCTCCGCGGACCCGGCGACAAGCCGGTCGAAATCGCGCAACAGTGCATGGCGATCGACGGCCGCCATCCGATACGCGTTGTCGTGATCGAGGTAGCCGTCCGGGTACTGCAGCAAGGCGAGCAGGATGGCGCCGCTGCGCAGTTGACTATGCTCCAGCTCCGTGCTGGCCATCAGCCAGGCATCCTGCAGAAGGGCGACCAGCGTCGGCGAAAAAGCCGGTGTGCCCTCCTCTTCCGGACGCATGGGCGCCGCTGCGGCCAGCAACCGGCCGCGCAGCTCCGAAACCTCCCCGAGGGCATCGCCCAGCAGGCAGCGGACGTCGCACAAGGGCTGATCGAGGAACGCTGCCAGCACATGCGCAGCACTCACCTCCGGTGCGCGCTGTTCAATACACAAACCGGCCGCGGCCTCCAGGCCCTGCCGTGCGACCGGATGCAGACGCTTGAGAAGTGCGCCGAGCTCTACCTTGAGCATGTCAATTCCCTTTTTGTTCGAACCATTGCGCCACGAGGGCGCTGACTTCACTCGCCTGCTGACCGAGGGACCAGGACATCGCCAGATAAAGGCCCACAGACACCACAGCAAAAAGTCCAACGATCATCCACACGGGAAACTCACCGCGCGAGTTCCAGCGACTTCGCGTCACATGCCGTTCCGGATCCGTCAGTGCTTCTTCACTGGTTTCGTGCAGGGACGACAGCTGATCCCCCAGCGCCTTGACGATACGTTGATACTCGTCGTGTCTTTCAGGCTGAATGCGATAACGCCCCTCGAAGCCCAAACAAAGACATACATAAATGAAAGTCAGCAGTCCTTCGTACCGCTGCGGTTCCTGTTGAAGCCGTGCGAGGATGGAAAAGACCTTCTCCCCTCCCCAGGTCTCGTCATGAAAACGGGCCAGCAGCGAATGTTCCGCCCAGTCGCTCTGCCCGCCCCATGAGGTGCTCATCACCGCCTCGTCGACGAACGAACACAGGACATAGCGATACGCCAGCACGGTTGGTCTGTCGTAGCCCTGCTCCGTGAGCTCGATGTCGATGGAGCGGATCTCCTCCACCACCTGGCGATACAGGGCTTCGCTGTCTCCCAGCCACTCCAGCTGCCGAACCCGGATTACCAGTCCAAAAAGAGGGCTGGCCGCATCGACCAGTGGATTGAGGCTGTATCCGCGCAGGCGGAACACCAATGCCTCGTCGCCATCCAGCATGCCCGGCTTCACCGTGGCTCCGGGGTCTCTCTCGCCGGACACCCTTCCCTGATCCTTCAGACTTTCCGCGATAGCCGTCATCGCTAGCTCCTGATCGCCCAGAACTGGATATCCAGCCCCGGGAATTTCCCGCCGACGTGAAATGCAAAGCCGCTACCGCCGGACAACGTCGACCATGCCTCACTACGCCGGTCGAGCTGGAAGTAGATGTGGCTTGCGTGGTATGGAAGCTGCCGTGGCGCCACGGGCAACGGAACCAGCGGCACGCCCGGCAACTGCAGGCTCACCAGGTCCGTGATGCGTTCAATGCTGGCCACCTTGGTCTGCTGCACGAACAGGCGACGCAGTTCCTCCACCGGCATATCGGCGTGCACGGCAACAATGAACTCCGCCTCCTCCAGCAGCCCCGGGTCGCTCAAGGGCGCAACCATCAGGCCATAGCGGCGATGCTCCAGCGGAATCGACACGGCCCGGGCTTCCAGCACGGTCGACAAGGCCAGGCGCAGTCCCTGCATGAGCGCCCGCAACGAGTCGTCCGGGTGGTCATGGTCGTAGGGTGGATAGGTCCGCGGAAGACGCGACTCGTCCGTGAAGGTCGCCAGTTCGCCGCAGGCCTCCAGCATGCAGGCATACAGCGTTTCCGGATGCAGACGGCGATGCCGGGCCAGGTGCAGGAACCGGGGCTGAAGACGGTTGAGCAGCTGCAGAAGCATGAAATCCGAGACATCGGCAACACCCGCCTGCTCGGGAGCTGCGAGACGCTGCGCGACGTTCCTGGCTCGCTCCTGCATCAGGCCGGCCATCTCGCCGAGAAAGCGCTGCAGGCTCGGGGCCACCCGGGTACTCAGCGCCGTCGGGACAAAATGGGGATCCAGAACCAGCCCGCCATCCGGACGGAGCTCGAGGATCCGGGCCAGCGCCAGGCAGGCATAACCACTGCGATCATCGCGCTCCAACAGCAGCCTTGGGGCCACCCTTGCCACGGACAGTTCCGTGGCATCGCCCCCGCGGGAGTGCAGGTCGCGGATTTCGCGCGGCTCCCGCCGAAACCGACCTTCGTATTCCGGCTGATCGGTGTCCGCCACCTCGGCCACGCTGTCGCGCGCAAGCGGAAGCGCAAGATAGACATGCTGGTTGGCAGCACTCGCCTCCGTGACCTCCAGCGGCTCCGGCTCCAGGTCATCCCCGGGAATGTCGAAGGTTGTCCCGTCCGGCAACACGCCACGTGCCCGGGTCAGCGCCACCCGGCCGAACCCGAGAAACTCCTGGTTGAGCGACAGCTCCACGAACCCGTGGTCATAGGCGCAAGCCGCCTCGAGCCGGAGATTGACCACCCCTTCAAGGCTGCGTTGCTGTTGCTGGAAATGCTGCGGCTTGATGAAGTCGCCTTCACGCCAGACTACTCGATTTCGACACACCATCAGTCCTCGTCCTTAAGGTCGGCTTCGTGCCTGCGCAAATGCACGAGAAGGTTGTAGTCGAGGCCTCGCGGTTCAACGCGCAGGGCCTTTTTCCACTGCGCTTCATCCGGCATCGCGTAATACGCCACCAAACCGATGTAGCGGGCATCCGAGTCCAGTTCATCCAGAAAAAAACTCTTGAACTGGCCTGGCAACAGGGTGAAGTCGTCGTGGTCCAGATAATTGGTCCCGAGCGCGTCTTCGAGCTCTTCCTCGAGCTCCTCATAGCTTGCGGCCATGAGCATTGAGTCATCCTTCAGTTGCATCACGCGAAACATCAGCGGTGTACCTTCGCCTTCGCTGTTGGGATTGACGTCCTCGTCGGCCACCAGGCTCAGGCGTACCGCAGAAGGCTGGTCTTCCGGATGGCCTACCGGAACGGACGGGTCCCAGATCACCTGCCCCAGCTTTCCTGCCGTTTCCAATGGCGTTGCACATCCGCTTACAAAAACTGCAAAAATCACCCACACCAGCAACCGACACCCCCGGCAGGAGATCATTTCGTCTCCCCTTGCCGACTCCGCACCGACTGGTCATACGCCTGTTCGAACACCTCCCAGAACAGCTTTGCAAAGCCCTGTTGCCGATCGGAATTCAACTCCGCGAAATAGTGGCGGTACATGCGCCATGACCAACCGTCGCCACGGGCCTCTGCGTCGTCTCCGGTTCGATATGCCGCGAACCGACGCTGCAGGGTGTCCGGCTCGAACGCCGACAGCAGCGTCTGCAGCCCGGCACTGATTGCGGTTTCCATTGCCTGCTGATGCCGGCTCATGAGCTCCAGCGACTCTGACACCGCCGCCGCCGGCGCGAGATGCACCGGACTCCGATCGGAAGAAAACATCGTCCGGACCGTTTCGTCATAGTCCTGGCCCAAACGCAACGGATTATCTTCAATCGGCTGCAGACGGCGGTCGCGCAGCGGGTACCTGGACTCGTGCCGAGTACGGTGGAGTTCGCACAAGCCGGTCACCGTCGCCTTCACGGTCTCGCCGACGAGCGCCAGAAACTCTCTTTGCTCATCCGCGTCACGGAATTCCAGGTTCACACCCAACGCTCCGAGCAAGGGCTGGATACTCGCGCCACCGGCGGCGCCCGCGGTCGCGGTCGCCGTTTCCGGCCCCGACCATCGTTCCTCCAGGTGGGCCCCCACCGATTGCTCCAGCGCCTTCAGTTCGTCTTCGCGTGCTTCCGTGGACCGGGGTTGCGCCGGATTCATCATGGCACACTCCTCCCTGGACCGAAGGTCGCGGCCGCCGTCCGGCCCCGTCCACTCTCCGTTGACCGAACCACTCTTTTCGTTGCCCTCCATAGCCCCCTCCAATGCCTTGATCGGATCATCCGCATGCCGGCCCGCATCGGACTGACCACCCAACGCGACCAACGGGTCGCCTGCGTCATCCGCCTTCTCGGCCATCAACGGCCCGCCATCCGCCGTCATGACCGCCTCGGGACCTCCGGTCAGCGCCCCGGCCAAAGCGGAGATCCCGACATACTCGTTCCCGCTTCCGGCATGAACACGAACGTGGTAATCGCCGATCACCAGGGTGTCCCCCTCGGACAGCGAGACCTTCTGATCTCGCCCCAGCGGCTGCCTTCCATTGTTGATATAGGTATCGCCGCCTTCCGCCTGCAGGATGAAACTGCCGTCCTCGTATCCGACAAAGGCATGTACTCCGCTGACTCGCCCCGCCGTGTCGGGCAGCCACCAATCACAGCCACCCTCATCGCTGCCAATGCAACCGCCATCCGTACCGAAGACATGGCTACTGCTGCACTGACCATCGAGCACCGCCGGATTGGTTACTACCATGGTCAGTTCCGTCGGTCGTTCCGCCACCACATCACTCCCTTGTCTGTATACGGACACGCCGCCTCTGGCGCATCGCTTCCGTTCGTGGAGAGAGAAAACTGGTCCATCCCAATTGACTCGTTTTCGGGCAGGAAAGCCGCATGCCATCGACCTCCTCTGGCTGCAGTTCCAGCTCCAGGTCATACGCGAGCGGTTCACGCAGGAGGAAATCCACCAGCGACTGCAATACGCGGAACTCCCTGCCACTGGGGAGAAAATCGCTCATTCGTGTGCGACTCAGTCCGGCAATGCGGATCACAAACTTGCCGTTGATGTCGCGCACCCGCTCTCCGATGGTGAAATCCTGGTTCAGCCGCATACCGGCGACACCACAACGACTACGTTGATCGGGCGATATCTGCACCGATCGGGCACACCAGGGAAGCACCGTCACCTGCTCGAGGTCGAAGTAATGCGCAAGGATTCCCCCCACGACTTCCGGAGCCCGGGAGCGCCCCGCCACCAGGCCGGCATACGCCAGCATCTTGCTCCAGTTGATCGGCGTCTCGCCGCGCATGCCCTCGTCCGCGAGGCCGGTCAGCGCAAACAGCACCGCCGAGAATCCGTCACCTGCACCGTCCTCGTAGCGGATGTGATGGCGGTACTTTCGCCACGAGAAATGGAAAAGTGTCAGCAGGCGGTGATGGAAAAAATCCAGAAGGTCCGCCGCAGCCCCCTCGTCGTGAGCGCGCGCCTGCGCTACCTGTTCCAGGTAGTAACCGGGCAGGGGTGACTGCGCGCCATGCAACCCCATGAACCCCACTTCCAGCGAATAGCCGCGCCGATCGCAATGCCCCAGACGAACGACATCACTTCCGGGAAATCCCAACGAGGGCGAAACACAGAACCGAAGGCCACGGACGACAGGCCGCGTGTCCACCTTCGGGTCGGGGTTCTCCCCGCGCACGCGAAACAACAGTTCCACCAACTGGAAGAAGTCGTAGTGATGCGCGCGGTCCCGAAGGGCCTCGGGCACTACATCAGCGGTTGTTGTCCGGGCTGCCACTTCCATGTGTAGCTCTGCTCGCTTTTCCGATTAATGACCTGCAACTCGTGAAACGAGTTGATGCTCGCGTACAACCCCAGAAACCTGGCCAGAACCGAGCCAAACTGATAAAGGCTCCCTTCATCCCCAAAGGCGTCTTCATCCAGTTCCACAACCGAACGCAAACCCCGAACCGGCAACCCCTGGAACAGTCGGTCCGCCGCTTCCGTCCGAATCGAACGAATCCCGGCCAGCCGATTTTGCGAGACTCGCTCCGCCTGACGGTCTGCAAACGACCGGAAATCGTAGGCCCGCAATACCGAGCGGAGAGCATCCGTGCTCAGCAACGAGAGATAGTTGAGGGCCAGGTTCGACAGCAGCGTCCAGAGCAGGCCGTCATCCAGGCGTGGCTGCAGCCGCGGCGTGGGTGCCGTGATGTTGCTTACCGTGGCCATGGCCGGCGAGTCGTCGGCGTATGTCGTCACGTCCCCGACCGTCAGTGCCTCAGGGAGGCGCCGGTTGGTACAGGTGAGCCGCAACGAGACGGTTTCCCGGTCTCCCAGTCGCTGGACCTCGTCGCCGCGCACAAAGGAGATGTCGTGGTCGAAGCCATCATTTCGCATGCTCTCGCGCGTGCGCACCCGATAGAACAACGATTCCCCGCCGCGATCCCGCTCCAGCTGATGCTGGAAACTTTCGAAGGGGAAATAACGCCTGGGCTTTCCACGAAAGCGCCCGTCCGCCTCGGTCAGCCAGCCCTCCACCTCGTCGACGCTGAACACTTCGTAATGCCCCGGGTTTCGACTGCTGGGCGTTATCCTGTACTCGCTCCGCTGACCGGTCAGATCGACCGGGTCCGCATCCATCTCGAACAGGTTCACGGCCGGCGTACAGTGCAGCTGAAAGTTGTCGACCCCCGGACGCACATCGGACGGAAGGCTTCGCGAGAATCGGAACACCAACCTCACCTCCTCTGCCGCCCGGCTCGGGCAACTGGAGCTCACACCTTTCACTGCGACAAACCGGAACGCGTCCGGAAGGCACAGATACTCCTGCAGAATCCGGTAACCCTCGAAACTGTTCCTCGGATACGGCAAGACGGCCTGATCCCGTTCGAACCCCACCGGCCCAATGGCGTCAACGGACAATCTGTGTTGCTCGCCATCGATCCACAGGTGCAGGTCTTCCAGGTAATGCTGGAGCCAGAGGTAGAGCATCCGCGCCGAATATTCGTCGCCACCAAGGTAGAACCGCATGGACTCGGGAGCGACCGCATCCAGCGGCTGGTCTCCATGCACACGCAGGTGGAGGGTCAGCTCCGAGGAATTGCCCGAGTGGAGGTCTTCCACCTCCACCACCTCCAACGGGTTCAGGGTGACGTCATGGCTGGTTCGGAACCGGCACTCGGTACCCTCCACCGGAACACTGGACAGCATGGTGCCCCGCGGGATGCGGTAGGCCCCGGTCAATGCCTGCCACACCGGAGTGAACCGCACGATCGTCATGCTGGGCACCGGCCGCAGGTAGTTCGGCCACAAGGTGTTGATCAGCGAGTGAGTGAGTTCCGGAAACTCGTCCTCGACCTTCTCGCGCATGCGCCCGGTCAGAAAGGCAAAGCCCTCGAGCAAGCGCTCCACGTCCGGATCCGTTCCACGCTCGGAAAGGAAACGGCTCAGCTGAGGGTAGGCCTCGGCGAACTCGCGGCCCTGCTCCCGCAGGAAGTTCAGCTCGTCCCTGTAGTAACGGTTCAGCATCACTCAAACCCGGCCAACGCCGTCATTCGACGAGCCAGTACCGGCGATCGGCCAGCAACAGGTCCAGGGTGGTTTCGTCACGCCGGCCGTCCGACGCCAGCCGGGCACGCACCCGAAACTGAAGCCGTGTCGACTGGCTGCCGTTGTCCTGGACCTCCACGTTCACATCGGTGATGCGCGGTTCAAACCGCTCGATGCACGCCTGAACGGCCTGCCGCACACCAAGCTTGAGGTCCAGCGCGGCGCCCGTGGCATCGTTGAAATCCATCAGTCCGAGTTCCGGCACGCACGGACTGTGGCCCGGGCAGCTATTGAGCAGATCGGTCAAATGCCGCTTGATCGAGTCGACAAGCGCCTGGTCGCCGCCACCCGAAGGGACCGGGTAACCCGGTGCGGCCAGACGCTCGAACAACCGGGGCCCATTGATGGTCTGAGACACCTCGGTCATCGGCCCTTACTCCTTGTCCAGACGACCGACAAGCGAGAGTTCGAAGTTCGCGCCCATGTACTTGAAGTGTGGCCGAACCGCCAGGGATACCTGATACCAGCCCGGGTCTCCCTCCACATCGGAAACATCGATCGCGGCAGCCCGAAGGGGACGGCGGCTTCGCACATCGGCGGGCGGATTTTCCTGGTCCGCCACATACTGTCGGATCCAGTCGTTGAGCTCCCGCTCAAGATCCTGCCGCTCCTTCCAGGCACCAATCTGCTCGCGTTGCAGCACCTTGATGTAGTGCGCAAGGCGATTGATGATGAACATGTACGGGAGCTGGGTGCCCAGCTTGAAATTGGTCTCGGCCGCCTGACCCTCCGGGGTATTCGGGAAGCGTTTCGGCTTCTGCACCGAGTTGGCGGAGAAAAAAGCCGCGTTGTCGCTGTCCTTGCGCATCGTCAGAGCGATGAAACCCTCTTCCGCGAGCTCGTACTCCCGACGGTCCGTAATCAGCACCTCGGTGGGGATCTTCGCCTGCAGCTGGCCCATGGCCTCAAAGGTGTGGACGGGAAGGTTCTCGACCGCTCCGCCACTTTGCGGGCCAATGATGTTGGGGCACCAGCGGTATTTGGCGAAGCTGTCGGTCAGGCGTTCGGCCAGGAGATAGGCCGTATTCCCCCAGAGATAATGCTCATGGCTTTGGCTCACCGTCTCGCGGTAGCTGAAGGTCTTGATCGGGTTCTCGACCGGATCGTAGGGCATCCGCAGCAGGAAACGGGGCGCGGTCAGCCCCAGGTACCGGGCATCCTCGCTCTCGCGAAGACTGCGCCAGCGCGCATACTGCGGGCCTTCGAAGACTGCGGACAAGTCCTTGATATGGGGGAGCTCCTGGAAGCTCTCCACACCAAAGAATTCTGGTGCGACCGACGAAATGAACGGTGCATGCGCCACTGCGCCCACCGCAGCGGTGTACTGCAGCAGCTTGATGTCGGGCGTGCTGGGGTTGAACTCGTAAACCCCAATGACCCCGGCGACCGGGTCACCACCGAACTGGCCGTAGCCGGATGCATACACATGCTGATACAGCCCGCTCTGGGCAAGCTCGGGAGAGAACTCGAAGTCGTCGAGGAGTTCTTCCTTGGTGGCATGCAGCAGACTCAGGCGGATGTTCTCGCGAAAATCGGTGCGGTCCACGAGAAGCTTGAGCCCGCGCCATGCCGATTCGAGCTTCTGAAACCGGGGAAGATGCAGGACTTCGTCCACCTGCGCGCTGATCTTCCGGTCCAGTTCGACGATCATGCGATCCACGACCGCCTTGTTGACCTGAGGCGTTTCTTCGTCATCCCGCAGCAGTTCGCTGATGAAGGCAGCAACTCCCTTGCGCGCGACATCATAGCCTTCGTCCGCCGGCGCCATGCGGGTTTGCGCCATCACCTGATCCAGCAGGGACCCGGTGGCCACGCCGTCGCGGGACTGTTCCTCTACCACTTCATTCATTGCTTGTTACCTCGCTTCCGTTGCAAGCCCCGATTACTCGGTTTCATCCGTGGAGGGGGTGTCCTGTTCGAGTTCTTCCAGCAGCTGGTTTCGCGCCTCTTCGCTCTCCAGAAGCTCCTGCAGGCGTTCGCGAAACGCCGGCACATTGCCCAGCGGCCCCTTGAGGGCAACCAGTGCCTCGCGCAGCTCCACCAGCTTTCGCAGCTCGGGGACCTGCTGGGCGACCTTGTCCGGGGAAAAGTCGTCCAGCGCCTTGAAGGAGAGACTCACCGGAAGATCGCTGTCCTCATCGCCGTCCTGGAGACGGTTGGGCACCGAGGCCTCCAACCCGAGGCCCGCTTCGGCGAGCACGGACTGGAAGTTGTTCTTGTCGACCGAGACGGTGGAGCGTTCCTCGACCGGGGTATCCTCGGTGCCACCCTTGAAATCACCGACGACCAGGAGCTTCAGCGGAAGCTCGGTCTCCGCCTGCTGGTCTCCAGTGGCCGGGACATAACGAATGTTGATGCGCTCCCTGGGCGCAACCGTTCCTTCTTTGGACATGATTCACTCCTTGTGACCAGATGAAGTCTCGGTCAGACACGACAAACGCTCCGGCACCCACAAAGGTGCAGAACACTCGTGACGCTTGACGAGCTGACAAGAGGGAGACGTCGAAGTGGGAAATGCGGTGGCTACCGCGCATTGCGGGGGTCCTTTTCGTCCATGATTGTTGGTCGCCCCAGCGCCGGTGGGGGCAAATCGCTCTCGTCGCTTCGCCCCCCTGCAAGGAGCAAACCGAAAGGCGTTTTGAGCGCCCGATCATCCTGACCGGGAAACACCACTTTTTGTATCACTATGCGGAACCAGCCGTCCACACCAAAATCAGGGTTGTACCGACCTTCCAGAGACGTTAAGCACCGTTTCTGGAAATAGCGCACATTTTTGCGTTCCTCCGGCGCCAGGCTTTGCCCGCGCGGGTTCGCGGATCCAGGCCCCATCCAGGAGCGTCGTTCGGCACGGGGTTCATCCGGCTGACGGACAACGCGCAGGAAAGGTTGCAGGAACCCCTGGCTGCGCGCCTTCTCATTGCAAGTCGGGGGCATCTCGAACCCGGGCCGACAGGCTTCCGTCGTCCCCGCATACCTCCCAGCCAGCATCGACGCAGGCCTCGCACGGGCGCGGTAGTCAGCCGCGAGGCTTTCCAGCTGCAGCGCCTTCGCTACGGCCGGTCATCGCTTCCAGTTGCTCCGTCAACCGGACGTCGATGGCCTCCAGCTCGACGCGCAAGGACTCGAGGGCGTCCTCGTCGCCGCCGGATCGCTCCAGCTCCGCCAGCCGGTTGGCGACGTCGTCCCGTTCCTTCATGGCCTCCTGAATCGCGTCTACCTGGCGGCTTTGTGCCTGCCATTCGGCCTGCTCGGCCTCGGCACGCCGGAGCAGACGGCGCCGTTGCCACACCCACAGCACTACCAGCAGCACTAACACGCCGCCGATCAACATGTGGATATTGATGTTCATCGACGCTCCTCCCCGATATCCATATCACACAACCTCTTCCATTACAGGGTCTTTCTACCGCAGCCTCCTCCGAATCTCAAGCACCGTCAGCCGCCGCGGAAGATGACGCACGACTGTGTTGCTACCGGAGGCAAATCCGACCGAGCGCCTGAACGAACCCCCGAGGGTTCCGGATTTCGAGTGAGATCATCAAAGGCCGTCAGGCAATGTCGCCCCCTCCAAACGGAGGTGTCTCGGCCCGGCTGACATCCGGTTTCATTGGTCGGTCGATGGTGCGGTTCACGCCACGCCCCGACGCACATATTCAGGCCAGCCACAAGGAGAAGCGAAACCGTGGGTAACCAACTGGTATTCAAGAACTGGGGCACCCCGCTCATGGGGCTCTTCGTGCTCGTGATGAGCGTGATCTTCCTGACCACGTTCGGCCGCAGCACGCATCTCGCCTGCGGGGCGGAGGAGCGCTACTGCGAACTCACCCGATCGGCCCCGTTCGGCATCCATGAATCCACCGAGGGCCGCTACCCCCTGGAAGAGATCCAGCAGGCCACACTGGGCGAGAGTCGGAACAGCGACGGCGACCGCACCTACTCCGCCAACCTGCAACTGGACGACGGCTCGGTGGATATACTGGGCTACAGCCGGAGCGGCCGATCGGGCGTTCAATCCATCGTGGACGAGGTCAACACCGGCCTCGACGATGTCCGTCAGGAGGGAGACTTTCACATGAGCCACCAGGTCACGTTCGGCCTGTGGATGCCCCTGGCGATGAGCGTACTGGGTCTCTACCTGCTGCTGTTCCAGCGCAATGTCGTGGCCCTGTGGCTGCCGCCCGGGGTTGACCAGCTACAGGTCGCCGAACGGCGCTGGTGGCAGCCGGGGAGTCCCGGCAAGATCCGCGATATCCCCTTGCAGGACATCAGCCGGGTGGCCGTGGAGACGACGTGGTCGAGGTCACAGCGTTCCGGCCATAGCAAACCCGCCCACAGGCCGGTCATCTATCTGAAATCCGGGGAATCCATCCCCCTCACGCGAACGCGCAGATCGGGCCAGGGCGCCTTCCGCCGGCAAGAGCAAGTACGCCGCTTTCTCGAACAGGGCGGCGCATCGCTGGACGACGAGGAAAACTCGTAAGGTCGCTGCAGGTTGAAAGACAGGCGGACTGCTTCGGCTCGATCAGCCGCCGCTGCTCCTCGATCATCGCTAGGTGCTCGTGGTAACCGGGCCTCGTAGCCGAAGCACGGTCAGTTCTGTCGTGCCAGGCCCGAGCCCATTGGTGAGACCGCGCATGATGTCGGCTTTGCCGTCCTCGAAGCACGGAGTGATCTTCGCCACCGCGACGTCGCCTTCTCGGACGCAGGTGTAACCGTCAATCACATTCTGCAGCGCTCGGGTCTGGTCGAGAACCAGCGAGCCATCGTCTCCCACGGCCATCCGGATCGGCGGCTGGTCCGGTCCTCCGTGGTATTTGTTGCGGTAGTGCGCCAGAAATGCTTCTGCATCACGTCCACGGGTCAGGGCGTTCAGCCTTTCCAGCAACCAGGTGTGGAAGAGCCAAGCCCTGCGGGATGCGCTCAGCGGCGATGCGCCGCCGGATGTGGCATGATCGATCTCACCGTATTTCCGCCAAACCCGGGGGGCGCGACAGTTGCCCGGGTGTCCCGGAACCGCGTCATTCAAAGGAGAGAAGGATGTCCCGTACCCAACGCCCCCTGCTGCCGACCATCACCCTGGGCGCCCTCCTGGCCCTGTCCCTGCAAACCGCCTCTGCCGCCGATCCAACGGAGCGGCTTTTCGAGGCCGCGACGCAAGGCACTCCCGAAGAGGCCACGGCTGCGCTCGAGGCGGGGGCCGACGTCAATGCAAGGGACGATAACGGCGTCACGCCCCTGATGTTCGCACTCGCAGACAACGAACCGGCTATGGCCGAGTTTCTGATCGACCAGGGCGCCGACGTCGAAGGGCGGGATGACTTTGGCTGGACGGTGCTCATGGACGCCGCGAAACACCAGACACCGGCGATGGCCGAGACCCTCATCGAACTGGGTGCCGACGTCAACGCGCAGGACGATTTTGCGAGCACCGCCCTCATGGTCGCCGCCGGGAACAACGAACCGGCCATGATCGAGACCCTGATCGAACACGGCGCCGAAGTCGATGCGCGGGACGAAGAAGGCTGGACTGCCCTGATGGTCGCCGCCGCACAACACGAGCCGGCAGTGGCCACCATTCTCATCGACCACGGCGCGGACATCGAGGTGCGCAACGTACACGGCTGGACGTCCCTGGTGCAGGCCGCGCTGCGCGACGACCCGGCCATGGTCGAGACCCTGGTCGAGCACGGCGCAGACATCAATACGCGGGACAAAAACGGCTCCACTCCCCTCATGGACGCCGCGGCCCACAACATTCCGTCCATGGTCGAGGCCCTGCTGGCGCTCGGCGCCGACCCCGGCCTGACCAACAAGGAAGGGCAGACTGCCTACGACTTTCTGGACGACAACTTCCACATCAGCGAATCGGACGAGGTCTACCAGCAGCTCCGTGCCGCCGGGGCCGACTGATTTCCTGAATACAAGGACCCGGCCGGTATCCGAGACTGCATGAGGGATTGCGAGTTACCCCCTGCGCTCCGCCTAGACTGCGTGCGGGTCACACAATCGGAGTCCCCAATGGAAAATCTTCATCTGCCGATCCGCGTCGACAAGCGCGAAAAGGGCAAGATCATCCAGCGCATCGAAGAGCTGGAGGGCGTGGAACTGGAATTCACCGACCTGGATGTTGGCGATTACGTCTTGCCCAACGGCGTCGTGATCGAACGCAAATCCGCGGCCGACATGGTCCTGAGCGTGGTCGACAAGAGCCTGTGGGAGAACGCCGCGAAGCTGAAGGCCAACTACCGGCAGGTGATCTACATCGTCGAAGGGGATCTGTACGAGCCCCGCTTCTACCAGCAGGCGCTGGACATCCACCGCGCCCTGGCCCACCTGACCATCGCCCTCGGCATCAGCGTGCTGCCCAGCCCCGATGCCGACAACAGCGGCATGCTCATCTACCTGACCGGCCTGAACGCACAGATCGAGCCGGATCCCGTCGACCGTGAGGCCGAGTCGGACAATCGGCGCAAGGTCGCCGAATTCATCCTCAGCGGCCTGCCCGGGGTCGCCGCGGACGACGCCCGCGACCTGCTGCGCAGCCTCGGCAGCGTGCGCGACGTCATCAACGCCGACGCCGCTACCCTCGCCCGGACCGATGTCCTCGACCCCGAACGCGCCGAACGCATCGAGTCCGTCGTCACCTACGGCAGCCGCAAAAGCTGAGCCGGACAAGAGACCAGGGCCAGTACTGTCTCGCACCACAGGTGTCCGCTTCACGCGGTTCCGGACAGGAGCACCTCACACCACCGGTCTGCTGCTCTCCGAGAAAACCGTGCTGAACCTGCAACTAGTCCAGTACGATGGCCGGGTTGTGCGTGCCATCCGGCCCCATCGGGTCGTAGGGCGGCATCAACGTGATCTCGGCTTCCGGATCCGCCTCCCAGAATCACGGGGCCTGATCGGCCGGCGACTCCATCGACAGGCAGGAGATGCCCGGGCAGCTCATTGCAGCCGCCGTCTCGTCATCGACCTCGGCACGCGAGATCCGCAAAATCCGGGCCGTGGGTGCCTGAATGGTCGAACGCGTCAACGGACGCAGCGCCGACCTGCTGCGCACCCGGCGCTTCGACTCGGAAGCGCATCTGAACGACACCCTCCGGGATTACCAGTGCCTGTACGACCATCAGATCGGGCAAAAGGCGCTGGGGCATCGAACGCCGGTGGAGACACTCAAGGCCTGGCAACAGGAGCACCCCGATGTGTTTCGTAAACGGATATACAACCAGCCGGGACCTGACACCTAGGGAGACGCTGATTTAATCCGCCGCTGCTCCCGCCCGGCGAGTGGGTTTGGGATAATGGCAGCAGGTTTTCTGCCCGAGGTGATGGTCGATGTCGCAGCGCAGTTTTTCCGATCTCGAGTACTCCGCCAAGCGCAAGCAGACGCGGCGCGACCGGTTTCTGGGGGAGATCGACGCGATCACGCCCTGGGCGGCGCTGGTGGAGGCGATCGAGCCGCACTACCCGAAGGGGAAGCGCGGCCGTCCGCCGATCGGACTGGAGCGCATGCTGCGGATGTACGTGGCGCAGCAGTGCTTCAACCTGTCGGATGAAGGGGTCGAGGATGCGGTCTACGACAGTCAGGCGATCCGGAGCTTTGTCGGGATCGACCTGAGCCGCGAAGACGCCCCGGATGCTACGACCCTGCTGCAGTTCCGCCGGCTGCTGGAGCAGCACAACCTGACCCAGGTGATCTTCGACCGGATCAACGTCCACCTCCAGCAGCGGGGCCTGCTGCTGCGCGAGGGCACGGTGGTGGACGCCACCCTGATTGCGGCCCCGCCCTCCACCAAGAATCGGGAGAAGGCCCGCGACCCGGAGATGCACCAGGCGAAGAAGGGCAACCAGTGGTACTTCGGGATGAAGGCGCATATCGGGGCGGATGTCGTCACCGGTCTCGTCCACACGGGAAGGGCACGGCGGCAAACGTCTCGGACGTGTCGCAGGTGCCGGAACTGCTCCACGGCGAGGAAGCCAGCCTGCATGGCGACGCCGGCTACATCGGGGCGGAGAAACGCCTGAACGGGCATCGCCCGGAGACGCACATCGCGCGAAAGCGTGGCACGGTGCGCGCGCTGCCGGAAGGCGCGGAGCGCGACCAGGTCCGCACCGATGAACGGCACAAGGCCCAGTTGCGTTCGATCGTGGAGCATCCGCTCCATGTGGTGAAGAACCTCTTCGGGTATCGCAAGGTGCGCTACCGCGGCCCCAAGAAGAACACCGCACAGCTCCACAGCCTGTTCGCCCTGGCGAACCTGTACCGTGCGCGACGATGGGGACTACTGCCGCAGGGGTAGTGTGTCCGCAGGACCGGAAATCGCCCCTGTAACCGCCTAAAACGGCGGTTACAGGGAGTAAAACCGGCCGCCGTGGCCCCAATGTCCTTCCAAAAGTGCGTTGCCGGGACATGGAGCCGGCTGCGAGGCCATTGATCAGTGTTTCCTTAGCGGAAGATACTCTCGTGACGCACTTCGCTCATCTCGGGGGCATCTGCCGGACATACAGAGTCCGGATCGACCCGGGCCGCGTCGTCCACCAGACCAAGATCCGCCACGCTCGGCATGTCGCCACGCGAGATATCCAGATACTCCAGCAACCGGCCCATGCCGTTCAGTGCCCGTGCCCTGGCGATCTCCATATCGTGCTGGGCATTGATGAAGGCCCGGCTCGCCTCGAAGTACTCGTTCTCCGTGTCCAGCAGGTCCAGCAGGCTGCGCTGACCAATGCCGAACTGCTGGCGATACGCGGTACGCACGCGGTCCGACGAGTCGCGATGCTGGAGCAGGAAGCGCAGCTGGCTATCCAGGGAACGCATATCGTTGTACGCAACCGAGACAGTCTGACGTACATTGCGGCATACCGACTCCTGCTGGTCGCGCGCCTCGTTGAACTCCTCGGTGAACTGGCGCACCCGCGCCTGATCGGTACCACCGCGAAACAGGTTCCAGGTCATCACGACCTGCGCCGAGGTGTCGTGGACCCGGATGTCCTCGCGTTCGAACACGTCGTTTTCGTAGGCGTGACGCAGGCGCAGGTCCAGGCGCGGGTGGAAGGCCGAGCGCGCGACGTTGCGCTGTTCCTGTGCCGCCTCCATGTTGCGCAGCGAGGCAAACATGGCCGGGTTGGTGGTGATCGCCGTGGTCAGCGCCTCCTGGACGGTGCCGGGAATCGGCTCGTCGGAGAAGCTGCCGACCAGATCGACGCGGTCGCCCGCGGGCATCTGCCCCACAATCCGGTAGTAGCGCGCATTCACGTCATGCAGGTTCTGACGCTCGGTCAGCAGGTTGGACTCGGCCAGGGCCAGGCGACCCGAGGCCTGCTCGAGATCAACGCCTCGGCCCACACCACGCTCGGTCTGCTCCACGATCTGGTCGTACACCTCCTTGTGCGCGTCGTAGTTTTCCTGCGCCAGGTCCACCAGGGCGCGCTGGCGCTGGACATCGGCGAAGGCCCGTACGGCCTCCAGCGCGATCTCCTCGGTGGTCTCGCGCAGTTCGAAGTACCGCACCCGCTGAATCTCGCCCAGGCGGCTGACTTCGCTCGCGGTCTCGAAGCCGTCGTACAGCATCTGCGTCAGCGTAATGTCGACGCCGCGCGGATTCCGCGAAAATGAATCGAAGGCGTCGTCGCTGGAGCGCTGACGCTGATACCCGGTACGGGCGTTCAGATCGATCTCGGGCATGAAGCGCCCGCGGGCGCCGGTCTGCTCCTCACCGGAGGCACGAAAGGCATGCCACCGCGACTGCACATCGGGGTTGGAAAGCACCGCTTCCATCGCGGCGTCGCGCAGCGGTTCTGGAGCCTCGGCCTGAGCCGTTCCCCCTGCGACCATCGCGACAGCCGCCGCCAAGGCCAGCAGCCCGCCTTTTGCAGTGATCGACCTTGTTACATCCGCCATTCCTACCCCCATCAATCTTGCTCGAATGTTCGCATTGCCACCCCGCCCCAGCACCGCCGGACGTAGGCAAACGCAGATTTTTGACTCAAAACAGATCAAGATATACCCGCGCGCAGACGCGCGCAATGATTTTTGGTGGAAGTCACATAACAAGGGGAAAACACGAGAAGCGCCGAATACCTTGGCACGAGCCATCACTTCATGTTCTGGTTTCTGGCTTTTCATACAGGCGTGGCCCATTATTCAGGGTGTAGGAACTCTTCACCGCCTCCGGAGGGCCGCCTGCGTGCCCGCAACCTGGCCCAGGAATCCGTTCCGCTTGATACGACGCGTAAGCCTGGTGCTCGTGCTCGCGGCCGGGGTGTGGCTGCTGGGCTCCAGCCATGCGGGACTCGGCAGCCTGGCACAGCTGGAGCAGGTTGCGGCCGAACGCTACGGGCCCGAAACAGCGCAACGCGTACGGCGTTGGCGGGAGCTCCTGGAAGACCTCGCCGACGAAGACGAACAGACCCAGATCACCCAGGTCAACGCGTTTTTCAACCGCCAGCTGCGCTATCAGGACGATCAGGTCACCTGGGGGCAGGAGGATTTCTGGGCCACCCCGCTGGAGGCCCTCGACAAGGGTGCGGGAGACTGCGAGGACTTCTCCATCGCCAAATACGTCAGCCTGCGCAAACTGGGCATTCCCGATGAACGCCTGCGGCTTTTCTACGTGCGGGCGCGGCTGGGCGGCCCCGGAAGCAATCTCAGCCAGGCGCACATGGTTCTGGGGTATTTCACCGATCCGCGCGAGGAGCCCATGGTACTGGATAACCTCGTCACCCGCATTGAACGCGCGTCCCAACGGGACGACCTGACCCCGATCTTCTCGTTCAACAGCGAGGGGCTCTGGCCGGACGGGCAGGCACAGTCCGCCGCCGACCCCACGGCGCGGCTGTCACGCTGGCGCCGCATCCTCGAGCAGCTGGACGATTACGGCCTTGATCTCGACCAACCCATTCACCCGACCCCGGAATGAGGGCGCCGCCATGACGCTGAGAAAACAACTCTGGATCGCCGTCGCCATCATCATGCTGCTGGCGCTTGTGGTCAGTATCGTCGTGAGCACCTTGTCGGCCCGTAACTATCTGGCACAGCAGCTGCTGACCAAGAACGTCGACAACGCCGCTTCTCTGGCACTGTCGCTCTCGCAGCTGCCCAAGGACGAGACCACCGTGGAGCTGCAGATCGCCTCGCAGTTCGATACCGGCCACTATCAGCACATCCGGCTGGTGGACCCGACCGGTGAACTGATACTTGAGCGCCGCAACCCGGATCCGCCCCAGGGCGTACCCACCTGGTTCGTGGAGCGCCTGGGCTTCAACGTGCGCCCCGGGGTCGCCCATGTATCCGATGGCTGGAGCTCCTTCGGTACCCTGATCATCGAAAGCCAGACCAACTACGCCTACGAGGCCCTGTGGGAGGGCACGCTCCGCCTCACCGCGATGTTTGCCGGCGGCTTGCTGATCATCGGGCTCCTGGGGTCCTTCCTGCTGGGGCGGCTGATCCGGCCGCTGAACCAGGTTGTGGAACAGGCGGAAGCGGTCGGTAAAAGGCGGTTCATCACGACCCCCGAACCGCGCACCTGGGAATTCCGCGCCCTGGTGCGCGCCATGAACCAGCTGACCGATCACGTACGCATGATGCTGCAGGAAGAGTCCACCCGCCTGGAGCGGCTCAAGAACCACCTGCAGCACGATGATGTCACCGGACTCCTGAACCGCGATGCCTTTCTGGCTCGCTTTCAGGCCACGCTCGACAACCGCCACGGCGGCTCCGGCGGCAGCTTTGTGGTGCTGCGCATCTCCGACCTAGCCGAACTCAACCAGACGATCGGGCACGCTGCGCTCGACCAGCTTCTGGCCCGCATCGCAGGCGTTGCCGAGCAGCAGGCGAGCGTGAGCAGCCATGGTGCTGCCGGACGCCTGAAGGGCTCCGACATCGCAGTCTTTGGTGACGGCATTGATGACAGCGAGCGCTTCGCCGAATCCCTGCTGACCGCGATTCGCGCCGACCTCACTGCCCCGGAAACCCCGCAGGCCCTGACCCTGCACCTGGCCGGAACCCCCTTCCACCCCGATGACACAACGGGCGAGGTTCTGAGCCGAGTGGACCAGGCGCTGGCCCGCGCCGAACTGGAGCCCGGAGACTCTGTCGCCGAAGAGCCGCATGCCGTTCTGCCCCACGCCAGTCAGAACGAATGGCGTAGCGCCATCACCCAGGCCCTGGGCAGCCATGGTGTACAGCTGGCGCGGTTCCCGGTGATCGATGCGGACCACGAACTGATGCACCACGAGGCGCCGATGCGCCTGGTGCTGGATGGCGAGTCACGCCCGGCCGGCTACTTCATGCCCTGGGCCGTGCGCCTGGATCTGATCCGGAAGCTGGACGATGCCGTGCTCGATGCCGCACTCGAACAACTCGGCCGCACCGGTGACTGCCTCGCGATCAACCTCTCGGTGGACAGCCTGCGGGACACCGCTTTCCGGCAGCGGCTGGAAGCTCGCCTGACAACGGAACCGGAGATCGCCGGCCGCCTGTGGCTCGAATTCCCGGCACGAGGCGCACTGGCCCACCCTGCCGAACTGCGCGACCTGTGCCGTATCGCCCGTGTGGCAGGCTTTTTTGTCGGCCTGGAACACGCCGGACCCGAGGCCTTCCGCTCGCACGACCTCACCACCTTCGGACTGCACTTCGTCAAGCTGCAGGCGTCCCTGGTCCAGGGTGTCCAGCGCTCCACCGAAACACAGGCCCTGATCCGCGGACTCTGCACCCTGGCCCATTCCATCGGCATCCTGGTCATCGCCGAAGGCTGCGACCACGCGGACGACGTGGAGGCCCTGCTGGATCTCGGAATCGACGGTGTAACCGGCCGCGCGGTGCAGGGAGTTACTGTCGAAAGTGGTGTACGGGGGGATTGAGAAAGGCGGCGTATCCGGCTGGAATGGAAGTGCGAGCAACCAGCCAGCCAAAGGAGATACGCCACCATGGCTCACGATACGACAGACATCCCGAACGGACCAGAGGACCCGTTGACCGATCTGCTGCGCCGCGGGGCGCGGGATCTGATCAAGCAAGCGGTGGAGGCCGAGTTGCAGACGTTCATGGAGCGCTACGCGGAGGA
>NZ_KB906460.1:0-40505 GCF_000381385.1 Thioalkalivibrio sp. ALE10
CCACCCCCGCACGCGCGAGGGTGAAGAACAGTCCGTTGCGAGAAGGCATTAACCACTCCGTGGTCAGGGCTTTGATTGTCGTTGAACCCTCCCGTATGTGGACGCAGGAATCAAGGGAATAACTTCACAAAATCCTATCCCTCGCCTTTTAACAGGAGGCAGAAAGTTCTTACGACTGCAACGCCATGCTTCCCGAAGAGCAAAAACGGAAAGCGGAATGTCATCCACACGTTACTCAGGCCAGAATTCCATCCCATTCACCTTCGAACGTTGTCCCCGCGATCCTCCAGCCACAGGATCAGGCCCGCGTGGTGCAGGGGATTGCTCTCGATGCCCTGCCCCGGCTCCAGCGGATAGTCGGCCAGCGCGGACTCCAGATCCGCATCCGCTGCGGCGTGTTCGGCCGTCAGCTGCAGCACGGCGGTGGTGCCCGACGGGCGGTGCACGGCCGGATGGAAACGCTCGGCGATCATGCCCGGCAGCGGGGGGTCCTCGGTGGTGCGGAACCCGTCCTCGCCGGAGAAACGCGTCCAGGCGGTACGCAGCAGGGCGCGCACCCGCTCGCCGTCTCCGCTGTCAGTGGCGGCGTCCCAGTCGTGCAGGCCGCGGGCCACGTACGCGTAATCCGGCAGCGTGGCCGGGCCGGCCTCCTCCGCGGGCAGGCCCAGCAGCGCCGGCAGATCCTCCGGCTCGTCGGCCCGCGCCGCCAGCCAGTCGCGCACGTCCCGGCCCATGGCCGCGTACTCCTCGCCCAGATCCTGACGCACCGCCTCGGCCAGCGCCGACAGCAGCAGACCGTGGGCGCCGGTCAGCACCTTCTCGTCACGCGGCAGGCCGCGTTCCTGGCGCGCCTCGATCAACGCCTCGCGCCCCCGGTCGACGTAGTCGCGCACCCGCTCCTCGTCGAGGCCGAAGCGCTCGCCCAGGGCTGCGGTGTCCATCCGGTCGGCCGGCAGATGCCCCGCGCTGAACGCAGGTGCGCCGTCCATGCCGAAGCGCGCCCGCACCAGCTCCGACTCGGGGTGATCCTCCAGCGCGGCATCCAGGGCCGAGCCCGGCCACAGGTAGGCACCGCCCTCGCGGCCCTCGTCGTCCAGCGCCGACAGGCTGGAGGCAAAGCCCCGGAAATCGCTCTCCGGTGCGCCCGCCGCGCCGGGGTCGGAATCGCGCAGGGCCATCTCGCGGCCGACGAAATCGAGGGTCTCCAGGCCGATCCGCGTCCAGTCCTCGCGCCCGAAGAGCTCGCCGGCACGCAGGTAGACACGCGCCAGCTGCGCCTGGTCCTCGAGCATGATCTCGAAGTGCGGCGTGCCCCAGTCCGGGGTTTCCGAATAACGGAAGAAGCCGCCGCCGAGCACGTCGCGCAGCCCGGATCCGGCCATCTCTTCCAGAGTGATGCTCAGGAATTCCCCGACCCAGTCCGGCGCGCGGGTGTCTTCCTGTGCGGTCAGCAGTGCATCCAGATAGGGGGAATGCGGGAACCTGGTCTCCTGCCCGAAGCCCCCGCCCAGATCATCCGCTTCGCGTTCCATTCGGCTCCAGAGGACGTCCGGCAGGCGTGCCGCACGCTCCGCCGACAGGGGCTGCTCCCCGTCGCGCAGACGCTGTTCCAGCTCGCGCGAGCCGGCGGCGGCCAGTTCGGCCAGGCGCTCCTCATCCGCCCTCAGCCGCTCCACCACGCCGTCGAGGAACTCGGCAAAGCCATCCCGCGGCGCATAGACGATCCCGGTCAGCGCATGGCCCTCGGGCATCACCACCACGTTCAGGGGCCAGCCGGCACTACCCCCGGTGGCGCGCTGGAACTCCAGCAGATAGGTGTCCAGCGCGGTATGCACCTCGCGGTCCAGCTTGACCGGGATGAAATGCTCATTGAGCCGCTCGGCGATGCCCTGGTCGAGAAAGCTTTCCTCATGCATCACGTGACAGTAATGGCAGGAAAAATAACCGCTGGAGATCAGCAGCGGCCGGCCGCTTTCGCGCGCCTCGTCCAGCAGGCCCCGATCCCAGGCCCGCCACTGCACCGGGTCCTCCGCGTGCAGACGCAGATACGGGGAAATGCTGTCCGCCATCTCCGGATTCGCCGGCTCGGCCGCCAGCGGATGGGCTCCGGCCAGAACCAGCGCCAGACCTGCCGCCAGAACCGCAAGCGTGCGGCGCATTTCGGACACGGGATTCATGAAACTCATAGCCTACCTCAATCCGGACGTGTAATGTCTGTAAGACCGCTCAAGTTGATCAAGCATTCCCTCGCGGAATTCCCGAGCCGGCATCCACCTTTTTCGTACATGGTCTGTACAGATCCTGTATAGTTCGGAGCATGGCCATCGCAACCGACAACGACTCGAACGAGCAGGCGGGGCTGTACCCGATCCGGCACGTCTGTGCGGAGACCGGCATCAATGATGTCACCCTCCGCGCGTGGGAGCGTCGGTACGGGCTCATCCGCCCGATGCGCACCCCCAAGGGGCACCGCCTCTACAGCGAGGAGGACATCCGGCGGGTCCGTCGGATCATGGAACTGCTGGACCAGGGCATCCCGGTCTCGCAGGTCCATCGCGTGCTGCAGCGCGACGAAGACGCCGCGGCACAGGAATCGGCCGCCCCCGAGGCGGACGACGCACCCGCCTCGCCGGCACCCGGCCGGCGGCCGGCGATCAGTGGCCCCGGGATTGCCCCGCATACCGCCGACCCCATCGCCGACGCGCTCTACCACGCGGTCGACCCGCTGGACGTGGAGCAGCTGGACCGCGCCTACGCGCGGCTGGTAATGCGCCACGGATGGGACGGGGTGCACGAACGCGCCTTCCTCGAGGTTTATCGTCAGTTGCGCGAGGAGTCCCGCCATTCGCCGGAGGGCGAGGTGCGCCTGGCAGTATTCTCCGCCTGGGCCACCGCCGCCCTGGCCGACCAGCTGCGCAATGCCCTGCGGGCCTGCGAAGGGCCTGTGGCACCCTGCCTGGTGCTCGGCGGCGGTCATCAACAGGTCGGCGGCATGCTGCTCCAGGTCAGCTGTGCCCGGCGTGGTCTCGCAACCCTGTCGTTGTTCGACGCGACCAGTGCGACCGCGCTGGAGTCGCTGGTCGGCACCCTGGGTGCGCGCGGGATTGTTCTGCACGGCTCGTCGCGACTGCTGCGCAGCCCGGACCTCAATCAGGTGGAGGGAATCCTGGCGGCACCCGGCTCACCGGTCTACCTGGCCGGCTCCGCAGCCCTTGAACTGTCCAAGCTCGACCGCCAGCGTCCGGTGGAAGTCCTGCCCGGCGCCCCCCTGGAAGCCGCCGACCGGCTCTGGCAGTACCTGGGCCGCGGCTGACCCCCCGGATGGGCCCGAGGCGATGGCGACGCCCCTGCGCACGCTGCTGATCGTCCTCGGCGACCAGCTGGCCCCCGAACACCCCGTCCTCGCCACCCTCGACCCGGCACAGGATGCCCTGTGGATGGCCGAAGTCACCGGCGAATCCACTCACGTCCCCTCGCACCGGGCCCGCACCGCGCTGTTCCTGGCGGCGATGCGCCACTTCGCCGAACGCCGCCGCGCGGCCGGGCTGACCGTGCACTACCGCCGGCTCGGCTCGACCGATCGCCCGGCAGACCTCGGCGGCGCGCTGGAATACGACCTGGCGCACCTGCAACCACAACGCCTGTGCGTGCTGCAGCCCGGCGAACGGCGCGTGCAGCGGGATCTGGAAAACGCCGCCGCTCGTCACGGGCTGCGTCTGGAGATCCGCGAGGACCCGCATTTCATCGACACCCCCGAGGCCTTCGGCCGCTGGGCCGGGTCGCGCCGCGAGCTGCGCCTGGAGCACTACTACCGCAAGCTGCGCCGCGAGCACGACGTGCTCATGGACGACGACCAGCCCGCAGGTGGCGCGTGGAACTTCGACGCCAGCAACCGGGGCAGCTTCGGCCGTCAGGGCCCCGGCCTGATCCCGGAGCCCGCCAGCTTCGCGCCAGATGCCATCACCCGAGAGGCGATCGACGACGTGCGCACCCACCTGCCGGACCTGCCGGGCGAGCTGGAGGACTTCGACTGGCCGGTCACCCCGGAGCAGGCGCAGGCGGCGCTGGAGGATTTCATCCGGAACCGGCTGCCCGACTTCGGCACCTGGCAGGATGCGATGTGGACCGATGCGCCGTGGCTCTACCACGCGCGGATCTCCGCCGCGCTCAACCTGCACCTGCTGGATCCGCGCGCGGCCATCCGCGAGGCCGAGGCCGCATGGCACGACGGGCACGCGCCCATCGAGGCGGTGGAGGGCTTCATCCGCCAGATCCTCGGCTGGCGCGAATACGTGCGCGGGCTGTATTTCCACTTCGGCGACGACTGGCACGCCTGGAACGCGCTGGACGCCCACGAACCGCTGCCACGGCTGTACTGGGACGCCGACACCAACATGACCTGCCTGGCGCAGGCGGTGGGCCAGACCCTGCGGCTGGGCTACGCCCATCACATCCAGCGCCTGATGGTCACCGGGCTGTTCGCCCAGCTGCTGGGCGTGGAGCCGCGCGCGATCCACGCCTGGTATCTCGGCATCTACGTGGACGCAGTGGAATGGGTGGAGCTGCCCAACGTGCTCGGCATGTCGCAGTACGCCGATGGCGGGCGCATGGCCTCCAAGCCCTACGTGGCCACCGGGCGCTACATCCAGCGCATGAGCAACTACTGCCGCCACTGCCGCTTCGACCCGGGCGAGGCCAGCGGCGAACGTGCCTGCCCGTTCACCACCCTGTACTGGGATTTCCTCGACCGCCACCGCGAGCGCTTCGCCCGCCACCCGCGCACCGCGCTGCAGTGGAAGCACGTCGAACGCATGGACCCCGAGCGCCTGCAGCAGATCCGCGACCGCGCGGGCGAGCTGCGCCGGCGCCTGCGCAAAGGAGACCGCCTGTGAGTACCCCGTCCCCCGCCCTCGTCTGGCTGCGCCGCGACCTGCGTCTGGCCGACCAGCCCGCGCTGCACGCCGCCCTCAGCCGCGGCGGCCCGGTGATCCCGGTGTACATTCACGCCCCGGACGAAGAAGCGCCCTGGGCCCCCGGAGCGGCGTCGCGCTGGTGGCTGCATCACAGCCTGCAGGCGCTGGTGGGCGAGCTCGAGGCCCTGGGGGCCACGCTGACCCTGCGCCGGGGCCCCAGCCTTGAGCAGCTCCGCGCGCTGGTGCACAAGACCGGCGCCGGCGCGGTCTACTGGAACCGCCTGTACGAACCGGCGATCACCGCGCGCGACGCCACCATCAAGGCCGCGCTGCGCGAGGACGGTCTGGAGGTGCACAGCTTCGCCGCCGCCCTGCTGCACGAACCCTGGGAACTGGCCACCGGTCAGGGCACGCCCTACCGGGTCTTTACCCCGTACTGGCGCGCCGCCTGCAAGCGCGGGCTGGAAGGCGACCCGCTGCCGGCCCCGAGCCGCATCCCCGCGCCGCCGTCGCCTCCGGCCTCGGAACCGCTGGAGGCCCTGGAGCTGCTGCCGCGCATCCGCTGGGACAGCGGGCTGGCCGCGGCCTGGAACCCCGGCGAGCGCGCCGCTCTGGAGCGTCTGCAGGGCTTCATCGAAGACGGCGTGGGCGCCTACGCCGAACGCCGCGAGCGCCCCGACACCGATGGCACCTCGCGGCTGTCGCCGCATCTGCATTTCGGCGAGATCAGCCCGACCCAGATCCTGCGCGCCCTGCGCCAGGCCGGGCTCGAGCCGACCGACGGCCCGGCCGAGCCCTTCGTGCGCGAACTCGGCTGGCGCGACTTCGCCCACCACGTGCTGTACCACTTCCCGCACACCCCGGAGCAGCCCCTGAACCCGCGCTTCGAGGCCTTCCCGTGGCGGGAGTCGGCGGAAGACCTGGAGCGCTGGCAGCAGGGTCGTACCGGCATCCCGGTGATCGACGCCGCCATGCGCCAGCTGTGGGAGACCGGCTGGATGCACAACCGCATGCGCATGGCCGTCGGCTCCTTCCTGACCAAGAACCTGCGCCTGCACTGGCACGCGGGGGCGCGCTGGTTCTGGGACACCCTGGTCGACGCCGACCTCGCCGCCAACACCCTCGGCTGGCAATGGGCCGGCGGCTGCGGCGCCGATGCCGCGCCCTACTTCCGCGTCTTCAACCCGCAGCGGCAGGGCGAACGCTTCGACCCCGACGCCGCCTACATCCGGCGCTTCGTCCCCGAACTCGCCCGCGCCCCCGCCCACGACATCCACCAGCTGCGCCCCGGCCTCGCCGCCGACTACCCCGCCCCCATGGTCGACCTGAAACAGAGCCGCCAGGCCGCCCTCGATGCCTTCGCCACCATCAAGAACCCGCCGAGGTCCGACCATGGTTGAGGCACCGTCGTCGTCATCGCAGACCGGGCGAAACGTACGGTGCTACACTGGAATGTTAGAGAGTTTTTCTGGATTGAGAATGGAAATGAAGCCGATCAAGAGACCGCGCCTTAGCTTGCAGCCCCTCGGGCCACACGACCCGGTTGAGCGCGTGCGGCGATCCCGCGCCAACATCCGCCTTGAGGGACTGCACGCCGACCCGCGGACCGAAGCCCTGGTCGCAGCCATGGCTCGCGGGGAGATCAATGCCGAAAAGGCCGTTGGCGAGATCCGTTCCTGGTATGCCGGTCGAACCTGAAACCTGGCCCGGCACCAACGTCTACATCAACCACCTCGGCCTGAAAGACCGCCGGGAACTTGCCGAAGCCGAAGCATCCCTCACCTGGGTCCGCATCGAAGAGTACCGGGATCGACCCCACCGCCCCGCCACATTCGACCTCGAACACCTGTGTCACATCCACCACCAGATTTTTCAGGACCTTTATGACTGGGCGGGGCATATCCGCTCGTTCGACATCCGCAAGGGTTACTGCGAATTCACCCCCGCCGGGTCCATCGAACACTACGCTCATCAGATCTACACGGAACTGGCCGAACAGGATTTTCTTCGGGGACTGGACCGCGAGCCATTCACTCGGAATCTCGCTCGCTATTACGACCTGATCAATCGCCTGCACCCCTTCCCGGAAGGCAACGGACCAACGCAGAGGCTCTTTATCGAAGATCTGGCGGCATTTTCCGGCGTCTCCGTAAACTGGGATCTCGTCCCGCAGTGGCAAATCGTCGAAACCGCCGTCCGGGCCTTCGATGGCGACCGCGAACCAACAATCTGGATGTTCAGCGAAATACTGGAATGGGCAGTTGACTGACGCCGCCCGCGGCTCTTGCCGGCCCTGACAGAGCCGCCAGGCCGCTCTCGATGCCTTCGCCACCATCAAGCAGAGCGGGTAGAATGGTCCGCGATCCCATCAACCCAACAGCGAGAATCCGGCGATGAGCACCTTTTCGGAAGGCAACCTGCAGTACCCGCGCAACGTCTCCTACAACTTCAGCCAGTACGAAGACACCACTCCGGTGCGCGTGGAGGCCGAAGGCAAGCGCTACGTGGGCCAGCTGCTCAACTGCGAGCCGCCCTACCGCGTGCGCGTGACCGAAGAGATCGTGACCCCCGGCAGCGCCCGTTTCATCCCGGTGCGCGAGATCCATCTCCAGACCCTCGACGGCGTGGAATACCTGCACCAGGGCCACCACGCGCACTGAGCCATAAACCGCGAGCCGGCTCCGGCCGGCTCAACGGTTCACACGCCGGCGATGTGGTCGGGCGTGCGCACCGGGGCAGACGCGATCAGGGCGATCACGAACAGCGCCAGACAGAACAGGATGGCGTTGGCCAGCCCCAGCCAGGCCTGCAGCAGGCCCAGGCCCAGCAGACCGAAGATCGCCGCCGCCTTGGCCGCCAGCCCCCAGAACCCGAACCACCGCCCGGCCTCGCGCGGCGGGGACATGATCGCCACCAGCGCGCGGCCGGCCGACTGCGCCGCCCCCAGGCTCAGGCCGGCGACCGCCCCCACCACCAGGAACACCTCCTGCGCCTCCACCGGGCGGCCCAGCAGCGCGGCCAGGGCATCCGCCACCGCGGGCGTGGCGTAGATCGCCAGGACCGCCAGACACCACATGATCAGCGTCAGGCGGTAGATCCGCACCGGCCCCGCGCGATCCTGCAGCCAGCCGAACCCGATCGCCCCGACGATCGCCGTGATCTGGGTAATGACGAACATCGTCACCCGCGTGGACTCATCCCACTCGATCACCTGCGAGCCATAGATAAAGGTGAAGGCGATGATGATGTAGATCCCCGCCATCAGAAAGAAGATGGACACAAACAGGCTGCGCAGCGCGCGATCCTCGCTCAGGCGCTGCAGCGCCAGCAGCACGCGCCGCCAGCCCAGCCCCAGCTGCACCCGGCGCGCAAGCTCGCGGCGCGTGCCGCGCTCCTTAAGAAACAGAAAGGTCGGCAGCGCCGAGACCAGGAAGAACGCCGCCGCGAACGGCCCCACCCAGCGGATGCGGTCGAAGTTCTCCTCGGTCACCTCACCCAGCAGCCCCAGCGCAAACGCCGTGGCCACCAGCCCGCCCAGGTAGCCCAGACCCCAGCCCAGCCCCGAGATCCAGCCCAGCCGCTCCGGCGGCCCCAGATCCGGCAGGAAACTGGCAATGAACGACTCGCCGATGGCGTACCCGAAGTTGGAGGCGATGATCAGCGCCATGCCGAACCAGATCAGCCCCGGCTCGACGAAATACAGCAGTCCCGTGGTGACCACCGTCAACAGCCATGAACCCAGCAGGAACCGCTTGCGCGTGGCCGTGGCATCCATGATCGACCCCGCCAGCGGCGCCAGCAGCACCACCATCCCGTAGCTCACCGCCAGCGCCACGCTCCACAGCAGGTTGCCCAGGCGGTAATCCGGCCCGTCCCCCACGATCACGCGGGTGAACAGATCGCCGAAGATCACGGTGATGATCAGCAGGGTGTACGCCTGATTGGCGAAGTCGAACATCGCCCAGCCGAAGATCTCCCGGCGGGGCGCCGGCGCCTTGGGCGGATAGCGCCGGATCAGCGACATGCCGGCACTATTTCGCTCCCACAAGCGATACGGGCACCGCCGTGGAATCCAGTCCCATGCGCTCCACCGCGAAACGCCGCACCCGCTCGTAGGTGTCCAGCAGCATATCCGTGTGCGCGCGGGTACGACAAAGGTCTTCGGCGAAGGTCTCCGGATCGCGCATGTACTCGTGCACCAGCCGGTCGCGCAGCCGCCGCACTTCAAGCCAGTCTTCCAGGTCCTCGATCACACCCAGACGTTCCGCCCGATTGAGGACCTCGATCTGACTGCCCGGTGTTTCCGCCAGCGCAAGAAGCCAGCGTGGCAGGAGCTTGTCGGCGATGGTGTCCTGCATGCGGCCGAAACGGGACACGAATGCTTCCATGCGCTCCGCTCGCTCCGGGGCGTCGTCCAGCGCTCGCACCCATTCAGCGTCGATCAATTCCGCTGCCAGCCGCCCGCGACTCCAGTCCAGATGTCCTCCCTCCCGGCGCACGATCTCCAGCGTCTGCAGAAAGCGATCGACTGGCAGCAAACTTTCCTCGTTCACAGCGGCACCCCCGTGCGACGGGCTTCGCGGTGAATCGGCTCGCAGGTCGTATCGGGATCGATGGTGACCACATCGAATTCGCGATCCCCCAGGCGCCTCTGCAGGCGCGCCACCAGGGTCAGCTCCCGCGACCGCCGATCCGGCATCGACTGCGGCAGCTCCACCAGCAGGTCGATGTCCCCGCCGCGCGCGGCATCATCCGTGCGCGAACCGAACAGCAGCACGCGGGCCTCCTCGCCAAAGACCTCCCGCACCGTGGTGCGAATCGTCTCGCGGGTTTCGTTCGACAGGCGCATGGGCATGGACTCGACGTGGCGAGGGATTCCGGAATCGTAACAAATCCCCGGCACCGGAACGGACCGGTCGGGGCCAAGCCCGGCTTCAACCGGTGGGAGGCCAGCCCTCTGGCCGATCGGGGGCCGAGTCCGGGCTCGCGTCGGCGAGCAGGCCTGCATCCCGGCCGAGGCGCTGTACCAGACGGGCACACCGCGCACGCGCGGCGGCAGAATCCGGCAGGCGACGCGCCCACTCCAGGGCGGTCGCGGGGTCACGGCGCTGATGCTCGTGGTATTTGGCCAGGGCCTCGATGGCTTCCGGATGGCCCTGTTCGGCCAGAGGCTGCCACAGGGCGACCGCGCGTTCCCGGACACCCGCGCGACGCCATTCCCGGGCGAGCCACAACTGCCCGGCGGGGGTCAGCCGTTGTTCGCATTGCTGCAGCAGCCGGCGGGCTTCCACCGGCCCCCGAAGCCGGTGCAACAGACGCGCGGCGCCCTCGGGCGAAGCCAGCTGCGCCGGCGGGTCGGCCAGCACCCCGGCGAGCGCGGGACCCAGAACGGCCAGACTGAAGATATCGTCGGCATTGTGCCGCACCACACGCTGCAGCAAATCCGCCTGACCGAAGCGCAGATACGCCTGCCACGCCCACGGCGCGTCAGACCCGGGGAGGTCATCGGGGCGCTGCAGGCCCAGAAGCCGTTCTTCCGCGGTGCGCAGTCGGCAGTCGGGCCAGGCATGGCCATACAGCGCGCGTACCGGATGGAGAAAGTCGGTGTGGGCGCTGTCCGCCGGATCGTTTCGACGCTGCATGCGTCGGCGGTCGCGCAACAGCGGCAGGTCGAAGGTCTTGCCGTTGTAGCTGACCAGGCGCTCGCAGCCGGCCAGCGCGGCGTCCACCGACTCCAGCATGGTGGCCTCGCCGGCGAACGCGGTCATCAGCCACTGGCGCAGGCGCAGGCCCTCGCCGCTCGGGGTCGCCAGGCCCACCAGAAACGCAACGGTCCCGGCACCGCCGGCCAGCCCCGTGGTCTCGGTGTCGATGAAGCCCACCCGTTCGCCGGCCTCCCAGAACGGCCACGCCGCTCCCAGGGCCTCCCCCAGAGCCAGCCGGCCATGTTCGTGCCCCGGTGGCAGCTCGCGATCCAGCAGGATCACGTGTTCGCCGATGCGGCTGCCGCCGAGACGTTCGGCGAGTTCGTCGACGGACACGGCCGGGCCATGGGGGCTCGTGGCGGGTGCCGTCGCGCTGTCTGCCTTCCCGACTGCGGGGGGTACGGCGGACGGCGGGGCATCCTGCGGACTGGGCGGTTTCGGCGCAGCTCCCATACGCCGGATCCGTTCGCGCAGCTCGGCCAGCGCGCGGGCGCGCTGCGGGCTTTCGCCCTGCCCGGTCGCCGGCGCCCGACCTCCGTGCACGGACCCTTCGTTGCCCGACGTACCCCCCGGATCTGCGGAGGCGTCCGTCATCGAACCGGTTTCTTGCCCGGATTCGGTCCCGGGGGCCGTCCCGCCTGCGGCACCCGCAGGGCCGGCTTCCGGACCCCCCGGGGCCGTACCGGAGGGTCCGGCCCCGTCCCGGACAACCTCGTCCGCGGTGCGCCGTTCCGGGTTCACGCCGGCCTGCCGTCGCAGGGTGTTCAGCCGGTCGGACAGGCTCATGCCGCCGCCCCCTCGCCAAGGGCCTCCAGCACGGTCAGCGCCGCCTGTTTGGGCGAGAACCCGCGCACCTCGTCGCTGGCGAGAATCGGGCCGATGCAGGCGGGACAGCCATGGGCACAGCCGCAGTTGCGGATCAAGGCCAGGGCGTCGCGGACCACCCGCGCCCGCGCATCGAACAGCGGCGACGACAGCCCCACGCCCCCGGGATAGTTGTCGTACAGGAACACCGCCGGGCGGAAGCGCGCCTCCTGCTCGGGGTCGCGCTCGCCGCCGTCGAGGGTGCGCAGCTGGCCGCGGCCGCCGGCCCCCACGGTGGCAAACCAGCGGGCGTCGCCATCGCCCACCGCGCGGCCAAGATCCTGCGGTTCGGCCATCACCACCAGCGCGGCGACGTGGTGCATCGCATAGGCCGCGCCGAGGAAGCCGTCCAGCGCCTCATGGCGGGAGGCGAAACGCGCCGCCAGGGCCTCCGGCACCATCTGCCACCACACCGAGGTGGTGTGCATCTCCTGGTCCGGCAGATTGATGTTGCCGTAGCCCACGTTCTCGTGGGTGTAGTAGCGGATCTTCTTGTAGCCCGGGATGCGGCGGACAATGTGCACCTCGCCGCGCGCGGCCTCCCCCTGCCCGGCGGCGCTGCGCTCGAAGTCGTCGAGGATCTTCAGCCGGGTGTAGTCGATGGCGTCGGTGTAGTAATCGGCGCGGGTGCGGGTGACGAAGGCCTTGCGCCCGTCCCAGTCGAGGTGCTCGACCTGGTAGGGCACCGCCTGCACCAGGTAGATCGCCCCCTCGTACAGGGTCTCGGCGGCACTGGAGAAGTCCACCTCGGCGATGATGTTCTGCTGCCCGTCGCTGGTGTCCACCACCACGAAGTTGCCCTCGGCCACCGAGCGCAGGCTGACGCTCTGCGCCGGGTAGCTGTCCTCGGTCCAGTGCCAGGTGTCGGACTCGCGGTGCAGCACGCCCTCCTCTTCCAGGTAATTCAGCAGCGCCTCCAGATCTTCGCCGCCGAAGGTCTCGCTGCGCCGGAACGGCAGCTCGAAGGCGGCGCAGCGCACGTGGTCCAGCAGGATCAGTAGCTGGTCCGGGGCGATGCGCGCCTGCTCCGGCGACTGCCCGAGAAAGAACTCCGGGTTGCGGATGATGTACTGATCCAGCGGCTCGGAACTGGCCACCAGCACGCCCAGCGACGGCCGGTTGCGCCGCCCGGCGCGGCCGAGACGCTGCCAGGTACTGGCGATGGTGCCGGGGTAGCCCGTCAGCAGGCACACGTCCAGGCTGCCGATATCCACGCCCAGCTCCAGCGCGGAGGTGGCGATCACGCAGTCGACGTTGCCGCCGCGCAGCGCCTTCTCGGTTTCGCGGCGCTCGTTCGGCAGATAGCCGCCGCGATAGGCGGCCACCCGCGCCGCCTTGCGCGGGTCGTTGTCGAACACGTCCTTCATGTAGCGGGTGATGATCTCCACCATCAGCCGGGTGCGCGCGAAGATGATGGTGGACAGCCGCGAGCGCAGCGCCATGCGCGCGATGCGCGTGACCTGCGAACGCGCCGAGGCGCGGATGCCCAGATCGGCGTTGACCACCGGCGGGTTCCACAGCAGCAGGTGGCGTTCACCGGCCGGGGCGCCGCTCTCGGTGATCGCCTCCACCGGTGCGCCCACCAGCCCTTCCGCCAGCTCCTGCGGGTTGGCGATGGTCGCGGAACTCAGGATGAACACCGGATCCGCGCCGTAGAAGCGGCAGACCCGGCGCAGCCGGCGCATCACGTTGGCCACGTGCGAGCCGAACACCCCGCGGTAGCTGTGGGTCTCGTCGATGACCACGTACTCCAGGCTCTCGAAGAACTGCGCCCACTTGGTGTGGTGCGGCAGCACGCCCTGATGCAGCATGTCCGGGTTGGTCACCACGATGTCGCCGCGCGTGCGCACCGCCTTGCGCGCATCGCCCGGGGTGTCACCGTCGAAGGTGTAGGCGCGCACGCCCAGATCACCGGCCTCGTTGAGCTCCATCAGCTCGGCCACCTGGTCCTGCGACAGCGCCTTGGTGGGGAACAGATACAGCGCCTTCGCCTTGCGCTCGCGCGCCGCCTGCAGCACCGGGAGGTTGTAGCACAGGGTCTTGCCCGACGCGGTGGGCGTGACCACGACGGTGTGATGCCCGGCACGCACCCGATCCCAGGCCGCCCGCTGGTGGCTGTACAACCGCTCGACGCCGCGCGCCCGCAGCGCGGAGGCGATCGCCGGATCAAGGTCGTCGGGGATGGGCGCGGTGCTGGCCGGCCGCGCGGGCATCACCAGCTCGCCGGTGATCCGCTTGCGATAGCGCGCCTTCAGCCGCTCGGCCAGCCGGCGCGCGCCCTCCACTCCGGAATCGGTCTCTGCGTCCATGAGGCGCATGCTACTGCATCCGCCCGGGCGTGGTGGACGTCCCTGCCCCGGATCCGGAAGACCGACGGCCGCGCGTTCCTAACGCCCCGATCCGGGGTCGTCCCGACCACGGTCTTCCCGATCCTGCTCGCCGGAGCCCGTTGTCGGGGCATCAGGGTCAGCCCCCTCGCTACCACCGCTGGCGGCACCGGCCGTCGCCATGCCATCGGCCTCATCGGAACGCCCGGAGCCTCCGGTCCAGGCGGCGGCCTTCTGGCGCATCTCGCCAAACTTGCCGGTCAGTTTTTCCAGCCGCCCCTCCCACTCCGGGTCGGGGTCCTGGCCCTCGGTCACGCGGTTGAACACCTGCATCAGCGCGACCATGCCCACCGGCTCGATCACGGCCTGCTTCACGCCCCAGGCGAACACCAGGGCAATGATGACTGTCAGCGGACCGGCCAGCGCCGGGATCAGGGCCACCAGCCCGGCGATCGGCGCGAGGATGATCAGGAACACGACGAAGGTCATGCCCCAGATGAAGAACGCGAGGAAGAATGCATTCTTCAGGAATGCCTTGTAGTTCTGCGCGTACAGGATCAGTGCGGTGCGGCTGGCCGCCCACGGATTCTCGGCCCGGGTGCGGATGTTGTAGGCGAGGATCACTTCGTCCAGGTAGGTCAGCGACAGGTTGATGACCGTGTTGATGAAGCTCGCCAGCCCCCTGGTCCCGGGCAGCGGGATCAACGCCGCGATGCTGAAGAAGGCCCGGTTGAAGACCTTGAGTACGCCCTTGATCAGTTGATCCACCGCGAACAGCACCGAGGCCTGGGCGAAACGCTCGCGCACCACCTCGCGCGCGTGCTCGATCTGGCCGCGGCCCTGCGGCAGCTCCTGCCCATCCATGCGCTCCACCAGCACGGCGATATGCCCGGCCTTGACGATGTACAGCAGGTATTCGCGGAAGAAGTACACCACCGCGCCCACCAGGCCGAAGCCGATGAAGCCGCCCCACAGACCGAATACCCCGGGGTTGTCGCCGATATATCCGATCCCGTAGCCGAGGCCCGCACCGACCCCCGTGCCGATCACGTACGCCAGCGTGATCCCCACGTAGATGACGAAACGGAACACCAGAAACGGTGCGGTACTGCGCAGCAGACCCAAGGTCTCCCGCATGCTGAAGTCCTTCATGGCGTTGCCCCCCGAAAAGGTTCCGTTGTGATGCACCAGCATCACCCACAGGGGACACTCCTGTCCCCCTCCGGATACAGGGGGCGGGCCCACTTCTCCCCTGCCTCCGGCGGTGCGACCATAGGGCCCCGAACACCGGAAAGGGATCTCCATGCCCGTTCGAATCCTCGCCGTGGGCGACATGCACCTGGGTCGCCGTCCCTCCCGGCTGCCGGCCGCGCTGGCCGACGACGGCGCGCGCCTGGGGCCGGCCGAGGCCTGGGAGCGCTGTGTCCGCCTGGCCATCGAACAGCAGGTGGACGCGGTGGCACTGGCCGGGGACCTGGTCGAACGCGAGGACGACTTCTTCGAGGCCTACCGGCAGCTGCGCACCGGCATCGACCGTCTGACCGGGGCCGGCATCCGCGTGGCGGGCGTGGCCGGCAACCACGACGTGGCCGTGCTGCCGCGTCTGGCCGATGAACTCGAGGGCTTCCACCTGCTGGGCCGTGGCGGGGCCTGGGAAAGCGTCACCCTGGGGACCGGCGAAGACCGCGTAACCCTGCACGGCTGGTCATTCCCGTCGCGGCGGGTGACCACCAGCCCGCTCGCCGGACACGACTTCCACGCGAACGAAGGGGCCGCGGCCGGCGTTCACCTGGGCCTGCTGCATGCCGACCGCGACGCACGCGACTCGCACTACGCCCCGGTGCGCTCGGCCGAACTGGCCGGTGCCGGACTGGATGCCTGGCTGCTGGGGCATATCCATCGCCCGGACGCCCTCGACGCCGCGGGCACGGCCGGGCGCTACACCGGCGGTTACCTCGGCTCCATTACCGGCCTGCACCCCGGCGAACACGGCGCGCGCGGCCCGTGGCTGCTGACCGTGGAGGCGGGCCGCATCCAGTCCCTGGAACAGCAGTGCCTCGCCCCGCTGCACTGGGCCCGCGTCGATCTCGACCTCACCGGCCTCGAGACCGCCGAACAGGCCCGCACCCGCCTGCTGCAGCAGCTGCGCGAGCTGGAAGCGGGACTGGACGCCCGCCCCGTCCCGCCGCGCGCGCTGGGCCTGCGCCTGCGCCTGACCGGGGCCACCACCCTCGCCGGCGAGGTGGCACACCAGCTGGACGGGCATCGCGAGGAAAGCATCGCCGCCGGCCCCGAGCGCTTCACCTTCATCGAGCGCATCCTCGCCGATACCCGGCCGCCGATCGACCTGGACGAACTGGCCCGCCGGCAGGACCACGCCGGGCTGCTGGCCCGCCGGCTGCGCGACCTGCACCGCCCGGCCGACGACCCCGACCGCCGCGCGCTGATCGAACGCGCACGCGACGAGCTGGCACCGGTCGCCGACGACGCCCGCTGGCAGGGCCTGCCCGCGGCGGCACTGGATGAAGAAGCCATCGCCGAACACCTGACCGATACCGGCAGCCGCCTGCTGGAACGCCTGCTGGCCGAGACGGAGGCCGGCGCGTGAAACTGCAATCCATCGAGATCCGCCGGCTGCCCGGGATCGATCGGGGCTTCGTCATCGACGCTCTGGACCCGGCGGTCAACTTCGTCACCGGGCCGAATGCCTCCGGCAAGAGCAGCCTGATCCGCGCCCTGCGCCATCTGCTGGCCGGGCATCGCCCGGGCGACCCGCACCTGCTGTCGCTGACCGCCGGCTTCCACGACGGGCGCCATCTGTGGACCGTGGACCGCAACGGGGCACATGTGGCGTGGCAGTGCGATGGCCGCCCGGCCGAACCGCCCGCCCCGCCCCCGGCGGATCTGCTCGACAGCTACCTGATCGGCGTCGAGGACCTGGTGCAGATCCAGGGCAGCGGCGAGCAGGCGCTCGCCCGCCAGCTGCGCCGGGAACTCAACGGCGGGCTGGATCTGCCCGCACTGCGCGACGAGCTGTTCCCGCATGCCCCGCGCGCCGGACACCGCGAGCGTCAGGCGCTGGAACGGGCCCGGCAGCAGCGCGAGGAGGTCGAGCGAGAACAGCGCCAGGCCGCCGCCGGGGAACAGCGCCTGCCGGAGCTGGACCGCGAGATCGCGCAGGCCATGGAGGCGCAGGAAGAGCAGCAGGCCCTGGAGACCGCACTGCGCCTGCTGGACACCGAACAGGCGCTGCGCGGGACCGCCGCACGCCTGGAAGACTTCCCGCCCGACATGGAGCGCCTGACCGGCCGCGAACCGGAACGCCTCGCCGCACTGGACCGCCGCCGCGAGCACGCCCGCGAAGAACTCGCCCGCACGGAACAGGCCCGCCGGCAGGCCGCCGAGCGGCTGACACGTACCGGGCTGGAGAACGCCCGACCGGATCCCGCCGAACTCGAACGCCTGCGCGGGCGTCTGGAGGCCCTGCACCAGCAGGAACGGGCACTGGCTGACGCCGACACCGCCTGTACCGACGCGCGTACCGCGCGCGACCGGGCCCTCGCCCGGCTCGACGGCCGCGAGGACTCCGCCCGCGAACTGCCACAACTGGATGACGCCAGCCTCGACCGGGCGCACGATCTCGCCCGCCGCCGGCGCGAGCTGGAAGACCGCCGCACGGCCCTCGAGACGCGGGTGCAGGGTGCGCCGGAGTCCTCCCCCGAAGAGGAGCTGGAACGCCACGAACGCGGCGCGCGGCTGCTGTATGACTGGCTGGCCCTGCCGTCGCCGGACCACCGCGAGCGTCCCGTCCTCCCGACCGTGCTCGGGGCTGGCCTGGGCGCCATCATCGCGGTCTTTGGCGGACTCGTCGGCCCCGGCTGGCTGGCTGTCGTGGGCGGCGGCGTGATGCTGCTGGCGCTGCTGCCGCTGCGGTTCCCTGGGATGGTCTCCGGGATCCTGCCGGAACGTCTGCGCCGCTCGGCCGAAGCGCTGGCCGCGGACGCCCGCCGCGACCAGCTGACCCGGGAGTTCACGGCGCTGGGCCTGGACAAGGCCCCCGATGCGCCGTGGGTCCCGGCCGGCGTGCGCGCCTGTCTCGAGGCCATCGAACGCCGCCGCGATACACTGCGGCTGGACCGCCAGCGTTTCGAGGAGGCCCGCACGCTGCGGTCCGAGCGCGACAGCGTGGACCGACAGTTGCAGGAACTGGAACAGGAAGAGGCCGCCTTCGCACGCGAAGCCGGCTTCGACCCGACGCTTGCCGGGCGGCTCGACGATTTCCTCCAGCGCACCCGCGAGCTGCAGCAGGCCGAGCTGGCCCTGCAGCAAGCCGAAGCCCGGCGGGCGGACACCGCCGGCCGCGTCCGGGCCCTGTCCACGGAACTGCGCGAAGCCCTCGCCCGTTGGCCCGGCACCAAAACCGACGCCGCGCCCGACGCATCCCCGGCCCACGTCGATCTGGCGCCTGCCGTGGCCGCCCTGCGCCAGCGCGCCGACGAGGCCGCAGAGGCCGAGCGCGAGGCCGCCGAGAAGGAACGCGAGGCGCGGCGGCTGCGGGACACGCTGGAGGAGATCGAGCAGGAAACCGCCCGCGAGCTGGCCGAGGTCGGCCTGGGGCCGGATCAGCGCGGCATTCTGAAACAGCGTCTGGAGCAGCACGAGGCGTGGCACGAACTGCGGGACCAGCGGGAAGAACAGCGCCGGCGCCGCGACGACCTCGCGCGCGAACTGGTGGCCCGTCCGGACCTGCTCGCCCTGGCCGGCACGCAGGATTCCCCCGGCGAGCGCGACACCCTGGCCCGGCGCCACACCGAGGCGGTCGACCGCGCCGCACGGCTGGAGGAACTGCGCGAGGAACGCAGCCAGATCCGGGAACGCATCCGCCAGACCGGGCTCAAGGGGGAACGCGAACGGGCCATGGCGGCCGAACAGGGCGCGCGCGAGGCGCTGGAGCAGCACCGCGCCAGGGCCCTCGAAAGCACCGCCGGCCGGTTCCTGCTGGACGACATCCAGGACGAGTTCCGCCGCGAGGAAGAACCCGAGCTGCTGCGCCGCGCGCGCGAGGCCTTCGCCCGCTTCACCCACCACCAGTGGGCCCTGCGGTTGAGCGACGAGGACGACGGCTTCCTCGGCGAGGACCGCGTGCAGGGGGCCCTGCGCACCCCCGGCGAGCTTTCCACCGCTACCCGCATGCAGCTGCTGCTGGCCCTGCGTCTGGCCCGCGTGGAGACCCGCGAGGCCGGCGACGGATCACGGCGCTGGCCGCTGCTGATCGACGAAGCCCTGGCCACTACCGACCCCGAACGCGCCGGCGTGATGTTCCGCACCCTGCGCGAACTCGCGCAGGATCGACAGATCCTGTATCTGGCGGCCAGCGACTACGAGGTGCAGCTGTGGCAGCAGGCCACCGGCGAGTCACCTCACCGGGTCGACCTGCAGGCCGTACGCGGCATCGCGATGGACAAGTCCGGGGAAGGCTCGGGGCGGACTCCGGCCCGTTTCCGCCTTCCCGCCGCGCCGACCATCCCTGAACCCGGCGACCGGGACATCGCCAGCTGGGCCCGCGAGCTGGGCGTCCTGCGCCCGGACCCGACGGCGCCGGCGGAAGAGGTCCATCTGCTGCACGTACTGTTCGACGACCCCGCCACCGCGCGGAGCCTGATGCAGGACTGGCGGGTGGACCGGGTCGGGCCGCTGCGCAGCCTGCTGGACAGCCGGATCGCCGCCCGCGCCCTGCCCGAGACACGCCGGCGCACCGCCCTCGCCCATCGCAGCATGGCTCTGGAGCACTGGCTGGACGCCTGCCGGATCGGCCATGGCCAACCGGTGAACCGGGGGATCCTGGAACAGGCGCACGCGGACGGCGTGCTGACCGACAACACGCTCGAGGGCGTGGTACGACGTGCGGAAGAAACGGGGGGTGACCCTGTAGAGCTGCTGGAGGGCCTGCGCCAGGATCCGATCACCATGGCCAGCGGCACCGAGCAGCGCCTGCGGACCAGGCAGCGTGAACAGCTGGAGTCCTGGCTGAAGGAACACGGCCTGCTGGACGAGCGTGACCCGCTCACGCCGGAGCAGCGCCGCCAGTACGTCCTGGAACGCGTGCCCGCGGATGCCGACCCGGGCGACATCCAGCGCCTGATCGACCACCTGGAGCACGAAACCGGCGACTGACTCCCCGCCATGCGCCGCCCCATCCGCCATCCGGATGGGGCGGTCGCGGTCAGCCGTTGGCGGCCTTGCGGCGGATGCCCAGGGTTCCGGTACTGTTCTTGCTCTGGCCCTTGCCCGAAGCCCGTCCGGGGCCCTTGCCCGTCGCCTGATACGCGGGGCGCTTGCCGGTCGCCGGCTTGCCACCGGCGGGCTTGCGGGATGCGGGCTTCGACTTGCGCGCCGGAGCGTCGTGGCCCGGGCCCTGCGGCGCCGGGATCTCCAGCGTCAGCCCGAGGCGGCGGTTGGCGACATGGATGCCGCCCAGCTTGCGGATCGCGCCCTCGTCCAGGCTCTCCGGCAGGTCCACGTGCGAGTGCTCCTGCTGCAGCCCGATACGGCCGATGTCGCGGCCCTTGAGCCCGCCCTCGTTCGCCAGCGCGCCGACGATCGCGCCCGGCGCGACGCCGTGGGTGCGGCCCACCGGCATGTAGTAGCGCACCATGCCGGATTCGGGACCCGCGTCGCGATCGCCCTGACGGCCGCCTTCGCGGCGCTTGTTGGTACGCTCGCCACGATCCCGGCCGCCGGAGCGGTCGTCGCGACCGGCACGGGCCGCACCAGCCAGCGGGTCCGCACCGGCGATGGCGGAGGCATCCAGCGGGGACCCCTCGGTGGCCAGCGCCACCAGGGCACCGGCCAGATCCTGCGGCGAGGTCTCGCCATCGGCCAGCAGGCGCTCCACCAGGGCCGCGTGACGGCCCCCGGCGTCATCCGCCACGGCAGCCCGCACGCGTTCGGCGAAGCGATCCTCGCGCCGTGCGCGCACCGCCTCGCGGTCGGGCACCGCCTGTTCACGCACGGACTTGCCGGTCAGGCGCTCGATGTCTTTCAGCATGCGCCGCTTGCGCGGCTCCAGGAACAGGATCGCGCGACCCTTGCGCCCGGCGCGGCCGGTACGCCCGATCCGGTGCACGTAGACCTCGGCATCGCCCGGGGCATCGAAGTTGAACACGTGGCTGATGCGCGGGACGTCGATCCCGCGCGCGGCCACGTCGGTGGCCACGATCACGTCCAGACGACCGTCGCGCAGGTTGGCGACCACGCGCTCGCGCTCGCCCTGCTCCATGTCGCCGTTCAGCGCCGAGGCGGCCACGCCGGCGGCGCCCAGCCGGTCGGCGATCTCGACCGTCGCGGCCTTGGTGCGGGCAAAGACCACCGCCGCATCCAGATCCGGCTCGGTCTCCATCAGGCGGGTCAGGGCCTCGAGCTTGTTGCGCTGATCGACCAGGCAGTAGCTCTGGTCGATGTCGACGCCGGCCTCGTTGCCCGCACCCACGCGGATCTCTTCCGGTTCGCGCATGTGACGGTGCGCGATGCGCCGGATCGGCGCCGGCATGGTCGCGGAGAACAGCGTGGTCTGGCGCTCGGCCGGGGTCTGCTCCAGCAGCCACTCGATCTCCTCGACGAAGCCCATGCGCAGCATCTCGTCGGCCTCGTCCAGCACCACCATGCGCAGGCTGGACAGGTCGAGGCTCCCGCGGCGGACGTGGTCGGCCACGCGGCCGGGCGTACCGACCACCACCTGGGCCCCGTCGCGCAGGGCACGCAGCTGCTGACCCATCGGCTGGCCGCCGTAGACCGGCAGGATCTCGATGCCGTCCAGACCCGCCGCGAAACCGCTCAGGGCGTCGGCCACCTGACCGGCCAGCTCGCGGGTGGGGGCCAGCACCAGCGCCTGCGGCGCCTTCAGGGCCGCGTCCACGCCATCCACCAGCGGCAGGCCGAACGCGCCGGTCTTGCCGGTGCCGGTCTGGGCCTCGCCCAGCACGTCGCAACCACCCAGCAGGGCGGGGATGCAGGCGGCCTGGACCGCGGTGGGGGTGGCAAAGCCCAGATTCGACAGGGCACGGACCAGCGACTCGGACAGACCGAGCTGGTCAAAGGAGGGAGATTCGGACATCACACAGTACTCACACGGGCCGGAAACAGCGACGGCACTGGCGTGCCCCGGGCCCGGCGAAAAGGAATGACCACACGGTCAGCTGCGCACTATACACGAAACGCGAGAGCCGTGGGGGTCAGCCGCGCTCCACGCGATCGCGTCCGCCGGCCTTGGCGGCATACAGGGCCAGGTCCGCACGCGCCATCAGGGTTTCATGAGTATCCCCGGCACGAGCCTCCACCACGCCCAGACTGCCGGTCACGGAGACCCCGTCGGGATCGCGCAGGCCGTGGATCTCGCCACGGATGGTCTCCGCAAGATGCCAGGCGACGGTCAGATCCATCTCGTGCGCGATAATGACAAACTCCTCGCCGCCCCAGCGCCCGACGTGGCCCGCGCCCTCGACAGTCCGCGCCAGGATGCCGGACAGCGCCTTCAGGATCCGGTCTCCCTAGAGGTGACCGTGCACGTCGTTGATCCGCTTGAACCGATCCAGATCCAGCAGAATCACGGCCAGCGTCGAGGCCCCGCCACCCGTCTGCGCAAGGGCCCGTTGCAGGGTTTCATCGATGCTGCGACGGTTGGCCAGGCCGGTCAGCGAATCGGTGCGAGCGAGACGATCGATCCGTGCCAGCGCCTCGTGGAGCTCGGCCGTGCGCTCGTCCACCCTTCGCTCCAGCACCGCATTGCGGTCTTCCAGCTCCTTGGCCGGGTAGGCTTCATCGTCCCCGTGCTCCACACCGGGGAAGGACACGTGGATGTGCTCCAGGCGCCAGACGTCATCGTGCCGGCTCCACACCAGGCTGTGTCGCACTCCGTTGAAGCGCACGGCCTGACGCGCAATGGTCGTGTGCAGATCCAGCACACAGCTGGCGATCGCCACCCCTGGCGCCGGCTGCGACACATGCAGATCCCGCAGGGAGTATTGCACCGGATTCGGCGCCTGCTCGATGTCGTGCCGGTAGAGCTGCTCGGACGCCTCCCGGGTAAAGCAGACCTCGCCGGAACCGGTCCCGATGCCGTGCATGGAGGGGCTCAGCAGCTCACATGTAGCAACGAGGTCGCGCTCGCGGAAGTAGCGATCGAAATACCGCTCCACCGCCGCCCGGACTTCTGCTTCGGTTGATAAAGCCGTCATTGCCGATGATCCACCATGTACGAGGTGCTGCCCGGGGCGTCCTGCAGGCCTGAAACAGGCCATATTGTGCACCCGCCGGGGGCATACGGGCGAATCCTTCCGCCCGGTCCGCTCCCCGGTCCGAACATGGCACCGGCCTCGCCCGTCGCTGACCTGGTGTACGGCCTGCGCCGGGTCGACCAGGGGCGCCTGCCCCTGGTGAAAGCCTGAGCCCCCGGCTCCTATTCCACCTCCAGCGGGATGCTCTCGAGCACCTCGCCGCTGTCGGAAGCGCGGTAGCGGATCTCGTAGCTGCCCGCACTGGAAGGCGCGAACAGCTGCACCGGACTGCCCTGCGAGGCCCGTGCATCCTGCACCGCGCTGTCGTCCGGGTCCGCGCCGGCCTTGACGATCTCGATCAGATCCTCGAAGCGCCCCGGTCCGGTGAAGTCCACTTGCATCGTGCTCCGGGCGGCCACGGAATCTTCGGCCGAAAGGGTCACATCTGTACCGCCGACGGTAATCGGAATGGCCTCCAGGGTGCGGCCGGACTCGTGGATCACGTAGCGGATCTCGTACTCGCCCTCCTCGTCCGGCGCGGTCAGGGTCTCGGTGTCGCCGGAGACACGACTGCTGGCGCTGCGGCTGTCGCCGCTGTCACCTTCGGGCGCGTCCGGCTCCACGATGGCCACGAAGTCGTTGCGATTCTCCGGTCCCTCCCACCGCACTTCGAAATCGGCACCCGGCAGCACGATGTCCGGCGCTTCCAGCGACGCCTCGACCGGGGTCAGCGTCACCTCCTGCGAGGCCAGCACCCGGCGACTTTCGCGAAGCACATAGCGCACCTCGTGGGTGCCCAGCGCATCCGGGGCCTGGATGGTCACCGGCTCGCCGTCTTCCGAAACCCGGGTGTTGGCGCGGCGGGAATGCCCGGTTTCATCGTCCGGCGCCCCCGCCGCCACGATCGCGATGTAATCGTTCCGGTTGACCGGACCTTCCCATTCGACCTCGAACCGCGACCCGGCCGGAACCTCTTCGGGTGGCGAGACGGACGCCTCCACCGGGGTCAGCGTCACCTCCTGCGAGGCCAGCACCCGACGACTGTCGCGAAGCACATAGCGCACCTCGTAGGTGCCCAGCGCATCCGGTACCTGGATGGTCACCGGTTCGCCGTCCTCCGAAACCCGCGCGGTGGCCCGCCGGCCATGCCCGGTGTCGTCCTCCGGGGCCCCCGCCGCCACGATCGCAATGTAGTCGTTGCGGTTGACCGGGCCTTCCCATTCGACCTCGAACTGCGCCCCGGCCGGGACATCACCGGGTGCCGAGACGGACGCCTCCACCGGCTCCAGCTCGATGGTGCGAGTGGCCAGGACCGCCCCTGTTTCCCGATGCACGTAACGCAGCTCGTGGGGCCCGAGGGCATCCGGCATCTGCAGGGTTACCTCATCCTCGTCCCGCACGCGCTCGCTGGCCCGACGCGAATGGCCCGTATCATCCTCGGGCGCGCCCGGCTCCACCACGGCAATGAAGTCACGGTCCTCGCCGGGCCCGTCCCAGCCGACATCGACCATGGAACCGACGCCGGCGGTGTCCGGGGCATGGAGCTCGGCGTCCGGCAGTTCCTGTTCCAGCGTCACGACCACTTCCCGGTCTTCCGCGAGGGTCGCCGTCTCCCGCGCATCACCGCTCGTCGCGCCGCGTTCGGCAGTGATGCGGTATTCCCCGGGCTCCAGGTGGAGTTCCAGCGGATCGGCATCCTCGCTGCGGGCCTCGACCGCTTCCTCGGTCTCCACGTTCAGCGCGACCCAGTCGACCCCGCCCAAGGCTTCCCCGGTTTCGGCATCCTCGGCGCTCAGCTCCAGCGTGGCCTGCGTCTTCGCCATCATGATGTCGACCGGCTCGTCGGTCTGCGGGGTGACCTCGAACTCGGTCCCGCCGGCAAAAACTTCCGCTTCGGCCTCGACCGTGTAATGACCGGGCATCAGCTCCAGGTCGATGATGCCCCGCGACTCCCCGGAGAAGATCGACTCGCCCGCCTCGTCGGCCACCTCCCAGTCCACCCGGCGCAGGTGCTCTTCGGGATTGCGTTCGTCGAGCGCGCGCAGCTGCACACGCAGCGCCTCGGGTTCCGCTACCGCGATCTCGTCCAGGGCGGCACTGAGTTCCTCGCCGGATTGCGTGGTGAACAGCTGGCCACCGGTCTGCTCCGGCACACAGGAGAGGGTCTGAACCTCTTCCTCCTCGAGCGCAAAGCCGACCACATGGGCGCGCAGGTCGATGCCCTCCTCCGCCATCTCGGCGGCCAGCGCACAGGGATCGCCACCGCAGTTTTCCAGGCCATCGGTCACCAGGATGATATCCGCGGACTCGGCCGTGCGCGGGATCATCTCCCGGGCCCTGGCCATGGAGTCGGTCAGCGGCGTCATGCCCTGCGGATTGAGATCGTGGATCGTGCGCGCGATCTCGTCACCCTCGTGGGTACCCAGCGGCAGCACGGCCTCGATGTCGTCGCAGTCCCCTCGGCGGGTATGCCCGTAGGCCACCACACCGAAGGGAATGCCGGCGTCGCGACTGGCCGCGAACTCGTCGACCACCTCGCGCGCCACCTCGATGCGCGACTTGTCGTCTTCCATCCGCGCCCACATGGACCCCGAGGCATCGAACACCATGATGCTCACATGATCATCGGCCATCACCGGCGCCACCACGCCGAACGCACCGGCCAGCAAACCGCCGGCCACGGCCCGTCGCAAGAGTTTTCCGTACATTGTCCGCTCCTCTCAGTGCCATTGATTGGCCCGATGTTCCCCTTGAGAGGATCACGCAATGCACAAAAGAACGCCCCCTCCAAAAGGAGGGGGCGACACGGCTCAAAGCCCGTTCAGCGGGGCCGGTCCCGGCCCTGCCGCCCTGCGATCCACGGCAGAAACAGCAGGCTCTCCAGTGGACCGCGGTGGAACCGTGAACGCCACAGGACCGCGAAGGCGGCGAAGGCCACCATCGCCAGCAGGGTCACCGCGGTCGCGATCGCGGGGGAGTCCATCACGTGGTCGTCCAGGCCCGAACTCTCGAGTGTCTCCCGCAGCAGCCAGAGCACCAGGAGGTGGGTCACGTAGAAGGTCAGCGCCAGCTGCCCGGACGCGATCAGGGGCCAAAGCCAGCGGCGCGCCCGATCGGCGAGGAGCAGGCACAGCCCCAGCACCGCGCCGGCGGTCAGCACGGAGCCGGCCAGCCACAACAGCATCTGACTGTGGGGCTGCGTGACCAGCAACCGGTTCCAGCCCCAGTCGTCGGCATCCACTCCCAGTGCCCGCTGCAGCCCGGCGCTGGCCAGCAGCACCCCGGCCGTCCCCACCGCCCCGACCACGACCAGACGCCGGCGCACGGCGGTACTGCGCAGATCGAGCCGGCCCAGCCACATCCCGACCGCAAACGGAACGATCCAGGTCACCAGCGGATACGGGCCGGACAGCACCAGACGGTGCAGCATCTCGCCCGCGGCAAGCCCCGGCATCACGGGCGAACGGTCGAACACCTCGGGGCTGGTCAGCTGCCCGTGCAGAAAGATCGCCGGACCGAGGGCCAGCATCAATGCAGCGATGGCCAGCAGTCCGGGTGACGGCATGCGCAGCATGGCGATCGCCAGCACGAACAGTGCCGCGTAGGCCGGCAGGATCACGTAGATGGCGTCGGGCTCCAGGGCCTGCAGCCCCAGCCCGATCAGGAAGAGCAGCGCGGCCCGCCACAGCAACTGGGCCTCGGCCCCGCCACGTCGCGGACGCCGGGAGGCGGCCAGGAAAGATACGCCCACCCCGGCCAGCAGCATGAACAGCACCGACGCCCGACCCTGAGGCAACGCGTACAGCTGCCCGCCGAGCGTCTCCAGGCCCACCGGCCCGACATGCGCCGACAGCATGCCGGCCACGGCCAGCGCACGCGCCAGATCCAGGCCCTCCAGGCGCGATGCCGAGAGGGCGGTCATGCGGCCACCCTGCTCGCGCCAGCAACTTCGGCCCCGAGCTCGAAGTTCGGGGTTATGTGTCGAAACGCGACAGGTCGGCGCGACCCATGTGGCACATTGCCACACCCGCAGCACCCGGGCGTACGGCGCCCCCCGCGAGCCCGGATCCGGATTCGTTGTGTCCCCGTCCAGTCCATGCCGGAGGGACTAGCAAATCGCCGGCCACTCCGGGAACGGACAGGTCTCCGGGTCGATCAGGCCTGAATGTTGACGCTGGAGCCGGTGGTATCCGGGCCCGTGCTGGCCAGGCTGCCGTCCGCCATGAAGGTGGAGCCCATCTCTTCCTCGGCGCCCGGTTCGTCCTGCGCGGCGCCGTTATCCGGGTTGCCAGAGCCGGTGTCCGTCGAGGAATCGCCCGCCTGCATCTCCGAATCGACGGACAGTCCGGTATCGATCTCGCCCGCGGACTGCGTCGCTTCGGTGCCGCCAATTCCGGAGGTACTCCCGGTGTTGCCGGTGGAACCGGTCGGAGCCGCCGGGCTCTGGGTAGCGGCCGCCTGGGTGGCGTTCTGTGCGGGCTGGGCCTGCCCCATGGCCGGGCTGGCTGCGGCCTGAGCCGGCTGCGCCGCCTGCATGCCTCCCTGTGCGCCCGTTTGGGCCGGTTGGGCCTGCTGCGCCGCGGCCATGCCGGCGGCCTGCCCGGTCGCCTGGCCCGCCGGGTTCTGCCCGGCCGCGGCCGCGGGGCCCTGGTTCCCGGCGCCATTCGGTCCGTTCATGCCCGCCGTCTGGGCCATGGTGGCCGGATTGGGTCCGATACTGTTGATCATGGCGTGCTCCTGCTCGAAAGGTTTTCCCGCTCCAAATGAACGGAGCCGGGGCAACCTTGCCAAGCGAAACGCATGCCAGAATCTTCCCGAGCACGGCCGCGCCGCTCCATGGGGCGCCCCGGATCCTCACGCATCCCCGGATCGTTCCAGTGTCCCCGGAGCACCCTTGCCGATCATTTCCGGCATTCGGCATGCGGCAACCGGGTCATTTCTGCCCCAGTTCCTCCAGTGCCGCCTGGAGGTCGCGGACGATCGCCCGTTCATCCCCGCCGGCGGTCGTCGGATCCACCGGGTCCCCGATCACGATGCGCACCTTCCCGCCCGGCCGCGGGAGACGCTGCCCCGGGGCCATCACCTCGCGGGTGCCCTCGATCCACACGGGCACGACGGGGACGGGCTGCGCGGCCAGCACCAGCCCGATGCCGGGACGCAGGGGCTGCAGGCTTCCGTCCGGCGAGCGCTGGCCCTCGGGGAACCAGATCAGTCCGTGACCGCGCTGCAGACTGGCCGCCGCAAGGGCCAGGCTGCGACGCGGCGCGGCCCCCGGGTCCACCGGCAGGATCCGCGCCGTGCGGCTGAAGGCCCGCGACAGCGGGCCGGTGAACAGGTAACCCTGGAAACCGGCCCAGTACAGCGACTCGAGACGCTGCCGGTCCAGCGCCGGCAACAGCGCGAGCGCATCGACGAAGCTGAGATGGCGCGGGGCGATCACGTACGGTCCGTTCGCAGGGAACTGACCGTGCACCTCCACGCGCATCAGCAGCCGGGAGAGCAGACGCGCCCCGCCCAGCAGCAGCACCCCGGCGCCGCGGCGCAGTGCCCCCGGGGGTTCCAGCGCGGTTCGCTGGTCGGCCTCCAGCAGCGACTCCGGATCCGCGAGCTGTGCCTTCAGATCGGCCTGCCCCTCGCGGGCCACGCCCGCGGCGGCCGCCTCCTGCAGCAGATCGCGCACCGTTTCGACCCGTTCGATCGCCGAGTCGTCCAGATCGATCCCGGCGCGATCCTGCAGCGCCAGGGTCAGGTCGACCCAGCTCAGCGAATCGATGCCCAGTTCGTCGGCCAGCCCGGTGTCCGGGGTCAGACGCCGGTCGTGGAAACGCTCGGCGAGGTAGTTCCAGGTGCGCTCGGCGCCCGGGTCGGACAGCAGCTGCTGGTCCTCCGGGGCCATGGATTCCGGCGAGACCGGCTCCGGACGGGCCCGCGAGACCGCGTCCTCGCGCCCCAGCTCCTCGAACAGTTCTTCCAGCTTGTGCCGACGCAGCTTGCCCAGACGCGTGCGCGGCAGGGGATCGAGCGCGACGCGCACCGCTCCCGGGCGGTGATGGGTAGGCAGCGACTTCGCCGCTTCGTTGACGGCCTCGCGCGTGCGCCGTTCGAGCTCCTCGCCGGCGGCCTCACGCATCAGGCCCGCATCCGGCACCGCCACGACCGCCAGCCGGTCGTCATGCTCCAGCACGCCCGCCTCGCGGATCCCTTCGGCCGACTGCAGTGCACCCTCCACGCGTTCCGGATCGATGTTCTCGCCACCCGAGAGCACGATCATGGCCGATTCCCGACCGTGCAGATAAAGGAAGCCATCCGCATCGATCTCGCCGGTATCTCCGGTACGGTACCAGCCGTCCGCGTCCAGGACCTTCGCGGTCTTTTCCGGGAGATTGAGATAGCCGGCGAATACGTTCGGCCCGCGGGCCATCACCTCGCCGCGGCCATCGCCGGAGCCGCCGTCGTCGATGGCCAGCTCGACCCCCGGCAGCGCCACCCCCGCGGCGTCCAGACGCACCCGCTCCGGCGGGTTATAGGTGAGGATCGGCGAGGTCTCGCTGAGGCCGTAGCCGGTCGCCACCTCCCAGCCCAGTGCCTGCAGGTTACGACCCAGCGCGGGGTCGAGCGCCGCTCCCCCGGCCACCACCATGCGCAGGCGCGGCGCCAGGCGCTGGTGCAGGCTCCGGAACAGGCGACGACCCAGGCGCAGGCCGAAGCGCTGGCGCGCCTGTTTCGACAGCCCCAGCATCGCGCGGAACAGCAGCGCCGCTACCCGCCCCCGGCCGGCCACGCGATCCTGCAGCGCCTTCCACACGGCCTCGTAGAGCCGGGGCACGCCCAGCATCACGGTCGCCTCGCCATCGCGCAGGCCGCGCACGATCTGCGGCCCGACCAGCGAAAACGGCACGATGATGGAGGCCCCCAGGGTCAGCGGCACGAGGATGCCGACCGTGAACGGATACACGTGGTGGAACGGCAGCGGCACCAGCACTCGATCCTTATGGTCCGCGACCTCTTCGGCGCACAGGGCCTCCACGTTGCTTGCCAGGTTGCGGTGGGTCAGCGGCACGCCCTTGGGCGGACCGGTGGTGCCGGAGGTGTAGAACACCGCGGCCACATCCCCGGCCTGCGCGACCGACCCGGCGGGCTCGGCCTGCAGCAGGCTCGCCCAGGCATTCGGGGCATCCGTTGCGGCGTCGAACAGGCGGACCTGCCAGTCACCGGGGACATCCGCCAGCCGCTCTTCCAGCCCCGAGGTAGTGAAGACGAAGCGCGGAGCCGAGTCCGCAAGGACGTGGTACAGGTCCTCGGACGGCATCTGCGTATCCAGGGGCACCACGCTGCCGCCGGCGTTCATCACGCCCAGGGCCGCGACGATCCAGTCCGGGCTGTTGGGGGCCAGCAGCACCACGCGGTCCCCGCGTTCCAGGCCCGCCGCGCGCAGCCCGGCCGCCAGTCTCGCGGCCCTTTCGAGCAGTTCGGCCCGCTCGGTGGTCTCGTGGCCATCGCGGGTCATGGCCACCACCGCCTCGCGACCCGACTCGGGGGAACGCGAGGCGAGGAGTTCGTCGACGGTCTGAACGCTCATCCGCTGGCCTCCGGCGGGACGGCGCCCGCGCGACTTGGTGGGCAATGCGGTTTCCATCATACGCATTGACAGGATTCGTCACGAAACCCCAATCTTCTGGCTAACGACAAGACTGCAGGGGGTTCCGTTGAACGCCACCGAGCTGCCCCCGTACCCGCGCGATGGCTACCTCCCGATCGAGGACCACGGGCTGATCGGCGACGGCACCACCGCGGCCCTGGTGGGGCGCGACGGCTCCATCTCCTGGCTCTGCGTCCCGCGGTTCGATTCCGACGCCCTGTTCTGCGGCCTGCTGGACCATCGCAACGGCGGTTCCTTCACGGTGGCCCCGGAAAACCTGACCGCTGCCACGCAGCGCTACGAGCCGGACACCGGGGTGCTCGTAACGGACCTTTCGGGGCCGGAGGGACGCGTCCGCGTGACCGACGCGCTGACCTTCCGCGCCGGCGCCGACCTGTCCGAAGATGCCCCCGCCGGGCGCGGCGAACTCCTGCGGATGATCGAGGTGGTGGAGGGGCGCGTGCGCCTGCGGGTCCGGCTGGAACCGCGCGGTGACACCGAGTGCCGACCGCATGCCGCGGGCCTGCAGCTGCGCCTGCAGCGTCGCCCGGAGCTCGAGCCGCACCTGACCTCCTCGCTCCCGCTGGCCGGGCTGGACACCACCCACGAGCTGTCCGCGGGCGAACGCCACCACCTCGTCCTCAGCTGGGAATCCGCGGGGCACCGCTTCCATCCCCGCCCGCCGGAAGAACTCCTCACGGACACCATCGCGGTGTGGCGCGACTGGATGCGCTCGTTCCGCTACCAGGGTCCGCAGACGGCACTGGTCCGCCGCTCCGCGATCACCCTGAAGATGATGGATTACACCGCGACCGGTGCGATGATCGCCGCGCCCACCTCCTCCCTGCCGGAGGCGATCGGGGGACCCCGCAACTGGGATTACCGCTATGCCTGGATCCGCGACGCGGCGTTCTCGGTCTATGCGCTTGCCCAGATCGGCATGGGGCACGAGGCCGAGGGTTTTCTTGGCTGGGTACTCGATGCGGTGGACCGCGCCGGGCGGCCACGCGTGCTGTATGACGTGGACGGCCACGCTCCGCCACCGGAATGGCACGACCCCGGACTCGAGGGCTACCGCGGGTCTGCGCCGGTGCGGTGGGGCAATGCCGCCGCCGAGCAACGCCAGCATGACGTGTTCGGCGAGATCATGGACTGCGCCTGGCAATGGGTGCGTCGCGGCGGCGCACTCGAACCCGCGCTATGGGACCGGCTGCGGCGCCTCGTGGAAGCGGCGGCGAGGGAATGGCAGACGCCCGACCACGGGATCTGGGAGGTGCGTACGCCGGGGCGCCCGTTCACCTATTCCGCGGCGCTGTGCGCGGTGGCACTGGACCGGGGGGCGCGCATGGCGCGGTCCATGGGCATGGAGTCCGATGCCCGACGCTGGGAACTCGAGTGCGAGCGGATCCGCACGGCCATCCTCGAACAGGCCTGGGACCCGCAGCAGCAGACCCTGACCGAACACCTCGGCGGCGGCGGGATCGACGCCAGCCTGCTTGCCCTGCCCCTGCGGCGGGTCATTCCCGCCGACCATCCGCGCATGATCGCCACCACTCGCGCCGTAGTGCGTCGGTTGGGCGCCGGCGACGGACTGCTGTTCCGCTACCTTCCCGATGAATCCCCCGACGGACTGGCCGGCCACGAGGGCGCCTTCCTGCTGTGCAGCTTCTGGCTGGCCGACAACCTCCTGGGCCAGGGCGAACGGGACGCGGCGATGGAGCTCTTCGAATCGCTGTGCGCTCGAGCCAGCCCGCTGGGCCTGCTGCCGGAACAGATCGACCCGGCCAGCGGGGCGTTTCTCGGCAACTTCCCGCAGGCCTTCAGTCACGTCGGGCTGATCTCCACCGGGATCAACCTGGGCCGGACCTGATCCGCAACCGGGCCGGCCGGGCGTTCCGGTGGCGGCGCTTTCGTGCTATGAGAGAGGGGTGAGCGCTCGACCCGTCGCAACCTACCGTCTCCAGCTGCATCCGGGGTTCACCCTGGATGACGCAGCTGCGGTCGTGCCGTATCTGGCGGATCTGGGCATCAGCCATGTCTACCTCTCCCCGTTCCTGCAGGCGGTGTCCGGCAGCACCCATGGCTACGATGTCGTCGACCCGGGCCGCGTGAATGCCGAACTGGGCGGCGAGGCGGCGCGGCAGCGGCTGAACGTCGCTCTCGCCCGCGCCGGCATGGGACAGGTACTGGACATCGTCCCCAATCACATGGCGATCGCCGGCGACCAGAACCCCTGGTGGTGGGATGTCCTCGAAAACGGGCCCTCCAGCCGCCACGCCCCCTGGTTCGACGTCGACTGGGCAGCCGCGGAAGAGCGCTGGCCCGACAAGGTGTTGCTGCCGGTCCTGGGCGACCATTACGGCCGCATCCTCGAGGCGGGCGAACTGCAGCTGCGGTTCGCCGAAGGCCGGTTCACGCTGCACTATTACGAACACCGTTTCCCCGTCGACCCCTCCTCGCTGCATGACCTGCTCCAGCGGGTCTACCGGCGCAGCGGCCCGGAACTGCTCGGTTTTCTGGCCGAGTCCTGCGCACGCCTGCCACGCCCGCGGGTAACCGGCGGCGAGCCGGCCGAACGGCGCCGGCGCGACCAGGAGGTGATCCACCGGCTGCTGGACGAGACCTGCCGCGACAATGCCGGGACACGGGCCGCCGTGCAGGCCGAGGTCGATGCCATCAACGCCAGCCCCGATGCGCTGGACGCCCTGATCGGTGAACAGAACTACCGGCTTGCCTGGTGGCGTACCGCTGCGGAGGATCTGGGCTACCGCCGCTTCTTCGACATCAACGATCTGGCCGGGCTGCGCGTGGAGCGGCGCGAGGTCTTTGACGCGATCCACGAGCTGCCCCTGCGCTGGACGGCCGAAGGCACCGTGGACGGTCTGCGGGTAGACCACCCCGACGGGATGCGGGACCCCGAAGAATACTTCCGGCGCCTGCGCGAGGCCTGCCCGGAGGCCTGGATCGTGGCGGAGAAGATCCTGGAACCCGGCGAGCGCCTGCCAGCACACTGGCCGATCGCGGGGACCACGGGCTACGACTTTCTGAACCGGGTCCAGGGCCTGTTCGTGGACCCCGCCGGGGAGCCCCCGATGACCGCGCTGTACGAGAACTTTACCGGGGAGCCCGCGGATTTCGGCACCGTGGTGGTCGCGAGCAAGCGCCAGGTCCTGCGCGAGCTTCTCGGCAGCGAGCTCCATCGGCTGACCTCGCTGTTCGTGCTGATCTGCGAACGTCATCGCCGCCACCGCGATTACACCCGCGAGCAGCTGCATCACGTGCTGCTGGAGGTCGCCGCCCGCTTTCCCGTCTACCGCACCTACCTGAGGCGCGGCGACACGGTGGACGAGGCCGACGCCCGCTGCATCCGCAGCGCCATCGAACAGGCGCATGCCGAAGCCCCGGAGCTGGATGCTGAGCTCCTGGACTTCCTGCGCGCCCTGCTCTCGCTGGAGGTGGATGGGGAACAGGAGGCCGAGCTGGCCCTGCGCTTTCAGCAGCTCACCGGCCCGGCAATGGCCAAGGGCGTGGAGGACACCGCCTTTTACCGGTTTCATCGGCTGGTCGCGCTCAACGAGGTGGGCGGCGCGCCGGACCGGTTCGGGGTATCCCCCGCGGATTTCCATCGCGCCTGTCACGACGCCCTGGACCGGCACCCGGACGCCATGCTCGCCACATCCACCCACGACACCAAACGCAGCGAAGACGTGCGGGCCCGCCTGCTGCTGTTGTCGGAGATCCCGCAGGACTGGGGCCGCGCCGTGGCGGCATGGAGCGAACGCAACACCCCCCACCGCTCGAGCAGCGGCCCCGATGCCGCGACGGAGTATCTGATCTACCAGACCCTGGTGGGTGCCTGGCCGATCGATCCCGAACGCCTCTGCGCCTACCTGGAGAAGGCCGTCCGCGAGGCGAAACGCCACACGCGCTGGACCCGCCAGGATCCGGACTACGAACGGGCCGTGCTGGATTTCGCCCGCGGCCTGCTGGACGACCGGGCATTCGTCGAGGCGCTCGAGGCCTTCGTCCAGCCACTGGTGGCGCCCGGGCGGGTCAACAGCCTGGCGCAGACCCTGATCCGGTGCACGGCACCCGGGGTACCGGACACCTACCAGGGGACGGAGCTGTGGGACCTCAGTCTGGTGGACCCCGACAACCGGCGGCCGGTCGATTTTCGGCTACGCCGTGAGCAGCTGGCCCGACTGGACGTGCTGTCGCCCGCCGAGATCCTGGAGCGCGCCGATGAAGGCCTCCCGAAGCTGTGGCTGCTGCGCGAGGCGCTGGCCCTGCGCCGGCGCCGACCCGGGGCGTTCGGGGCCAACGGCGGCTATCAGCCAGTCGCCGCGCGGGGACCCCGGGCCGACCACGCCGTAGCCTTTTTCCGCGGCGACCAGGTGCTGACCCTGGTGCCCCGGCTGATACTCGGACTGGCCGACGACTGGCAGGACACCGTATTTCCCCTGCCACCGGGACACTGGCGGAACATCCTCACGGGGGAAGAGCTCGAAGGCGGCGACATCCCGCTCGCGGGTCTGCTGGCCGCGTTCCCGGTCGCCCTTCTGGAGCGGGTGGGGGGGGCCACAGTGACGCGGGTGACGGTCTGGGCCCCGCACGCCGGCCACGTCACGCTGGAATCCGCCGGCGAACGGTTCCCAATCGCGCGCCGCGAGGGCGGCTGGTGGGCGGTGGACGCGCCCGCCCTGACGCACGGCGTGGACTACGCCTTCCGGGTCGACGATCGCGGCCCCTTCCCGGACCCGCGTTCACCCTGGCAGCCACAGGGCGTCCACGGGCCGTCGCGCTGGCTGGAGCATTCCCGGTTCGACTGGAGCGATGCCGGATGGCGCGCCCCGCCGCTGGCCTCCGCGGTCATCATGGAGATCCACGTGGGGACCTTCACGCCGGCCGGCACCTTCGATGCGGTGATCGACCGTCTGGACCACCTCGTCCGGCTGGGCATCACCCACATCGAGCTGATGCCGGTGGCCGAGTTCCCCGGCGACCGCGGCTGGGGCTACGACGGGACCAGCCCGTTCGCCCCGCATCACGTCCTGGGCGGCCCGGACGGCCTGAAGCGCCTTGTGGACGCCTGCCACCGGCGCGGACTCGCCGTGCTCCTGGATGTCGTTTACAACCACCCGGGTCCGGACGGCAATTATCTCGGTCAGTTCGGTCCCTATTTCACCGACACCTACAGCACGCCCTGGGGCGATGCCGTCAACCTCGATGGCCCCGACAGCGACGAGGTGCGGCGCTTCTTCCTCGACAATGCCCTTATGTGGCTGCGCGACTATCACTTCGACGGCCTGCGCCTGGACGCGGTCCATGCCATCGTCGACACCTCCGCGACCCACCTGCTGGAGGCCCTCGCCGACGAGGTGCGGCACCTGGAGACGCAGACCGGCCGACCGCTGGCGCTGATCGCCGAAAGCGATGCGAACGATCCGCGCCTGATCCGGCCGGTCGAGGTCGGCGGCTACGGCCTGGATGCGCAGTGGAACGAGGATTTTCACCACGCCCTGCACGCCCTGCTGACCGGCGAATCGCAGGGCTATTTCGCGGATTTCGGCCGACTTGAGCACTTTGCCCGCGTGCTCGGCCGCGGCTTCGCCCTGGACGGCCGCTACTCCCGCTACCGCCGGCGGGCGCACGGCCGGCCGGCCAGTGACGTGCCGGGGCGACGTTTCGTCGGCTGCCTGCAGAACCACGACCAGATCGGCAACCGGGCCACCGGCGAACGCAGCAGCCATCTGCTGTCGCCGGGTCTGCTCAAAATCGGGGCCGCTCTGGTGCTGACCTCGCCGTTCGTCCCCCTGCTGTTCCAGGGCGAGGAATGGGCCGCGTCCACGCCGTTTCTGTACTTCACCGATCACCGCGACCCGGAACTGGGCGCGGCGGTGCGCGAGGGTCGCCGCGAGGAATTCGCCGGGTTCGGCCACGATCCCGCGCGCATCCCCGACCCGCAGGCCACCGAAACCTTCGAGCGCTCGCGGCTCGACTGGGACGAACCGCTGCAGGCACCCCATGCGGACCTCCTCGAGTGGCACCGTGCCCTGATCCGGCTGCGCCATTCCCGAGCCGCCCTCGCCGAGGACCGTCTCGACCGCATGCGCGTGGAATTCGACGAATCCCGCCGCTGGCTCCTGCTGCTGCGTCCGGATCTGGTGGTGGCCTGCAACCTCGCCGCCCGGCCGCAGACCCTTACCCTGCCACCGGAGGCCTCGCACCTGTCCCTGCACCTGCGTTCCGAGCCGGACATCCGCCTGGATCACACCGGGCTCCGGCTGCCCGCGGAAGCGGTCGCCGTGCTTGCCGGGCCGGACACGCCGCAGGACTGAGAACGTGACGCATTCCCCTTTTTGCCAGCGGCTCCCGGAAACACCACCTGCGTCCCCCGGCCCGGGCGACTACACTGGGCCCCACGCTCAACACCGGCCCTCCCCATGACGCACGATCCAGCCACCCCTCCGGCATCGGAGGTCAGCGACGTCAACCAGCGCTTCTACGACCAGCTATGGGCGGACAGCCGCCTGGTGCGCCCCGAACGCTTCAACACCTGGGACCTGGTTTCCGGCCTGGCCCGAAGCCACGACCGGCGACTCGAGGTCGGCCCCGGCATGCGCCCGCGCCTGCCCATCGAGAACACCCACTTCGTCGACATCAGCCCGCCGGCGCTGGATACCCTCGCCGCGGAGGGCGGCATCACCCATACCGCGCCGGTCTCCGAACTGCCGCACGCCGACCACAGCTTCGGTCTGGTGAGCGCCCTGGACATCATCGAGCACGTGGAGGACGACGAGGCCGCAATGGCGGAGATCAGCCGCGTGGCCGAACCCGGCGCACAGGTCCTGCTCTCCACCCCGCTCCACCCGGAATACTGGACGCCGTTCGACGACATCGTCGGCCATTATCGCCGCTATGAACCCGACCACCTCATGGACCTGCTCGACCGCCACGGGCTCGAGGTGGAACAAAGCGCGATCTTCGGCATGAAACCCCGCTCTTCGCGGCTGAACGACCTGGGCATGTGGTTCCTCGAGCGCCACCGGCCCGTGGCCATGAAGGTCTACAACCGCTTCCTCATGCCCCTGGGCCTGCGCCTGCAGAAACCGCTGAAACTCCATTCCGGCATGGTCGCCACCGACGGCGTCGAAGAAGTCTTCCTGGTCTGCCGGCAACGTTGATGAGACCCGCGCCCCAGCCGCGTACTTTTCAAGGCACGGGTGTTCCGGCCAGACTGTAGCCCTGTCCACCCCGCAAGGCCCCTCCCATGCGAATGCATCACTGCGCGCGCCCGCTGCTCCTCGTCGCCATCATCCTGCCGCTTGCCAGCGGCTGCGCGGCCGTCAGCGTGGCCAGCTCGGCCACCAGTGCCGCCGTCAGCGTCACCACCGGCACCGTCAAGGCCACCGGCAGCACCGCGGCCGCCCTGGGGCGCACCATCACCCCCAGCGGCGAGGAAGACGAGGACAAAGAAGAATAGCGCGCCGGCGCCGTCATCCTGCCGCCGGAGGCCGGAGGCATCCGCCGGTGTACGGGACACCCTGAACCATGCTCCCCCTCTTCCGCCGCCGCACCGCGACCGGCACGCTGGAGGCCATCTGGATCGCCGAACACGCCGGCGCGCCGATGACTGCATGCGAGCGCATCGAAGTCGACCCTGCGGGCCTGCAGGGGGATCGCTACCGGCACGGTCGCGGGCACTGGCACACGGTCGAGGCCTGTCGCGTCACCCTGATCGGCACCGAGGAACTCGAACGGGCCGGTCGCCGTGCGCGACGCCTGCGCCAGCCCGCCGAGCCTGCGCCCGGCGAACACCGTCGCAATCTGGTGGTATCCGGCCTGGGACGCAGTCCCCGCGAGGGCGAGCTGCGTATCGGCGAAACGCGCTTCGTGATCGAACGCCCCCGACCGCCCTGCGGCTGGCTCAACCAGGTCGTCGGCTACAACCTTGCGGCCGCCCTGCGCCACGACAGCGGCATCTGCCTGCGCCCGCTGGAGGCCGGCACCCTGTGGGTCGGCGATCCCGTCGAGTGGCGTGCAGTCGCGCGGGACGGTCCCGGAGGGCGATGAACCCGAGGGGCCGGACTCAGAGCGGCCGCCACGCCTCGTAGCCGCAGCTCATGCAGTGGTAGAGCGCCTCGTAGTGCCCTGCTCGCGTCGCGCTCTCGCGGATGGTGCCCTCCTGAAACGTGAACCCGCGCAGGGTGCAGCGGGGACATTTCTCGATCGGGTCGCGCGGGGGCCGCGGCTCCTCGGGCTTGCGCGCGGCCCCGGCGCCGTCCTGTTCCTCTGCGGCGTCGAGCGCCTGATTCAGCTCGCGGGTCAGTTCCGTCACGAGCTGCCGGGCCGCCGCGGGGTCATCGCGGGTCAGCGCCTCCAGGCGCGAGAGCTGGTCGCGGACGTTGCGCAGTCGGGCAGCAAGTTCGGTCATGCGGGTCTCCTCCTCGGTTTCCGCACGATACCCGGGTTCGAACCCGTTCCGCCATGGGGTAGCGGAATCAGCTGCGCTTAGTGGTCATCAGGATCCAGCCGCACCACCAGACGGCCACGGACCTGCCCCTCCAGGATGCGCTCGGCATGGGCGGGTACTTCGTCCAGCCCGATCTCGTGCGTAACCGCGTCGAGCTCGGTACCGGGCAGCGTCTCGCCGAGACGTTCCCAGGCAGACAGGCGCCTGTCTGCGGGGCACAACACCGAATCGATCCCCAGCAGGGAGATGCCGCGCAGGAGAAATGGCAGGACCGTGGTGTGCAGCTCTGCCCCGCCGGCAAGGCCGCAGGCCGCCACGGACCGGCCATAGGCCATGCCGGCGAGCACGTGGGCCAGCGAATCCCCGCCCACCGTGTCCACGCAGCCTGCCCAGCGCTCGCTCAACAGCGGCTTGGCCGGCGCGGTCGCCAGATCCTCGCGGGGCAGCACCTGCTGCGCCCCCAACTGGTGCAGATAGTCCACGTTCCCGCGCCGGCCGGTCACGGCAGCGACGGTGTACCCCAGCCGGGCCAGAAGCCGTACCGCCAGGCTGCCCACGCCACCCGAGGCGCCAGTGACCAGGACCTCCCCGGCCTCCGGGTGCAGCCCGTGATCCTCCAGGGCCTGCACCGCGAGCATTGCGGTGAGGCCGGCCGTGCCGGCGGCCATCGCCTGACGCGCGCTGTAGCCCGCGGGCCGCGGAATCAGCCAGTCGCCGTGCAGCCGCGCGCGCTGCGCGTATCCTCCCCAGTGGGTTTCGCCGACCCGGTGACCGGTCAGAATCACGGCATCGCCCGGCCGATGGCGCGGGTCGGAGGATTCCAGCACGGTGCCGGCCAGGTCGATGCCGGCCACGTGGGGATAGTGCCGGACCAGGCCGCCCCGGCCGTTCAGGATCATCCCGTCCTTGTAATTCAGACTGGAATACTCGACCTGCACGAGTACGTCGCCGGCCGGAAGATCCTCGTTCGTCAGTTCCCGGATGCCCTATCAGTCAACGTAGTTGTCGCCTCAACGCAACCAGCAGGTGACAACCATGAAGCACTACTCTGCCGAGCGTAAGGAAGCCGTCCTGCGCAAGCTGGCACCACCGATGAATCTCACTGTCCCCGAGGTGGCCGAGGCCGAGGGGATCTCCACGGCGACCTTGTACAATTGGCGCAAACAGGCCCGTGAGAGAGGACAGGTTTTGCCATCACGAGGATCGACCCCGGAGGGCTGGAGCAGCGAGGAGAAGTTCCGCGTCGTGCTCGAGACCGCGCCGATGACCGAGGCGGAGTTCAGCGCCTATTGCCGTGAGAAGGGGCTCTATC
>NZ_KB906461.1:0-31836 GCF_000381385.1 Thioalkalivibrio sp. ALE10
TGCCTCGAAGGCATGGAAAACAGGAGGTCTCGATCGAACGCTACAGCCAACCGTTGACAGGTCAATCCATATCAGGAGCGGCCTCGGCCGCGAACTTGATTCGCCCCACGATTCGTGGCCCAATCCGCAGTTCGTTCAAGCGGTGAACACCCCGCGTAGGAGGCCGGCCCTCCGGCCGATCCCCCGGTGTGGCATCGGGCACCGACCGGCCATGCCAGATCGGCCAGAGGGCTGGCCTCCTACGAGAAAATCAACCAGAAACCACCCAACCGGCCACCCCATGCTCAGCACCTACCGCAAAGCCCTGGCCCTGCTCAGCCGCAAGGAAAAACGCCGCGGCGGCCTCGTGCTCGGCATGGTCATCGTCATGGCCGTGCTGGAAACCGCGGGCGTCGCCTCGGTCATGCCGTTTCTGAGCGTGCTGGGCAACCCCGAAGTGGTGCAGACCAACCCGGTGCTCAACAGCGTGTTTGATGGCCTCGGCTTCACCTCGGTGGATGCCTTCATCCTCGCGCTGGGCGCGGCCGCCTTCGGGCTCATCCTGTTCTCCGCCTTCTTCCGCTCGCTCACGCACTACGCGATGAACCGCTTCATCGAGATGCGCCGCCACAGCATCGGCAAGCGGCTGCTGGAGACTGCTGTGGGGCAGCCCCGCACCTGCAATGAGTAACGCAATGGCCCTCCCGCGGCGCGCGTTCGATCGCGTCTGGCGCAGCCGTTTCGCCCGCAATGTGGCGGTAGTCGCCTCCGGCACCGCCGGGGCGCAGGCCATCACCATGGCCTTCGCCCCGCTTATCACACGTATCTACGGGCCGGAAGCCTTCGGCCTGCTGGGCACCTTCATGGCGATCGTCGCCGTCGCCATCCCCGTTGCCGCGCTGGCATACCCCATCGCCATCGTCCTCCCACGGGAAGACCGCGACGCACTGGGCCTGGTCCGCCTGTCCGCCATCCTGTCGTTCGGCGTCGCCCTGTTGGCCGCTGCCCTCCTGGCATTCGGTGGCGACTGGCTGACGGCAACGCTCGGTGCCGAATCCGTTGCCGGCTACCTGTTCCTGATCCCCGTGGCTATGCTGTTCGCCGCATGGATGCAGATTGCCCAGCAGTGGCTGATCCGCAAGAAGCAATTCGGTGTGGTCGCCCGCTCCGCAGTCGCGCATTCACTGATTCTGAACAGCGCCAAGAGTGGCCTCGGCTGGCTGCATCCCGTCGGCGCGGTACTCATCGTGCTGGCCACACTGGGCCACGCGCTTCACGCTGCGCTGCTGTTCATCGGCGCGCGCAGGCGCTACCAGGCAGAACCCACTGCGGCCGACGAAGGGCCAAGAACTCCCCTGAAGGAACTCGCGCACCGGCACCGTGATTTCCCATTCTATCAGTCGCCTCAACTTTTCCTGAACGCAGCCTCCCACGCGCTTCCAGTTATACTCCTTGCGGCCTATTTCGGTCCTGTCATCGCCGGCTATTACGTGCTCTGTGTGCAGGTTTTGAAAGCACCTTCAAGTATCGTTGGGCAGGCAGTCGGTAGCGTGTTTTACCCCCGGTTCTCTGAGGCGGTTAACGATGGCCGGCGCGCAACCCCAATTTGGGTCCGCGCTACCGCAAGCCTCGGTGCGATTGGCTTTGTTCCGTTTGCTACAGTTGTCTTTCTCGGTCCCTGGATCTTTGAGTTTGTGTTCGGTAGTGACTGGCGTCATGCAGGTATCTACGCACAATGGATTTCCGCATGGATGTTCTTTGTTTTTCTGAATCAGCCCAGCGCAAAAGCGATAATCGTATATCACAAGCAGCATCTCGCACTCGTCTTAAACGTGGCTAGCACCTTCCTGCGCGCAGGCGCAATTGTCCTCGGTGCTTGGTGGTTGGAGAGCGCTCTCGTGGCCGTGGCGCTCTATTCGCTAACTGGCATTCTACATAACGCCATCTTTATTACCATGGCGTATTGGTTCTGTGCGAATAGCGATGCGCGATTGGAAGAAAATAGGGGATCCTTGTCATGAAGGAATACGTGGGTCTGCGCAATGTGGCGCTCCGGTTTGATGGTGGGCGCTGGGAGGCGCTTCGCCTCGCTGACGATCGGGTACTGTATAAGCCGCGTTACATGACTGTGGATGTCGACTGGGCAAATCCGGACGAGATAAGGCGACTGCGTCTGCCCTTTTTGCTGGTAGGTTATAGCGGATCCGGACTACGATCTATCGAGGCGAGCCCTGGAGGGGTGAGGGAGATGCCCCTGTTCTATTCGTGTGCGGACGGCGAGCTTATTGTTTCAGATAGGCCTGGAGCGTGCGTGGATCGGGTCGGGGCTGTAGATCAATCTTCCTTGTCTGACTTTTGTTTTTTTGGTTACGTGACAGGATCGCGCACCCTAATCCGCGATGTCTTTTCGCTCGAGGCGGGCTCGTTGTTGTGTTTTTCTGAAAATGCCGTGAAGGTTTATTCGGGGTATGCATACAATACAAGACCTGTTTCCGAGGAAAGCAAGGGTCACTTGGTATCTTGCTTGGATGGGGTCACTGAGGGCGCTTTCGATCGCGTTATATCGGGTCTGCATGGGCGTAAAGTGATCTTGCCGCTTAGTGCTGGCTATGATTCTCGGTTGTTGCTTTGCATGTTGAAGAAAGGTGGGGTTGAATCCGTAAAATGCTATGCGTGGGGGGCTGCGGGTAGTCGGGATGTAGAAATTAGCCGGAGGCTCGCAGAAAAATTAGGGTATGAATGGGAGCTGGTTCCGCATTCGGCTGAGAGGTGGGCCACGGTTGTGGGCCATCCTTGGGTTAAGGACATGATCCGAGAGGCAGCTTCGTATGTATCGATCAGCGGGCTTGCGTCGTTGTTGTTTCAAGAGCGATTGCGCAGCATTGACGAGAGGGGCTCCGTCGTCCTCGTAGGGCATACCGGGGACTTTATTAGTGGGGGGCACATACCGAGGTCGATATCACGGATATCCTCGAGCCGCGGGGTGGCATCCTTGATTGGAAAGCGGCACGGATTGTACAACTTCTGCCCAAAGGATGTGATGTTGAGGGTGGAGGAGCAGGTTGAGACTCTCGCGCCGGGGCAGGCATGGTATCGGAAGTTCGAGGCGTGGGAGCAGCGTGAAAGGCAGGCGAAATTCATCGTTAATACCAATAGGTATTATGAAGGAGTAGGTCTTGCCTGGGGGATGCCGTTGTGGGATGCCGAGTATGTTGACTTTTGGGAGCGTATCCCGTTGGAGCATAAGCGAGGTTCGCGATTGTATCGGGAATACGCGAGGGGCGTATTTAGGGAGCTGGGGGTCGAGTTTGGGCTCGAACCAAGGGTGAGAAGGGCTGTGCCCGGGGTGGACCTGGCTAAGCGCGGGTTCCGTCGCGTGATGCGGCAGCTCCCGCTTGTAAAGGATTGGCAAAAATCGCTTGGTGATGAATTCGGCTTGTGGTCGGGGCTCTCGGTTTTGGAGGAGGAGGTCCGAGGGCAGTGTGAGGCCCAATCGGATTACGTAGATGGCCAGCTTAAGAAGGTGGGGCCCGGGTTGGCTAGGAGCCCCTATGAGATGCACATGCGGGCAACGCTGGCGCTCTTGTTAAGGAAGATGGAGTTCGAAGGGGATATTTACGTATGAAGTCATTGTTGCGGGGCATTTTACCGGCCCCAGCCAAGCGCTCGGTGCTCCGCGCCCTCGATGCGATCGCCGCAGCAAGCCTTCGAATCGTCGCGGCCAACCGCTGGCTGGCCAACCTGTACTACTTTCTCTTCAGCCGACGTTTCGACCGTGAGCACCTTGCGGTGCTGAAGGGGCGCGCTGCCTACCACAGGGCGCTGCGCAGCATGGACGACACCTCGCCACTGCTGCGGCGGAATGTGCATCGGCTGGAGAAGGGGCTGATCATGCAGCCCCGGAGAAACGTGTTCGCCGAGGCCTTCATCCTGGAGACCGTGCGCTGCTACAACCGTGCGAAGGCCCGGCCGGGCTACTCGGAGGGCGAGCTTCGCTGGGCCACGGATGTTCTGGACGAATATTTCAGCGTGGTGGAGGACACGCCGCCCATACGCAAAGCCCGGACGGAATATGCACGGGAGGGAGCGGAACGCGACCGTGCGAACGACGCTGAACCTCGCACATTCAAGCCCTATCCGCTGTCCGCCTGTCCCGAGACCGACGTTTCGTTCGACCAGCTCGCCACGCTGTTCCTCCGTCGTCGCTCGGTGCGGTGGTACAAGCAGCAGCCGGTTCCCTCGGACCTGATCCAGCAGGCCATCAACGCGGCCGCCCTGGCGCCATCGGCGTGCAATCGCCAGCCGTATCGGTTCATCGTTGCGGACGATCCCGATCGGGCCACCGAAATTGCCGAATGCGCCGGGGGTACCACCGGCTTTGCTCAGCAGCTACCGGCCATCATCGTGGTGGTGGGCGATCTCTCCGCATATCCCAAGGAGCGCGATCGGCACCTGATCTATATCGATGCCTCGCTGGCCTCCATGCAGCTCATGCTCGCGGCCGAAACACTGGGGCTTTCCACCTGCCCGATCAACTGGCCCGACGTGGACTGGTCGGAGCGCAAGCTGCAGGGGATCCTCGGTCTGCCGGAATACGAGCGGGTCGTGATGCTGATCTCCATCGGCTATGGAGACCCCGCGAGCGGCATCCCTTATTCGCAGAAAAAGCAGAATTCACTGATTACGCAGGAGTGTGCGCCGGAATGATTATCGAGATCCGAAAGGCCGGGTTCGTGAACAAGGGCGCGGAACTGATGCTGCGCGCAATCATGGAGAGGGTTCAAGCGGCCTATCCCGAAGCCCTGTTGACCATGGCGCCGACACACAGCGGGTCCTCGATGCCGTTCCGGAAGGTCGTTGATCATGGTTTCTACCCCAAGGCATCGCTTTATCGGTACGGGTTTCAGCTGGGAGATCTGGCCGGGTTGGCACCCCGGAAGCTGCGGGAGATGTATGGCGTCGTCCTCGACCGGGATGTCGATGTCGTCATCGACGCAGCCGGTTTTTCCTACAGCGACCAGTGGGGGGATCGGAGCGCCCGGGAGCTGGCGCACTCTGCCGCGCGTTGGCGCAAGCAGGGTACGAAGGTGATCCTGATGCCCCAGGCGTTCGGGCCCTACACGGGCAAGCGTATTCGCAAGGCAATTCGGCGGGCGGTCGATAACATCGATCTCGTCATGCCCCGGGAGCAAACGTCCTACGACTACCTCACCGACGTGACTGGCGAGCGCGGGAATATCCGCCAGTACCCGGACTTCACCAATCTGGTTAACGGAGTGGTGCCAGAATACTTCGACCGTAACCAGCATGGCGTATGCCTGGTGCCGAACTACCGCATGGTCGACAAGACGGATGGTTCGCGGAGCAGCGCGTATCTCCCGTTCATGGTGCGTTGTGCCCAACAGCTTAAGGATAAGGGCGCAAAGCCGTTCATTCTGGTACACGAGGGCGCGAATGACCGTTGGCTTGCGGACCAGATCTCGGAAGGTGCCGGCGGCCTTCCAGTCCTTGTCGAGGACGATCCGTTGAAGATCAAGGGTATCCTTGGCGCAAGTTTTGCCACCATCGGTAGCCGGTTCCACGGCCTGGTCAGTGCACTCAGCCAGGGTGTCCCATCCATCGCCACCGGATGGAGCCATAAATATCAGGAGTTGTTCCGTGACTACGGCTTCCCCGATGGGGTCGTGTCAGTCGATGACGCAAACCATGAATTAGCCGAAAAAATTGATCGGTTGGTGGATGAACGGAGCAACCGCGAGCTATCAGAGTCACTCAAAGTGGAATCCGCACGCCTCAAGTCTCGTTCGGAGGAGATGTGGGGCGAAGTGTTTTCCGTGATCGATCGGATTAGGTGAATTCCAGTACCCCTACCACCGCTTCTTCGTCTACGAGCCCGCATGAACACTACCGAAGCCATAGAGCGCAGCGCTGCCGAGTGCCTGCGCTTCGCTCAAGTGAATGAGCCCCCACGGTTGCTGGAATCCAGCTTGGCGGGCATGAGCGCCGACCAGAGCAACACCCTTTGCGGAAAGAAGGGCATTGACCAGTGGACAGCGTTCAAGGAGCGTTTGCTGGCGCATCAAGCCGACATGGGTTTCTACTGGCAGCCAACCCCCGGTCGGGGCGGCCCCTTGAGTCTCACGGCCATCGAGCCGCCGGCCGCTGCGGGCAAGGCACTGGGCGAGCAGCTGCTGAACGAGGGCGTTACAGAAGGCCGCCTGGATGAAGTGCTCAAGCAACGGATGCCGAGTGTCACGGAGCTGATGCACCGCCCCGGCATCGACAGCGACCTGGATGCCTTTCGTTCCGGGTTCAAGGAAGCGGTATGCGGCAACAGTAGTTATCGCTTCGCGCAGGGGCGCAGCCAGCGCTTCAGCGCCGCGACACGGGAATACCGATACCCCGGCCGCAGGCGCGAGGACCAGCTTGGGGATGCACTGCTGCCCTGGCTCAAGGAGGCGTTCGACTTTGCCCGGGTGGAGCACGTGCAGAGTCGCCGCCAGGGTGGCCGATTCGAGAACGCGGACTTCGTCGGTTTCCGTATCCGTCGCCAGATGGCCAATGACGAATTCGTGATGTACAGCTTTGAGCTGAAGGCCACGAACGACATCCCCGCTATCTCCCAGGCCATCAGCCAGGCGGTCAACTACCGCACCCGGTCGAACTACACGTACATCATCATCCCGCTGTTCGATGCCGCGCAGTTCCACGACGAGGCTCGGTTGAGTGAGTTGCTGGCCATGTGCCGCAGCAACGGCATTGGCGCCCTTTCGGTGAGCATCGACCCGGACGGCGACCGCATTGCGGATCTCGTCGAAGTTCAGCGCGCCGAATACCGCTCGTTGGACGATGCCGATTGGCTTCGTACCCTCGTTGACCAGTCAAGCCACGAGCTTTGCCCGCTGTGCCGGCGCATCGTGGATGCCGGAAGCCGCCTGCACTGTGGCTGGAAAGTGCCTCAGAATGGCGATGACATCGGCTGTATGAAGCAGCGCATGGAGGAGAGCGTCGGTACGCGCGCACACTCCAGTGGCCCCAATGAGTCAGACACATTGTCCTGAGGAGAAACCATGGCCTGTTCCAACTGCGGCTCTGGCGCGCATACGGCGCGCAACTGCCCCAACGTACCGCGTTGCTCCCATTGCGGGCAGTCCGGTCACAATATACAGACGTGCCCGACAGTTCGCCGGTGCCGGATCTGCAACGGGTACGGCCATGATGCGCGCAACTGCCCGGATCGGTGATCTCCAACGAGAGCGGGAATCGGCGCCCGAACGGCGCGTGCTGGCCGAACGCATCTCGTACGTGGGCAGCCCCGAGCACAAGGATGTACCTTCCTCGTTATGACTGAGCCGCTGCGCTTTCAGGCGGAATGGGAGGCCGTGGACGGTTCCCGCGGGGACGAGCTTCGTGCGACCTGGGCGCGGTTCTCGTTGTCCGTCAACGGACATCCCGTTACGCGGGTGCTGGACAGCCGCTCCGGCTGCTTCCGCGATCACGTCCTCGTGCCCCTTTATCCGGTCACCGAGTGGATCGTCCGCAACTGGTGGTCGCTCCTGCCAGAGCCCGAGGTTACGGCCGACAGCAGTTACGCATCGCGCCACGACCTCCGGTTCGGTCGCGAGGGCTACGCCCTGCCGGCCCTGAACATCACGCCGCAGGGCGGGCAGGTCCTGTTGCAATGGCGCACGGAAGACTATGGAAGCGTCTCGTTTCCCTCTTCCGGGACGGCCACCGTACCGGCAGAAGCCTTCGTGGAGACGCTCGAACGCTGGGTGGAGCTGGTGATCGGCCGGCTTGAAGCCTGCAACATCCACAACACATTGCTGCAGGAGGAATGGGCCGCGATCCAGCAGGCGACGGACGAAGAGCGCGCCTTCTGCATAGCGGCCGCACAGACCGGGCTGAACCCCTATACCGCCACCGCCGACCAGGCCGATACCATCGTGGATGTCGCCCACCGCCTTCCCGAGCCGTGGCATGAAGACTTCTTCTCGGCGCTGACCGTGGATGATCTGCGCGCTGGTGCGGACTACGTCCTCTCCCTCCGGGAACGCCTCCGCGCCCAGCCGCTGGATCTGGGCCCGTTCGCCGACCTGCGCGATGCAGTGCAGGGCGCCGCCGGGGCGGGCGATGTCTCGTCGCCCTGGGATGCGGGGTACCAGGCCGCCATGGCGCTAAGAAGGGTGGCGGGCATCGGCAACCAACCCTTGCGCGACGATGATTGGATCGCCGGCGCACTCGGCATGCGAAACCTTCCCGTCGTTTCAGCCGAAAGGCCGCCCCTCAACCACTGGTTGGATGCCCTGGCGGAGAGCGCCGAACCGGGCCAGGGCGGTCTTGTGCTCGCGGCGCGCAGCGGAAAACCGCGCCGCTTCGCATTTTGCCGCGGTCTGCTGGAATTGCTGATCGGCGGAAGCACCGCGAGTACCCTGGTGACCGCCGCGCGAACCCCGCGACAAAAGCGCAACCGCGCCTTTGCCGCCGAGCTCCTGGCGCCCGCCGACTGGCTGCGCCAGAAGGACTGGGGCCGGGTGATCGAAGACGAATCGATCGAGGAGGCCGCCGAAGAACTGGGGGTGTACAGCGAAGTCGTCCGCCGCCAACTGGCCAACCACGGCATCGTGAATGCCGCCACGCTGTGAACACCGGTCCGGTGGCTGTCTGCCTCCCCTGTAGGAGCGGCCCTGGCCGCGAACCGACGGGCGTTCGGCCAGAATAAACCGCATTAACGGTAAGGCGATGGGGTCGCTGATGAAGGCGCTGGCGGCGCGCGCCACGCGGTATCGCAATCGCCTGGAGGGCCGCTCCGGTACACTGTGGGAAGGGCGCTACAAGTCCAGTCCGGTGCAGACGGAGACGTACTTGTTGGCCTGCGCTCGCTACATCGAGCTGAACCCAGTGCGGGCGCGTATGGTGGCGGCCGCCGGGGAGTACCCCTGGTCCAGCTACCGCCAGCGGATGGGCGAGGCGGAGAGCTGGATCGACTTGGACCCGGCGTGTCTGGACCTGGCGGACGAAGCGGCCGAACGCCGTAAGCGCTACGCCCGCTTCGAGGAGCAGGGCGTCCCGCAGCAGGGGCTGACGCTGCTGCGCGAGGCCTTGCAGCGCGGCCAGCTCACTGGGAACCAGCGTTTCGTGGACGAAGTGGAGCAGATTATTGGCTGCCGAATCGAGCGACGCCGTCCCGGTCGCCCGCCGTCGCGCCGGACGTGAGAAAATAAATCTGTCCCCGTTTTTCTTTTTATCCGGGATGCTAAAGTGCCGTTCCGAAGCGATGTGGGGCGAGGTGACAGCGATTATTGATCAAATTAAGTAACAGCTGGAATGGGGGCACAAGTGTGGCGCGTTCGGTAATTCGGAACGTGTTCTGGAGCTCGGTGGGTTTGGGCGTTATAGAACGCTACGGTCGGTGTTCACCATAGGGGTTCAGGATGCGGTTATCCATTGTGGTCTTCTCCTTATCTGGTGGAGCCGGTGTCGTTGCGCGGAATTTGGCGCTGTATGCCGTTAGACAAGGCGTTGTCGTTAACATCGTGTGTGCGCGTGCCGATCCTCATCTCGCCTCTTCGCTTGAGGGGCGAGTGGAGGTGCTGGGCGGGCGCCGGCTTGCACGGTTTGCCGTCCGGATGGCTCTCCATCGTCGCTTGCTGGCGCCTCGAGTCATAGTGTTTGATCCGCTGCTTGCGGGGCTCTTGACGCCTTGGCTTCGGCTATGTGACCGGCGGCGCAAGATGGCCGTGCGAATACTGACGGACCCTGCCCAGATCATCCACCAAACACGGTCTCGTTTCGCGCGGTGGGCCAAGCGGAGGGCATTTTGGTATGGACGGCGCTATGCCGACCTTCTGATAGCCAACTCTCAGGGATCGTTGGACTCCTTCTTTGAGGAGTGTGCAGCGGCGTCAAGGCTACCCGCCGATGTGATTTATAACCCGGTAGTCGGCCTGGACGAGCCGGCCGTTGTTGACCGCGCGAACTTTGCGGCACGCTTGGCTGTAACTGAACCTGTGCCGATTATTGCAGCCGCGGGCCGTCTCGTCGATCAAAAAGGGTTCGATCTTCTGATTCTGGCGGTGGCGCGACTCGTTCGTGAAGGGTTCGCCAACTTTCGTGTTGTCATCTTTGGTGATGGGCCTAACCGGAATGAACTGGAGAGAATGGTTCACGAAAACAGCCTTGAAGGCGTCGTGATTTTTTTTGGCGGCGTGCCAGACTTGAGAGCCTACCTCCCCGTGTGCGACCTGTTTGTTCTAAGTTCTCGATATGAAGGTTTTGGGAATGTCTTGGTCGAGGCGTTAGATGCAGGTCTTCCGGTTGTCGCATTTGACTGCCCGAGCGGGCCGAGTGAAATCCTGTGTGGTGGCAAGTATGGGGAGTTGGTTCCACCAGGTAACGTGCGCGCATTGGCGGAGGTGCTCGGCAGATGGTTGACCGCAGGGGCGGCGAAGTGCTCGGGGCGGCAGCGACGAAGAGCCAGCGATTTTCATGTTGATGTGGTCGGCGTAAAGTATTTGCAGGCCCTCCAGAAGATGTGAGTGTTTAGCGGTTGGGGCAGTGTGTGCCGCCGGTGCATGATGGCGAGTTTCGTGCTGGAGATTGAATGCGCGTGTTTTGTAAAATGGAATTATGCGGCGCGAGTGTATCGTTGCGACAGCTCCGAGCGTTCCTTGTGGCAACCGTTGCGGGAGTGTCATTTGCGGCTTTGCCCATTGATGCATTCAAGGACCGGGATAACTACCTTGCGATCGCCGGGGACGCTGCCGTGCGGTTGGGCGCTAATTTTGGGGAGTCTTGGCTGTACGGGCTGCTTAACGAGCCGCTGTGGCTTGTTCTGAATGTTGCACTGGGGTCAGTGGTCGGCGCGGAAAATGTCCTGAGGATATTTATTTTCTTCGGTGCCTTCGTGCCCTATTGGTTTGTGGTATCCCGTGCGCCGAAGTATACAGTTCTCGTTCTGGTGCTTACTTTCAGCGGGTATATCTTAACCAACCATGTCCACCACATTCGTATGTCGGTTGCCATCTCTGTGTGGCTTCTGGCTCTTACGTTGGAACGCACTAGTGTGCGGATTTTCCTTCTATCCCTCACGCCGCTGATTCACATTGTGTTTCTGCCGCTTTTCTTGCTGTATATGGGGGTTGGTGCGGTGCAACGGTATCGCGCGCGGCTAACGTTGACGTTGTTTGGTGTTGCGGGAAGCGTCCTAGCTATGCTTTTCCTGTTGGACTACTTGGGGGCCGGGGTTCGGCAGGTTGAGAGGTATGCCGCGATGGAGGTGCAGGTCGGGGGTGGGGCCTTTATAGCATGGGCGATCATACTTGGGGCTTTTGCGACCGCGGGGAAGGAGCATGTGCGTCGCAATTTGTTTTCTATCGGTTTGATCGTGGTCTATTTGTCAATGTACTGGTTTTTTCCGTATACGAGGAGGTTTCTTGAGGCGGGGATCTGGGTGATTTTGTTGGGTGGTCTGGCTCTACCAATGGCTAACAGGTGGGTTTTTATCGGTGTTATGTGTCTTTTGACGGCGTGGGACGTAATGTTGCGTTGGAAAGCCCCAGGCTGGGGGCTTTAGGGCTGTGGGGTGATCGTAGAAAGCCGGCGTACGTGAGTTCGGAGCGTACCCGTGCGGCGATCCTTGGTCGGCACGAGAGGCTCGCGGAAAGAGGTCGAATCCGTGGGTTGGAGTTTTAAGAGTTGTGAGGGTAAGTGCCCCGGTCGAGTCCGCCCCGGGAGAATATGGGCGGTGCGAGGTGCGGCCGGAGGTTTCTCATGGGCGGATGTTACTATAGACGTGAGCGAGAGAAGGTGGCGGCCCGAGAAAGGACACCATCAGGTCACCCTGCTGTGAGAGCTCGGTTACGCGGATGCGGGGTGTGCGGTCGCCGGATTGCAGCCGAGGAAAAAGCGGGTCCCCGGGAAAGGGGGCTTGTTGACGCTTAAATTCGGGTCGCGTTGCTAGAAGTGTTGTGGGCCAAGGGATACATGTGTCGAACGCGGTGATGCTTTTATGAAGATCTTGATTTATATGGACACGCCGGGTGCGCTTACAGGGGCGCCCCGGAGGGCGTTGTCGCTTGCGAAGACGTTGTCGGCCCATGATGTTGAGGTATGGGTGGCTTCGGAACACGGGAGTGAGCTTCTTCGTGAGGCTGGGAAGTGGGGCATCGGGGCGGTGGAACAAGATCGGCTGGAGACTCTTACGCGTGGGCATGGCGCTTTGTTGGGGGGCGGGCCTGTATTCAAGATACGGATCGGTCTTTCACTGTTAAGACAAAATCTCCGCTTCTGGAGGTTGGTCCGTCGGTTGGATGTCGACGGGGTATGGATACGCGGTAGCAGGGGGATTGCGTTGGCAGGCGTGGGGACCGTGCTGTCGCGTAAGAGTCTGGTCTGGGACGTGGATTATGAGCCTCGATCGGAAGGTGTAGTCCGGCTACTCCACCGCTTCGCGTTGTGGGCATCCTCGGTGGTTGTCTTTCAGTACCGCGGTGCGCCCGATGGCATTTTTGGTAGAGAATTGTCTGCGACGTACGTGCGTAAGTTCAATGCGATAATCCCGGGTGTGGAGTTTGCCCGGCTAGAGGAGGTGCGAAGGCGTCGAAAGGAGATCGGCGCAGGCGGATCGGAGCCGTTTACGGTCTTGCAGGTCGGCATGATCTGCGAAAGGAAGAACCAGCTTCTTATTGTAGACGCTATGCGTAGGCTAGGAAACGCTGGGATCAGTGAGGGTGCGATCCGGGTCCGAGTGGCTGGGGCGATTTTTGATGAGGAGTACGCGAGTCGGCTTCGCCAGAGTTTGGAGGAGGCGGGCTTAACCGCGGTGTTTGAGATCCTTGGTTGGCGGGAAGACGTAGCTGAGCTGATGGCGGACGCGGATCTGCTTGTTATGCCATCGAAGGACGAGGGTGTGCCCAATACGGTGCAGGAAGCAATGTATATCGGTCTTCCGGTCGTGGTCAGCCCGGTAGGCGGTATGCCTGAAATCGTCCAGGAAGGGGATACGGGCTGGATCGAACCTCTAGACGATCCAGAGGCGTGGTTTGGACGGATTCGCTGGTGTATGGATCATCGGGAGGAGACGCAGGCGGTAGCCGGACAAGCGGCGGAGTATGCGAAGGGCGCCTTCAGCTTGGAGGCATGGGGAGAGGAATATGCTCAGGTGGTGAGAGCGGCTGGGCGACCGGGTGGGAAGAGGTAGGCGCATAGCAATTCGGCAAGCCCTAGGGGTAGCTGTGTCGGCTTTGTCTGTCGCCGTTCGGGACGGTGTACGGGCGGAGTGGTCGGGTTTGGCCGTAGTGGCGAGAGCCGGGGCCCTCGCTTGCGCCTGAGAGCGATGGAGGGGGTGGATGCAGGTTGCGAGCCATTGGAGTGCAAACATGAAGGCGGTGGAGAAATTTCTGCGCAGGGCCCCTTGGTGGGTGAGGCAGGTGCTAGTGGCCGGTGTAGGGTATCGGTGGTCAAAGCGCCGGTATGGGCCCACGTTTGAGGCCGAGTTGAGGCTGCTTCGGAAAACACAGGTGTCGGATGTGGAGAGGCAGGCGCGCCTACAGCAACGGCGCTTGTGGCGTGTTCTTATGCATGCGTGGCAAACGGTTCCGTTCTACTCGGAGCATATGCCGGCGCCGCCCGGCTCAGGGCGAGCGTTGGATTGGCTTGCAGCCGTTCCGGTTCTGGAAAAAGCGGAGCTTAAGTCGCGGACGAGCGAGTTTATTAGCAGCAAGGTGCCCAAGGGGAAGACATCGGCGACGAGTGGTACGTCGGGACAGCCCATGGTGGTGGAACACAGTCCCAAGTCGGAGCAACGGCGTTTTGCGTATCTCGCAGATCATGCACGGCTTTGTGGGCTCGAGGACGGGTACCGCTCAGTGAGGCTGTCGGGTCGTTTGATAGCAGACCCCAGTGCGGTGAGTGAACGGCCGTGGCTCCACGTGCCGTCTGAGAGGCAACTCCTGGTCTCTACGTATCACCTGGATCGTCGCCACAAGGCGGTGATCTCGCGGAAGTTGAACGAGTTTCGTCCAGTTGTCCTTGACGGTTATCCCTCAGCCATCAAAGCGCTTCTGGAGCTTACGCACGACAGTGTTGACTGGGCGACGTTTCTGCAGGCCTGTATTACCACGGCGGAGACGCTAACCCCCGATGTGCGGGAGAGGATGGAGGAGCTGGCGGGGGCGCCCGTAGCTAATTATTACTCGGCGAGTGAAGGGGTTCCGTTTATTCAGCAGTGCCTGCATGGTACTTATCATGTCCGCTGGCAATCTGGGGTGTTTGAGGTGCTGACGGAGAAGGGGCTGCGAAGCGAAGGAAGTGGGGAGCTCGTGGTGACGAGCTTCACGCAGGATCGCATGCCCCTGATTCGTTACCGGACGGGGGATTTTGTGGAGGGGCTGCGAGCCGAAAGGGGCTCCGGATGCCCATGTGGGCTCTGCACGCCAACGGTTGACGGTGTAGTGGGACGGGTCGAGGACATGGTGACGCTGCGAGATGGCGGCAGGATGGGGATGTTTTCCTATCGCACCTTGAAGGACTTGGAAGGGGTGGAGCGGGCGCAAGTAGTGCAGAGGAGTGTTGAGGAATTCGTATTACGCGTTGTTCCTGAGGAGGGGGCGTGCCTGGAAGAAATCGGGGAATTGGCAGAGGCGAATTTCCGCCAGGTTCTGGGCTACAAGGTTCGAGTGAATGTAGAACGGATCGAAGCGATGCCGGTCGGGCCGAATGGTAAGACGAGGCTGGTAATTAACGAGACCGTACAGTGATCCTTATGGATTATGTGGTGGATCGTGATAGGGATGTGCATGGTTATTAAGGGTGTGATGCATGCCTTAGGCGGAGGCGGTTTGTCGCTGGTTTCTTGGGGACGGTGCGGCAAGATAACAAGGATTGGAATCGAGGTGCATGAAGATGGGTAGGCGTACAGAAGAATTTCGTCGGCCGGAGGATGTGCGCATTGCCGTAATTGGCCTTGGCTACGTGGGCCTGCCGCTGGCGGCGGAGTTCGGGCGGGTGCTGCCTGTGCTGGGGTTCGATATCGACGCGCAGCGCGTGCAGGAGCTGAACCGGGGGGTTGATCGCACGCGGGAAGTGGAGCCGGAGGAGCTGGCGGCGGCCGCGCAACTGGAGATGACGGCGGACCCCGCGGCGCTGGCGGGCTGCAATGTGTTCATCGTGACGGTGCCCACGCCCATCGATGCGCACCGGCGACCGGATCTGGGCCCGCTTCTGGCGGCCAGCCGTACGGTGGGGCGGGTGCTGAATGATAGCGACGTGGTGATCTACGAGTCCACGGTGTATCCGGGGGCCACGGAGGAGGACTGCGCGCCGGTGCTGGCGGCCGAATCCGGCCTGCTGCTGAACGAGGGGTTCTTCCTGGGCTACAGCCCGGAGCGGGTGAACCCGGGGGACAAGGCGCATCGTATTCCCGATATCGTGAAGGTGACCTCGGGCTCCACGCCGGAGGTGGCGCGGTTTGTGGATGAGCTGTACGCGCGCATCATCCGTGCGGGCACGCATCGGGCGCCGAGCATCCGCGTGGCGGAGGCGGCCAAGGTGATCGAGAACACCCAGCGGGACGTGAACATTGCGTTGGTGAACGAGCTGTCGCTTCTGTTCGACCGGCTGGGGCTGGATACGGAGGCGGTGCTGGCCGCGGCGGGCACCAAGTGGAACTTCCTGCCGTTCCGGCCCGGGCTGGTGGGCGGGCACTGCATCGGGGTGGACCCGTACTACCTGACGCACAAGGCGCAGGCGGTGGGCCACCATCCGGAGATGATCCTGGCCGGGCGGCGGGTGAACGACGGCATGGGCGGGCATATTGCCGACCGCCTGGTGAAGGCGATGATCCGAAAGGGCTTCCCGGTGGTGGGCTCGCGCATCCTGGTGATGGGGCTGGCGTTCAAGGAGAACTGCCCGGACCTGCGCAACACCCGGGTGGTGGACATCATTGCGGACCTGCAGGGCTACAACGCGCAGGTGGACGTGTGGGACCCGTGGGTGGATACCGCCGAGGCGCACGAAGAATACGCCCTCGATCTGCTGGAAGGCGAGCCGGAGGCCGCCGCGTACGATGCGATGGTGCTGGCCGTGCCGCACCGGGAGTTCGTGGCGTTGGGCGGCGAGGGCGTGCGCCGCCTGGGGCGCGAGAATGCCGTGGTGTTCGACGTGAAGTCGGCTTTGCCGGCGGAGGCGGCCGACCTCCGCCTGTAGGAGCGGCCTTGGCCGCGAACGGCGGGGTGGGCCAACCCGCCGCCGTATTCGCGGGCAAGCCCGCTCCTACGGGGTGCCGGGGTTTTGTGGGAGCGGGCTCGCCCGCGAATGACGGGCGGAGGGAATCTGACATGAGCCAAACCACCGCAAGCAAAGAGCGGGTTTGTCCGGCCTGTGGTGAGGGTCGGCTTGAGCCTCGGGAGTCGACTCAGCAGGTGGAGCATGCCGGTGTGGAAGGGACGATTCCGTTGCGTTACGCCGTGTGCGATGTGTGCGGGTCGGAGGTTGCCGAGGCGGATGAGGCGTGCGCCAACAAGCGGGCGATGATGGCGTTCCGCAAGGATGCGTAAGGCTTGCTGACGGGGAACCAATACGAGTACGGGGCGGCCCTGGTCTACGGTGCGATCCGCGAAATGGTGACCAACATTACCTCCCGCAGCCTGGCCGGGCCTCTCACGCTGCCCACGCCGAGCTTCGTCGGCGCGCTGGAGCTCCGGCATCAGAAACCATCCGGACAGTCTTCCGGCTGACTCATACTTCTCCGGCGAACAGACAGATGCGGTCGCCGGGGCGATATTACTGCACCACGGAGCGGTAGGCGTTCTCGATGCCGGCGTTGAGGCCGTGGCCGAACAGCTTGCCCGGGGTTGTGCCGATTACCTTCTCGCGCCCGAATGCGAGCGGAGAGAACGTGCCCCGTCGGGTTCGTAGGCGGGTAGTTGCTGGTGCCAGTGGTGTATCGCTTCGTCGCTGGGCCCTTCGCGACGACTGGAACCGTGAGGCGCAACAGGTCGACCACGCTGATTTTGCCCCTCCGGTTGGCGGTGCCGTGGCAGCAGAAGACGATGTTCCGTTCCATGGAACCCTCCGGGTTGTGCCATCCGGAGCGATTGTAGTTTAGGGTGCGCGTGCGGACGAGCGGGTGCCTGACGGCGCATGCGCCCGGGAAATGTTCAGAGAGAGGAAAATGACACGGGAAGGCGAGGGAGTGCGGGGGAAACTGTTGTTCGTGGTCAACGACTTCGGCTTCTTTGTGTCGCATCGGCTGGCCGTGGGCGTGGGTGCCCGGGATGCAGGGTTTGATGTGTACGTGGCGGCGCCGGGCGAGCCGCCGGCGGAGCTCGGTGAGCAGGGCCTGAAGGCCGTGCCGGTACCGATGTCGCGGCGCGGTGCCAATCCATTCACCGAGGTGCGTTCGCTGTGGGCGTTGTATCGGCTGTTCCGGCGGCTGCGACCGGACCTGGTGCATCTGGTGACGATCAAGCCGGTGTTGTACGGCGGGATGACGGCACAGCTGGCGCGAGTGCCGGCGGTGGTGTCCGCGATTTCCGGATTGGGGACGCTGTTCACCACGTCCGGCGGGCGTGCCGGCTTGATGAGACGGGTTGCCCAGGCCATGTATCGCGTAGCCCTGGGCCATGGAAACCAGACTGTGATCCTGCAGAATCCGGATGATCGGATGGCCTTGATCCGGGAGGGTGGTCTCAGGGAGGAGAAGACGGAGATCATCCGCGGCTCGGGAGTGGACCTGGAAGGGTACGCCTGCCACGCCAAACCGCCCGGAACCCCCGTAGTGGTGATGGCGGCTCGTCTACTGCGCGAGAAGGGGATCGAGGAGTTCATCGAGGCCGCCCGGCTGGTGGTAGCGCGGGGAGTCCAGGCCAGGTTCCTGGTCGTGGGCGACCCCGATCCGGGTAATCCGTCGTCGGTCAGCGCGGAGGACGTGGATCGGTGGAGGGCAGAGGGTGTTGCGGAGTTCCTCGGTTTCCGGCAAGACATAGCCCGGATCTTCCGTGAGAGCCATGTGGTGGTGCTTCCGTCCTATCGAGAAGGGCTGCCGAAGGTGCTGATCGAAGCGGCGGCCTGTGGCCGGGCGGTGGTCACCACGGATGTGCCGGGCTGCCGCGATGCCATCGAGGACGGCGAGACCGGGGTGCTGGTGCCGGTGCGTGATGTGCAGGCGCTGGCCGATGCGCTGCAGGCGCTTGTGGAAGACCCGGAAAGGCGGCAGGCCATGGGGCGTGCCGGGCGGGCGCTGGCGGAGCGGGAGTTCGCGATCGGGAAGGTGGTGGATGCCCACCTGGAGATTTACAGGCGTTTGCATGGAGGCCATGGCGGATGACGCAGCGGGTTCTGGTAACAGGAGCGACGGGCTTTGTGGGCAGCGCCGTGGTGCAAAGGCTGGCGGCTGAGGGCCGCTTGGTGCCGGTCGCGGGGTGTCGGCGCAGTGGCTCGGTGCCGGAGGGTGCGGAGCTGGCGGTAACGCCGTCGCTTGGCCCGGAAGCGGACTGGAGCGGCGCGCTGCAGGGCGTGGAGGCCGTGGTGCATGCGGCGGCCCGCGTGCATGTGATGGAAGAGGACGCGGCCGATCCGCTGGCGGAGTATCGACGCGCCAATGTGGACGGCACGCTGGCGCTGGCGCGGCAGGCGGCGCAGGCGGGTGTGCGGCGGTTTGTGTTCGTCAGCTCCGTCAAGGTGAATGGGGAGCAGACTGCGCCGGGCAGTGCGTTTTCCGCGGCGGATGCGCCGGCGCCGGAGGACCCTTACGGTGTCTCCAAGGCGGAGGCGGAGGCGGCGCTGTTTGCGCTGGGGCGCGAGACGGGGATGGAGATCGTGGCGGTGCGGCCGCCGCTGGTGTATGGCCCGGGTGCCGGTGGCAACTTTGCGCGTATGGCGCGCTGGGTGGGCAAGGGCGTGCCGCTGCCGCTGGGCGCGGTGACGCGGAACCGGCGTTCGCTGGTGGGGCTGGATAACCTGGTGGATCTGCTGGTGACGTGCCTGGAGCATCCGGCGGCGGCGAACCGGGTGTTCCTGGCCGGGGACGGGGAGGATCTTTCCACCACCGATCTGCTGCGCCGGGTGGCGGCGGCGATGGATCGGCGCGCGCGGCTGCTGCCGGTGCCGCCGGTGCTCTTGCGTGCCGGGGCGCGTGCGGTGGGGCGCGGCGAGATGGCGCGGCGGCTGCTGGATTCGCTGCAGGTGGATATTTCGCACACGCGCGAGACGCTCGGCTGGGAGCCGCCGGTGAGTGTGGACGAGGGCCTGCGGCGGGCGGTTGGTCCGTTGGTTGGGTAGGTTTGGTGGCTTTTCGGGGTTTGGCGGGGGCTTCGCGGGCGAGCCCGCTCCTACAGGGGGTGGCAGTCGGTGTAGGGGGCCAGCCCTCTGGCCGATGGGGCCTGTCCAACATCCAATCGGCCAGGGGGCTAGCCTTCTGCTGGTGGACCAGGCTGTGCGGTGGGGTGGCTCGTAAGTGACTGTGTTGATGGAGCGAATCGATTGACGTAATTTAGGGTAAGAGTTTTTACCTTAAGGTGTCTGAGTGGTGGAATCCGGGGGGTGGGCGTTTTACGGCCGGCAGACGGAGCTGGGCCAGTTGCAGGAGATCCTGTCCAGACGGCGCTGGTTCTTTCTGCAGATTTCGGGGCGGCGCCGGATTGGCAAGACGACCTTGATTCAGCAGGCGCTGCAGGCGGCGGGTGTTTCGAAGACGCTGTACATCCAGATTCCGGATTCGGACCCGGCGGGGGTGGTGGCGGCTTGCAACGGCTACCTGGAGACGTTCGGGCTGGAGGAGCGTGTCCATAGCCTGGGCGAGCTGGCCCGTTTGATCGCGACGCTGGCGGAGTCGGGGTATGTGGTGGCGCTGGACGAGTTCCAGTACTTCCATCGCAAGCCGCTGTTCGATTTCTGCTCGTTCCTGCAGGCGGAGGTGGACCGGCTGAGCGCTCGGGCGGGGCAGGTGCCCGGCGGATTGATTGTGCTGGGGTCGCTGCATGCGGAGATGACGGCGCTTCTGGATGACCGGCAGGCGCCGCTGTTCAACCGGGCCACGGATACGCTCGAGCTGGGGCATCTGGATATCGGCTCGGTGCTGGAGATTCTGCGCGCACATGCGGACGAGGACCCCGAACGCCTGTTGTTTCTCTGGAACTTGTTCGAGGGGGTGCCGAAGTTCTACCGCGATGCCTACGAGCAGGGTGTGCTGGATGCGGATCGCGAGACGGTGCTGCGCAAGCTGTTCTTCTCCAGCTCGTCGCCGCTGCGCAATGAAGCGGACAACTGGTTCCTGCGTGAACTGCGCGGGCGCTACGACATGGTGCTGCAGTTTCTGGCATCGCATCCCGGCTGCAACAACGCGGCGATCGAGGCCCATCTGGCGGAGGTCTCCGGCCCGGGAGAGGCACGACAGGTGGGCGGGCATCTGAAGATCCTCAGCGAGCGGTACCGGATGATCGAGCGACGACTGCCGATCTTTGCGCGACCGAAGGCTCGCAGCGGGCGCTATTACATTCGTGACAATTTCCTGCGCGCGTGGCTGTTTGCGCTGCAGAAGCCGGTTTCGGCCTCGGCCTTTCGGCCGATGGACATGCTCGTGTCGCAGGCCGATGAGCGTTTGCGCGAGGTTGAAGGCTATGCCCTGGAGGATCTGGTGGCGCAGCTTTATGAGGAGCGCAGTCGCCTGGGGCTGGGCGACTTTGCGTTGTCCGAACGGATTCGGGGGTACTGGGATCGCTCGGACGTGGAGATTGATTTGGTGGCGGTGTCGGAGGATCAGAGCGCTATTCGGTTCGGCTCCTGCAAACGGCAGGGCGAGAAGCTGGCCAGGTCCATTCCGACTCTGGTGGCTGCGGCGGGGCGGTTTTTGAGCGCCCATAAGGCTTACCAGGGCTGGAATGTCGAGTACGTTGCGATTGCGCCCCGGATCACCGAGGCGGAGGCCGCGGAGATCCGGGGCCAGGGGGCGGTTCCGCAGAGCCTTGAGGAACTCTGTGATGGGTTGTGATCCGGTCGAAGGTGGGCTTGTGACCGCTGCGGATTCGTGCACGCCGCGGGTTTCTGTGGGGATGCGGCGCCAGGCGGGCGTGCGTTCGGTGCGGGGGTAGTCGCCGGTGCACTGGGAACTTCTGGTGGTGGGCGCCGCTTCCGCCGGTGACTCGGTGGTGCTGGCGGGGGATGGGGAGGATCTTTCCACCACCGATCTGTTGCGCCGGGTGGCGGCGGCGATGGATCGGCGCGCGCGGCTTTTGCCGGTGCCGCCGGTGCTCTTGCGTGCCGCGGCGCGTGCGCTGGGGCGCGGCGAGATGGCGCGGCGGCTGCTGGATTCGTTGCAGGTGGATATTTCGCACACGCGCGAGACGCTTGACTGGGAGCCGCCGGTGAGTGTGGACGAGGGCCTGCGGCGGGCGGTGGCGCCATTGCGGCGTTAAGAGAGGGTGGTGTGATTCGATTTCTGGATGTGGTGTTGTCGGCGGTGGGGCTGGTGGTGACGCTCCCGGTGATGCTGGTGCTTCTGCTGCTGGGGTGGCGGGATACGGGCTCGCCGCTGTTCCGGCAGGCGCGGGTGGGGCGCCACCGGCGGCCATTCACGCTGGTGAAGTTTCGCACCATGCGGCCGGATACGGCCTCGGTGGCGACGCATCTGGCCGAGGCGTCGGCGGTGACGCGGTTCGGGCATTTCCTGCGCCGGACCAAGCTGGATGAGCTGCCGCAGTTGTGGAACGTGCTCAAGGGCGATATGAGCCTGGTGGGGCCGCGGCCGGGTTTGCCCAACCAGACCGAGCTGATGGAGGAGCGTGATCGGCGCGGCGTGTTCGCGGCGCGGCCGGGGATTACCGGGCTGGCGCAGGTCAACGGGATCGACATGTCGGACCCGGCCCGGCTGGCTGCCGTGGATGCTCAGATGCTCGAATCGCTCACGCTGCGCGACTATTTCCGTTTTATCGTCCTGACGGCGACGGGCAAGGGCTCCGGGGATCGTATTCGGGGCTGAGCCTTAGGGCGCCGCTGTGCGGGTCGTGGCCGAGGCCGCTCCAGCAGGGGGTAGCCGTCGCTGTAGGAGGGCAGCCCTCTGCCCGATCCGTTCCGGTGCCAGGTTCGGGCCGATCGGCCAGGGGGCTGGCCTCCTACGGTGGGGTGTGCTGGGTGAAAAGCTCGGGGCGGTAGCCGAGGGCCTGGTGGCGGGCTTTGGCGGAGGGGTGAAGGGCGTCGGGCGGTACGTCGCGCGGGCGGTCGCCGAGGTGCAGCAGGCGCAGGGTGCGGCCGGCCCAGGTGTTCCAGGGTTCGTGGATGGGGCCGGCGGGGTCGGGGGCGATGGCGGGTTCGTGGGGTTCTTTGACGATCAGGCCGGCTTCGGCGGCTTCTTCGAGCATCCATTGCAGGGCGATTTCGGCGAGCTGGCGCTGTTCGTAGCCGCCGCCGACATCGGCGTGGGCGCCGGGGAACCAGAGCTGTTTGAGGGTTTGCCCGGATTCCACGCGGGTGTCATCCCACAACAGGGCCTCGAACTTGGGGCGGCGTTCGTCGATGGCCAGGGCATGGCGGGCGTGGGTGACTTCGGGGCTGAGGCGGGTGTCGAAGAAGCGGCGGTTGCGGTAGAGATACCCGAGTGACCCGACGGTGTCCCAGGCGCCGATGAAGTGCACCGGGCAGGGGCGGCTGTGCTGCTTGCGAAAGCGCGCGGCTTCGTCTTCGTTGTGGCGCCCGGTGTACAGGCGCGAGGCCTCGGCGATGAGATCTTCCCGCCCGGGCTGCAGCAGCCCGCATTTGCGCAGCATGCCGGACAGTGCGCGCACCGCATACGCACCGCGCGAGAAGCCGAACAGGTACACCCGATCCCCTTCCCGCACCTGCTGCATCAGAAAGCGGTAGCCGTTCTCGATGTTGGCGGTGAGCCCGTGGCCGAACAGCTTGCCCAGGGTGGTGCCGATGACGTTCTCGCGCCGCATGCCGAACGGGGAGAAGGTGCCCACGCCGGGCTCGTAGGCCGAGACCTGACGGGCGGTGGTGGGGATGCGCCGCAGCAGGTGCACCACGTTGGTGTTGACCTCGCCCTTCTGGTTGGCGGTGCCGTCGCAGCAGAAGACGATGTTCCGTTCCATGGAATGCCTCACGTGTTTTGTGCCATTGAAGGGGATTGTAGGTCAGGGTGGGTAGCGCTGGGGGCGTGGGGCGGGGCATTCGGGCTCGTTCGCCTGTGAGCAGGCTCCTGCGGGGGGAGGGGGTTCTGTGGGAGCGGGCTTGCCCGCGAAGGTCTTGCGTGGGGCCTCGCTCAGATGCCCGTAAACAGGAAGTCGCAGGCGGCCATGATGGTGTTTCGTTCGCCGTCGAGGGAGAGGACTTCTTCGCCTAACGTGGTCCGGGAGACCCCGGCAAGTTCGGCGGTGGACAATACCACCGGGTGACCTTCGATGGTGAAGGCGGGGTTGAGGATGTGGGCGGGGCGGCCAAATGCCTCCGCGTGTATCAACGGGGCGACGACCACGGTACTCAGCTCCGAGAGCAGGTCGTTCTGGAGTACCAGCAGGTACGGTGCCCAGGATGCGGTATCGGCGGATGGATTGCGGTGGACCGAGAACTGGGCCATCAGAAGCGGCGAGCGCGGTCACCGAAGCTGCCACGCTCGGCAACACGCTGGTTGTATTCGACCAGGGCCTGGCGGTTCTCGGCGATCCAGGCATCGCGGCGTGCTTCTCGCACGCCCTGAGCCAGCGCTTGCTCGAAAAGGGCCGAGAGGTTGATGCCCAGTTCCCGCGCTTGCGCCAGGAGATCGGAGTTGACGGTGAGGTTGGTGGCCTTGCGCGGGGCGTCGGCCTTGTACGGCGTGAGGTGCATGGCGACTCCCGGTCACTTCATGTCATGACGTGATGCGCATAGTTTATGCGCACTCTCCGTGTTGGTCAATCGCGCCCGCTTTGAGCGTTGGTGGTGGAGAAGGGGGTTTCGGATGTAGCGGTTATCCGACGCCGCGTGCGTGAGTTATGGTCAAGTCTGGTGTATGAGCAGTTGCTGGTTCAGGCGGCGCTCCGGTCGGTGATGGAGGATGCCTCGTCGTTGGTCGGTTCAATCTGTTCGACGCCGTCGATGAACGTCACCCCACGCTGCAGGAGGCCGGCCCTCCGGCCGATGGGGTGTTGGGGTAGGCTGTGGCAGTGTGCGTGCAGGTGAGCGCAGCAGTCAGGTGCGGGCCCCGTGTGGTTCGCCTGGAAGCACGCTCGCTGCGGGGCAAGGGATGGACTGGGGGCGATATGAAGGATCTTGAGGATGCGCGCATTGCCGTAATTGGCCTTGGCTACGTGGGCCTGCCGCTGGCGGCGGAGTTCGGGCGGGTGCTGCCTGTGCTGGGGTTCGATATCGATGCGCAGCGCGTGCAGGAACTGAACCGGGGGATTGATCGCACGCGGGAGGTGGAGCCGGAGGACCTCGCGGCGGCTACGCAGCTGGAGATGACGGCGGATCCCGCGGCGCTGGCGGGCTGCAATGTATTCATCGTGACGGTGCCCACGCCGATCGATGCGCACCGGCGGCCGGATCTGGGCCCGCTGCTGGCGGCCAGCCGTACGGTGGGGCGGGCGCTGAATGATGGCGACGTAGTGATCTTCGAGTCCACGGTGTATCCCGGAGCGACGGAGGAAGACTGCGCGCCGGTGCTGGCGGCCGAATCCGGCCTGCTGCTGAACGAGGGGTTCTTCCTGGGCTACAGCCCGGAGCGGGTGAACCCGGGGGACAAGGCGCATCGAATTCCCGACATCGTGAAGGTGACTTCGGGCTCCACGCCGGAGGTGGCGCGGTTTGTGGACGAGCTGTACGCGCGCATCGTCCGCGCGGGCACGCACCCCGCGCCGAGCATCCGCGTGGCCGAGGCGGCCAAGGTGATCGAGAACACCCAGCGGGACGTGAACATTGCGCTGGTGAACGAGCTGTCACTGCTGTTCGACCGGCTGGGGCTGGATACCGACGCGGTGCTGGCGGCGGCGGGCACCAAGTGGAATTTCCTGCCGTTCCGGCCCGGGCTGGTGGGCGGGCACTGCATCGGCGTGGACCCGTACTACCTGACGCACAAGGCCCAGGCGGTGGGCCACCATCCCGAGATGATCCTGGCCGGGCGGCGCGTGAACGACGGCATGGGCGGGCATATTGCCGACCGCCTGGTGAAGGCGATGATCCGCAAGGGCTTCCCGGTGGTGGGCTCGCGCATCCTGGTGATGGGCCTGACCTTCAAGGAGAACTGCCCCGATCTGCGCAACACCCGGGTGGTGGACATCATCGCGGATCTGCAGGGCTACAACGCGCAGGTGGACGTGTGGGATCCGTGGGTGGACACCACGGAGGCGCGCGAGGAATAAGCCCTGGAACTGCTGCAGGGCGAACCGGAGGCCGGCACGTACGATGCGATGGTGCTGGCCGTGCCCCACCGCGAGTTCGTGGCGCTGGCCGGCGAGGGCGTGCGCCGCCTGGGGCGCGAGAATGCCGTGGTGTTCGACGTGAAGTCGGCTTTGCCCCCCGAAGCGGCGGACCTCCGCCTGTAGGAGCGGCCTTGGCCGCGAACGGCGGGGTGGGCCAACCCGCCGCCGCAGTCGCGGGCAAGCCCGCTCTTACGGGGTGCCGGGGTTCTGTGGGAGCGGGCTCGCCCGCGAATGACGGGCGGAGGGAATCTGACATGAGCCAAACCACCGCAAGCAAGCAGCGAGTTTGTCCGGCCTGTGGTGAGGGTCGGCTTGAGCCTCGGGAGGCGACTCAGCAGGTGGGCCGCGTTGAAGCGCGGCTTTGACGTATTGGGGGCAGCCGTGGGGCTGGCTTCCTGCAGGGAACCCGTGGTTTTGTGAAGCTGGCATATGTGGACATATGTCAGCTTTTGGCCTACCGTTTCACGAGGATCGTTTTTCGTGAGGGGCTTTGTATGCGAACCGTATCCATCTTCCGAAATGGCAGGAATCAGGCCGTGCGGCTGCCTCGGGACCTTGAGTTCCAGGGGGTCACGGAGCTGGAGATCATCAAGCACGGTGATTCGATCACGCTGCGCCCGGCGCGTCCCGACTGGCTCTCTTTCGCCGAGGTCGGCAAGGCCGATGCCGATTTCCTTCGGGAGCGGCCGGAGGTTGTCGAGGACGAGGGGCGCTTCACGCTGTGAGGGAGTACATGCTCGACACCTGCATCTGTTCGTTCATCATCCGTGAACGGCCCCTGGAGGTGTTGAAACGGCTTGAAAGTGAGGTGGAGCAGGGCCACCGGATCGTGATCTCCGCGGTGACCTATGCCGAGATGCGGTATGGCCAGATCGGTAAGAAGGCTTCGCCTCGTCTGGGAGAAATCATTACGGCATTCGTTCAGCGCCTGGACGGGATCCTGCCGTGGGATGCCGCTGCGATCGACAGGGCCATTGAGGTTCGCAGCCGATTGGCTGCGGCGGGTATGCCCATCGGTGGCAATGACGCCGCCATTGCGGCTCACGCCATGGCGACCGATTGCATACTGGTCACCAACAATACTCGCGAGTTCTGCCGTATCGAAGGCCTCCGCTACGAAGACTGGGTGCACTGAAGCCCCGGAAGGGGGCATCCCCTTAAGGAAACACTGATCGCTGTACACGCTCGCGTTGTTACCCGAGGTTTTCCGAGGCCGCTCTGTGTGTCGTCGCAGACGGGCTCGCGGAAGCCGGGCGACCTCCCGGGCCATGAATTTGTGCGTGCTGTTGTGGTGAGCCAAGATAGACGCAGGTATCGGCGGGGCTAAACACGGAGGCGGTGCAGGTGGAAATGAAAAAGCGAGATGCCCGTAGGGTGTGGCTTGCGGCCGGTTCGGTGATGGAAGTGTGGCCGGCGCATGACTACTCGGACTTTATGCCTTCCGGTTCGTTGCAGCAACGAGTTGCCGGTCATTGGGGCAACGTTGGTGAACGGTTGCGTGAAGGGATCAATCGCGCGCAGACCGACCAGGGAATGGAGAAGAAAGATGAGCGAAAGGCCACCGGAGGGCCTGCCTGACAACGGGGCGGATACGCCCGATAGCCAGGGCGGCACATTGGAGGAACTGGTGGACCGGCTGGAGGCCGGTGCCCTGTCGTTGGACGAGCAGCGTCGGCTTGCGGGATTTCTTGCCGCCGAATCTCCGGAGCTGGTGATGGCGGCGACGCGCCACGAGTCGTACAGCGGGCCGTTGCCGCACCCCGATCTTCTGAATCGTTTCGACGATGTCACACGCCGCGCAATCGTGCAGATGGCCGTGGATGAGCAGGCGCATGCCCATCGGATGCGGGAACGCGGTCTGGAAGGCGCCATTGCAAAGGACCGTCGGGGACAGCGCTACGGTCTGGTGATTGCGGTGGCGGGTTTGGCGGCGGCGGTTGCGATTGCGCCTTTCAGTGCCGTTGCGGCCGGCATCATCGGTACCCTCGACCTGTTCGGCTTTTCCCGGCAGAACATGCGCAAGCTGGTGCAGACCCACCGGGACAGTTTCCCGTTGCCTTTGCACGAGGGCCGGTCGGCGCTCTGGCATCTGGCGGATGTGCTGGAGTGGTTCGCCCGGGAAGCCCCGGGTAGTCGGGCCCGGTGCGGTTCGCGGCCGAGGCCGCTCCTGCAGGGTGGCGGTCGGTGTAGGAGGCCAGCCCTCTGGCCGATGGGGCTGTGCGGGTCGCGGCCGAGGCCGCTCCTACAACCCGATCCGGTGCCAGGTTCGGGCCGATCGGCCAGGGGGGCCGGCCTCCACTGGGGAGGGGGGTTGCGCGGTGTCGGCCTGCACGGGGCGGGGTGTTTGGCTTAAACTGCGCGGTTTCCACTACTACTGGTCGACGGCTTAACCCATGCTGGATATCCGCAGTCTGCGTCAGGATCTGGACGCCACCGAGGCCGCGCTGGCGCGGCGCGGTTTTACCCTGGACCGTGAGCGGTTCGAGCGCCTGGAGGCGCGCCGCAAGGAGCTGCAGGTGCGCACGCAGGAGCTGCAGGCCGAGCGCAATTCGCGGTCGAAGGCGATCGGGCAGGCGAAGGCGCGTGGCGAGGACATCGAACCGCTGAAGGCGGAGGTCTCGCGCATGGGCGACGAGCTGAAGGGCTGCGAGGACGAGCTGGAGGGCATTCAGGCCGAGCTGCACGATCTGCTGCTGCATGTGCCCAACCTCCCGCAGGCGGGCGTGCCCGAGGGCCTGGACGAGTCCGCGAACGAAGAGGTGCGCCGCTGGGGCGAGCCGACCCGCTTCGATTTCGACTGCCGCGATCATATCCAGCTGGGCGAGCCGGGGGCGCGCCTGGACTTCGAGGGGGCGGCCCGGGTGGCGGGCGCGCGCTTTGTGGTGATGCGCGGGGAGATGGCGCGGCTGCACCGCGCGCTGACGCAGTTCATGCTGGATCTGCATACCCGCGAACATGGTTACGAGGAGACCTACGTCCCGTACCTGGCCAACCCGGAGACGCTGGTGGGCACGGGGCAGCTGCCCAAGTTCGACGATGACCTGTTCTCGGTGGACTGCGAGCAGAAGTTCCGGCTGATCCCCACGGCGGAGGTGCCGCTGACCAACCTGGTGCGCGAGCAGATCCTGGAGGCGGAGGAGCTGCCGCTGAAGATGGTGGCGCACACGCCCTGTTTCCGCTCGGAGGCGGGCAGCTATGGCCGCGATGTGCGTGGCCTGATCCGGCAGCACCAGTTCGAGAAAGTGGAGCTGGTGCAGGTGGTCCGGCCGGAGGAGTCGGATGCGGCTCTGGAAGGCCTGCTGGGTGATGCCGAGAAGGTGCTGCAGGCGCTGGAGATCCCCTACCGGGTGATGCTGCTGTCGGCCGGCGACATGGGCTTTTCCGCCGCACGTACGTACGATCTGGAGGTCTGGCTGCCGGGGCAGCAGGCCTACCGCGAGATCTCGTCCTGCTCGAACTTCGAGGCGTTCCAGGCGCGGCGCATGCAGGCGCGCTACCGGCCGAAGGCGGGCGAGCGCCCGGAGCTGGTGCATACGCTGAACGGCTCCGGCGTGGCGGTGGGCCGCGCGCTGGTGGCGCTGCTGGAGAATCATCAGCAGGCCGACGGCTCCGTGCGCATCCCCGAGCGCCTGCGCCCGTGGCTGGGCGGCACCGAGGTGATCGAACCGCCGACGGCCCCGGCCGCCTGAGGTGACCATGCACTTCGAACCCGACTTCATCCTCGAGCACCGCGATGTCTTCGAGCGCATCGTGGCACGGGCGCACAAGGTCGCCGTGGTGATCTTCGTGATCACCTTTCTGGCGTATGGCGTGGCGGCCTGGATGGCTTTCAACGAGCAGCCCTGGGTCGCGCTGATCCTGGCGACGCTGGCGTATCTGTTCTTTCGCCAGTTCCGGCTGGTGTCGCTGGGGCTGGCGCGCACCGGGCTGCGCGGCGAGGCGGGGACGGCGGAGCCGCTGAAGGCGCTGGATCTGGCGCTGGAGGAAGACGGCGCCCACGCGGTGCTCTCGGAGGTGGAGAATCACCTGAGGGCGATCGACGGGGACGTTGGCCAGCCGGGTGACTCGGGCGAGCCGGGCGAGGAGTCCGCGGAGCCGTCCCGCCGCGGTGCCACCGGGGAAACCGGGGAAGGACCTCGGGGCGGGGATCGGGACGGTTCCTGAGGACGCCGGTTCCGGCGCGGCGGGCGGGTCAGAGTTCGATCGACGTGCCCAGCTTGCCGCCCAGCACCCGGGCGAGGGTGGTTTCCAGGGTCTCGCCGGTGCGGTCGTTCTGCCACTGGCCGGAGGCCTCGTCGTAGCCGAAATGCGCCGGGCCTTCCGGTGAGGACAGCCAGATCTGCTCGGCCGCTTCCTGGCGGTTGAGGATCATCTGCGCGCCGTCCTCGAACTCCAGCGTCAGCACGCCGTCGATCAGGTCGATATCCAGGTCCCCGAGGTCGGGGTGGTCGCTCAGGCGGGCGTAGAAGTCGTCCAGGGTCTGTTCGGCGAACACGGCAAAGGAAGGCTGGCTCATGGGATCTCCGGCTCGGAATGGGCTGTAACGGCTATGGCGCGGATTATAGGGACGCCGCGCAGCGGTTGCCTATCCACCCGCGCGCCACGCGGCGATGGCGACGCCGATCCAGCCGAGGATGAACAGGGTGCCGCCGATGGGGGCGACCGCTCCCAGCATGCGCGGGGCGCCCAGGGCCAGGCCGTACAGGCTGCCGGCGAACAGCAGGATGCCGGTGACAAAGGCCACGGCCGCGGCGGTGGCCCAGCCGGTGGCCAGCTGGCTCCACAGCGCGGCGATCAGCAGCAGGCCGAGGGCGTGGATGAAGTGGTACTGCACGCCGGTGTGCCAGGTGTTGAGGGCGCGTTCCGACAGGCGCTGTTCCAGGGCGTGGGCGCCGAAGGCCCCCAGGACCACGGCGATCGCCGCCAGCGCGGCGCCGATGACGATCAGGGTGCGGATCATGACGGGCGCGCGCGGCTCAGCCGTTGTCGTCCATGTCGCTGTCGATGTCGCGGCCGGGGACCCAGCCGTGCTCGCGGGCGCGCGCGATCGCCTCGTTGTGGATGCGTTCGTGGCGCTCACGCAGGTCGTCCGGCAGGGCGGACGGACGCAGGCCGTATTCGTCCCACTTGGCGTTGACCTGGCTCTGCAGGGCCTGGATCTGGCCGATCTCCCAGCCGTCGCAGGTCTGCTCTTCCGGCAGGATGCCGAACACCCAGGCATCGCGGATGATGTTGCCGATCGGCGTCATGCCGCCGTAGAGGTCATTGTAGAGACCGACGTAGCGCCGGTCGTTGCGGATGGATTCTCGATTGGAGGTAGGCATGGCGGTAGTGTATGCCGCTGACCCCTCCCCGTGAAGGGCCGGGGCACCGTTTGCAGTGGGTTCTCGCAATCTTTTGTTGTGGAGGTAACGTCATCGTGCCCCGTTCTTCGCCGGATCCGGAGACCGCACTGCGCCGCCTGCGCCTGCGGGTGCTGCTGAAGCTGATGGCGCTGGGTGGCGTCGTCGCGCTGGCGCTGGCGTTCTCCGCGCAGTTCGTGTCGCTGCCGGGCGGTTCGGGGCCGGAGCCGCGGAGCCTGGATCTGGCGGAGATTGCAGTCGGCGAGGTGAAGCGGCTGCGCTGGAACGGGCGGCACGTGCTGGTGGTGCATCGCGATGCGGCGCTGCTGGAATCGCTGGAGGCGGTCGAGGCGGAGGCCCTGCGGGATCCGCAGGCGCGGCGCGGGCGTCAGCCGGAGGGGCTGGCGTTGCCCGAGCGCAGTTTCACGCCGGACTGGCTGGTGGTCTATGGCGAAAGCGCGGACCTGGGCTGCGAGCTGGACCTGGTGCATCCGGAACAGGCCGACGGCTGGCCGGGCGGCTTCGAGGACCGCTGTCGCGGCGGGCGTTACGACGCCGCGGGGCGGGTGTTCCGCGACCAGCCCGGGGCGCGCAACCTGGAGATCCCGCAATACCGGCTGCACGGTGACGGGGAACGGCTGATCCTCGGCGGCTCCTGATCCCGGAGGTCGGGTTCGACCCGTAGGAGGCCAGCCCCCTGGCCGATCAGGCGCCGGAGATGGCCCGGACGGGAAATCGGCCGGAGGGCCGGCCTCCTACGTGGCCGGGTGCCGTGGGAGGCCTGTAGGAGGCCAGCCTCTGGCCGATCCGGCGCGGGAGATGGCCCGGACGGGAAATCGGCCGGAGGGCCGGCCTCCTGATATGGATTGACCTGTCAACGGTTGGCTGTAGCGTTCGATCGAGACCTCCTGTTTTCCATGCCTTCGAGGCAGGGCACGAGAAGCGGATTGCGACGGTGGATCACTCTGATATACGCGGGTTGGTTACCGACCGGACTTCACTTCGTCGCGGAGCTGCCCTTCTCTACGGGCGAGGGTCAGCCCTTCCGGGGAAGGGGTGCCTCATAGGAGCGCCAGGGGTTCTCCTCACCGGCCTCTCATGCCCTGTCCCGAAGACACGGATGCGGG
>NZ_KB906462.1:0-16373 GCF_000381385.1 Thioalkalivibrio sp. ALE10
ACGGCGGCGTTGACGGTGGTTCAGGCGAAGAAGTACGGCAGCGATGCGCGTGCCTTTGACCAGATTGACAACGCGCCGGAAGAGAAGCAGCGCGGTATCACGATTGCGACGGCGCACGTGGAGTACGAGTCGGACACGCGCCACTACGCGCACGTGGACTGCCCGGGTCACGCGGACTACGTGAAGAACATGATCACCGGTGCGGCGCAGATGGACGGCGCGATCCTGGTGGTGTCGGCGGCCGACGGTCCGATGCCGCAGACGCGGGAGCACATTCTGCTGTCGCGCCAGGTGGGTGTGCCGCACATCGTGGTGTTCCTGAACAAGGCGGACATGGTGGACGATCCGGAGCTTCTGGAGCTGGTGGAGATGGAAGTCCGCGATCTGCTGTCGAGCTATGATTTCCCGGGTGACGACACCCCGGTGGTCACCGGTTCGGCGCTGAAGGCGCTGGAAGGTGACGAAAGCGAGATGGGTGCCCAGGCGATCCACAAGCTGGTGGACGAGATGGACCGCTTCATCCCCGAGCCGGAGCGCGCGGTGGACGGTGCGTTCCTGATGCCGGTGGAAGACGTGTTCTCGATTTCCGGTCGTGGCACCGTGGTCACCGGTCGCGTTGAGCGCGGCGTGGTGAAGGTCGGCGAGGAAGTGGAGATCGTGGGTCTGCACGACACGCAGAAGACCACGGTGACCGGCGTGGAGATGTTCCGCAAGCTGCTGGACCAGGGCGAGGCCGGCGACAACGTGGGCGTGCTGTTGCGCGGCACCAAGCGTGACGACGTGCAGCGCGGTCAGGTGCTGTGCAAGCCGGGTTCGATCACGCCGCACACCCAGTTCGAGGCGGAAGTCTACATCCTGAACAAGGAAGAGGGTGGTCGTCACACGCCGTTCTTCAACGGGTATCGGCCGCAGTTCTATTTCCGCACGACGGACGTGACGGGATCGGTCGAGCTGCCGGAAGGCACCGAGATGGTGATGCCGGGCGACAACGTGAAGATGACGGTGTCGCTGATCAGCCCGATCGCCATGGAAGACGGTCTGCGTTTCGCGATTCGCGAAGGCGGCCGCACCGTGGGCGCCGGCGTCGTCTCCAGGATTATCGAGTGATAGACTGAGCAGTCAGCTGGCAGGCCTCCCGCGTTTGCATCCGGTGCAACCGCGGGTGCCTGCCTTCTACGATTACAGGCCAGTAGCTCAATTGGCAGAGCAGCGGTCTCCAAAACCGCAGGTTGGGGGTTCGAGTCCCTCCTGGCCTGCCATCTTTTACGATGGCGGCAAGCACCGGGTGAGACGATTTCATGACTGAACAATCGGAAGGCAGCGGCGTGCTGGATACCGTCAAGCTCGCCGTGGTCGTGGCCTTGCTCGTTGCCGGCGTCATGGGCTTCTACTGGTTCCAGGACGAATCGACCCTCGTGCGCGTGGTCGGTTTGCTTGCTGTCGTGGCCGTGGCCGCCGGGATCGGCATGACCACCTACAAAGGCCGACAGCTGAGCGCCTTTATGGGCAACGCCCGCACCGAAGTGCGCAAGATGGTCTGGCCGACTCGCGTCGAAACGACCCAGACAACCCTGGTCGTGATCGCCGTCGTCATCGTGGTGGGGATCTTCCTCTGGCTCCTGGATATGTTCCTGGGGTGGTCCGTCAGTCGCTTCATCGGATAGGCATCAGGAATCTACCCCATGGCATTACGCTGGTACGTAGTACAGGCATTCTCCGGCTTCGAGTCCCAGGTCAAGCGGTCGCTGGAAGAACGCATCGAGCGCTTCGGTATGCAGGACCATTTTGGCCAGATCCTGGTCCCGACCGAAGAGGTCGTGGAGATGAAGGACGGTCAGAAGCGCAAGAGTGAACGGAAGTTCTTTCCGGGTTACGTGCTGGTCCAGATGGATTTCAGCGATGAGGCCTGGCACCTGGTGAAGGCGGTACCCCGTGTTCTCGGATTCATCGGGGGCACCGCGGATCGCCCGGCCCCGATCAGCGAAAAGGAAGCCGAGGCCATCCTCAACCGCATGGAAGAGGGCGCGGAGAAGCCGCGTCCGAAGGTCCTGTTTGAAGTTGGCGAGATGGTTCGCGTCATCGATGGTCCCTTCAACGACTTCAATGGTGTCGTCGAAGAGGTCAACTACGACAAGAGCCGTCTGCTGGTGGCCGTCCAGATCTTCGGTCGTTCGACCCCGGTGGAGCTCGAGTTCCATCAGGTCGAGAAAACCTGACGCAGTCTGCGTTCAACACCTTGATCGGGGAGCCGCGAGGCGCCTGTACCCGAGGGAGTCAGCATGGCAAAGAAAATCGAAGCCTACATCAAGCTTCAGGTCGGGGCTGGCAAGGCCAACCCGAGTCCGCCCGTCGGCCCCGCGCTGGGTCAGCGCGGCGTGAACATCATGGAGTTCTGCAAGGCGTTCAACGCCGAAACCCAGGACATGGAGCCCGGTCTGCCGATCCCGGTCGTGATCACCGTGTATTCCGACCGGTCGTTCACCTTCGTGACCAAGACCCCGCCGGCGCAGATCCTTCTGAAGAAGGCCGCCGGAATCCAGAGTGGTTCGGGTGAGCCGAACACCAAAAAGGTCGGAAAGGTTACCCGCGAGCAGCTGGAAGAGATTGCGCGCGCCAAGGAACCGGACCTGACCGCCGCCGACATGGACGCCGCGGTCCGGACGATCGCCGGCAGCGCCCGCAGTATGGGCATCGATGTGGAGGGTCTCTGAGATGGCGAAGCTGAGCAAACGCATGCAGTCGATCCGCGAGAGGGTGGAACCGGGTCGTGCGTATCCCGCCGATGAGGCCTTTTCCCTTCTGCGCGAGCTGGGCACCGCGAAATTCCGCGAGTCCGTCGACGTCGCCGTGAATCTGGGCGTGGATCCGCGAAAGTCCGACCAGGTCGTCCGCGGCTCCACGGTCCTCCCGCACGGCAACGGCAAGACCGTACGCGTGGCGGTGTTCACCCAGGGCGATAACGCGGATGCCGCCAAAGAGGCCGGCGCGGACGTGGTCGGCATGGATGACCTTGCCGAACAGGTCAAGGCCGGTCAGCTGGATTTCGACGTGGTGATCGCCTCGCCCGATGCGATGCGCGTGGTGGGTCAGCTGGGCCAGATCCTCGGTCCGCGTGGTCTGATGCCCAACCCCAAGGTCGGTACCGTGACGCCGGATGTGGCCACGGCCGTGACCAACGCCAAGGGCGGGCAGGTCCGTTACCGCACGGACAAGGGCGGCATCGTCCACTGCACGATCGGCGCGGCCGACTTCGAGGCGGATGCCCTGAAGGACAACCTGAACGCGCTGCTGCAGGACCTGATCAAGATGAAGCCGGCGACCTCCAAGGGCCAGTATGTCCGGGGCGTCACGGTGTCCACGACGATGGGTCCCGGGCTGAAGGTCGACGGCGCCACCCTCAATCTCTGATTCCGCCGTACGCGGCGGAATCCAATGCTTTGGTCGGCTGTCGCGCGAGCGGCACGCCATCCAAGACCGCAGGCGGGCCGCATGGCGGCGCTTAATATCCCAGCCTGCGCAGATGGTGTCACCCGATTCAGGAATGGCCTGCGACGGGAGCACCTGAGTACCGGTCTCCGGACCGGTTCACGACCATCTCCGGATGGTCTCAACAGAGGAGAGTCAACGTGGCTTTGAATCTCGATGACAAGAAGCAGATTGTCACGGAACTGGCTGCGATTGCTGCCTCGGCGCACTCCGCGGTGGGTGCGGAATATCGAGGTCTCTCGGTCGCGCAGATGACCGAGCTGCGCAAGCAGGCTCGGGAGCAGGATGTTTATCTGCGCGTGGTGAAGAACAATCTCGCCAAGCGCGCGCTGGCGGGCACGGACTTCGAGTGCATGCAGCCCGAGCTGCATGGGCCGTTGGTTCTGGCCTTCAGCCTGGAGGAGCCATCCTCCGCCGCGCGTCTGGTGCGAGATTTCGCCAAGACCAACGATCAGCTGAAAGCACGGATGGTGTCCTTCGGCGGCGAACTGATGGGGGCGAACGATCTCGAACGCCTCGCCAGCCTGCCGACCCGCGAGGAGGCCCTGAGCCAGCTGATGGCCACGATGCGCGCACCGCTCGACAAGTTCGCCCGCACCGTCAACGAGGTGCCCGGCAAACTGGTGCGTACCGTTGCAGCGATCCGCGATCAGAAGCAGGCAGCCTGATCCCGGTTCCTGGAATCCTATTCGCTAGCACATTTCTGAATGCGGGCAGCCCCGCAGGGAGAACCTACTAATGGCCGTTTCGAAAGAAGATATCCTGGAAGCCATCGGCAACATGACGGTCCTCGAAATCGTGGACCTGATTGGCGAGATGGAAGAGAAGTTCGGCGTGACCGCGGCTGCTGCCGTGGCCGCAGCCCCGGCCGCCGCCGGCGGTGGTGAAGGTGGCGGCGGTGAAGCCGAGAAGGACGAGTTCGACGTCGTCATGTCCGGCTTCGGCGACAACAAGGTTGGCGTCATCAAGGTCGTGCGCGGCCTGACCGGCCTGGGCCTGAAGGAGGCCAAGGAGATGGTCGAAGGCGTGCCCGCCACCGTGAAGGAAGGCGCGGCCAAGGAAGAAGCCGAGAAGATGAAGGCGGAGCTGGAAGAAGCCGGCGCGTCCGTCGAGCTGAAGTAACAAGGGCGTTACGCCCGTTGTCAGACGTGTCCGTCACGGGCATGCGGAGCTGGCGGTTGCGAGGCCGTCAGCTTCCGCCCGTGGTGGCGCGGATTTATTGCGCGTTGTTCTGCTAGCCCCCGAGGTATTCCATGGCCCTCAGTTATACCGAAAAGAAACGCATCCGCAAGGATTTCGGGAAGCGTCCCCAGATCCTGGACGTTCCGTATCTGCTGGAGACCCAGCTCACCTCCTACCGCAATTTCCTCCAGGAGGACCGGGGTGCGGACAGTCGCGAAGGACTCGGTCTGCACGCGGCGTTTCAGTCGGTATTTCCCATTGTCAGTTATTCCGGTCACGTTCAGCTGGAGTATGTCAGCTATCGGCTCGGCGAGCCGGTCTTCGACGTCAAGGAATGCCAGATCCGCGGCGTGACCTATGCGGCCCCGCTGCGTGTGCTGCTGCGGCTGGTGATTCACGACAAGGATGCGCCTGCCGGCTCCACCGTGGTGAAGGAGGTGAAGGAGCAGGAGGTCTACATGGGCGAGCTGCCCCTGATGACCGAGAACGGCACCTTCGTGATCAACGGTACCGAGCGGGTGATCGTTTCCCAGCTGCACCGTTCGCCCGGGGTGTTCTTCGACTCCGACAAGGGCAAGACCCAGGGTAGCTCGCAGAAGCTGCTGTACAACGCACGCATCATCCCGTATCGCGGTTCGTGGCTCGATTTCGAGTTCGACGCCAAGGACGGGGTGTATGTCCGTATTGACCGTCGCCGGAAGCTGCCGGCGTCCATCCTGCTGCGTGCGCTGGGGATGGACACCGAGCAGATCCTGGAGACGTTCTTTGATTTCAATCAGCTCACGCTTGATGAAACCGGCGGTGAGCTGGACCTGATCCCCGAGCGCCTGCGCGGCGAGACGGCCGTGGTGGATATCCGGGACGGTGACCAGGTGATCGTGGAGGCGGGTCGACGCATTACCCCGCGTCACATCCGGGAGATCGAAAAGGCGGGGATCCGCACCCTGCGCGTCCCGGACGAGTATCTGGTGGGCCGCGTTCTGGCGCGCACGATCATGGACCCGTCGACCGGCGAGGTGATCGGCAATGCCAACGACGCGCTGACCCAGGACCTGCTGGACCGTCTGCGCGCTGAAGGCATCCATCAGTTCGACACGATCTACACCAACGAGTACGACCACGGGCCGTACATGTCGGACACGCTGCGGCTGGATCCGACACGCACCCAGCTGGAAGCCCAGGTCGAGATCTACCGCGTGATGCGTCCGGGCGAGCCGCCGACCAAGGATGCCGCGGAGAATCTGTTCGCCAACCTGTTCTTCTCGGAAGACCGCTACGATCTTTCGGCCGTCGGCCGCATGAAGTTCAATCGCCGCGTCGGCCGTGATACCGACGAAGGCGAGGGGGTGCTGTCCACGGACGACATCCTCGATGTGCTCAAGGTCCTGATCGATCTGCGCAACGGCAACGGCCGTACCGACGACATCGACCACCTTGGCAATCGTCGCATCCGCTCGGTGGGCGAAATGGCCGAGAATCAGTTCCGCCTGGGGCTGGTCCGCGTCGAGCGCGCGGTCAAGGAACGCCTGACCGTCGCGGAGAGCGAGGGGCTGATGCCGCAGGAGCTGATCAACGCCAAGCCGGTGGCGGCCGCGATCAAGGAATTCTTCGGCTCCAGCCAGCTCTCGCAGTTCATGGACCAGAACAACCCGCTGTCCGAGGTGACCCACAAGCGCCGGATCTCCGCGCTGGGTCCGGGTGGCCTGACGCGCGAACGCGCGGGCTTTGAAGTGCGGGACGTGCATCCCACGCATTACGGGCGGGTGTGCCCGATCGAGACGCCGGAAGGTCCGAACATCGGTCTGATCAACTCGCTGGCGGTGTATGCGCGGACCAACCGTTACGGCTTCCTCGAGACGCCGTATCGCAAGGTCGAGGACGGGCGGGTGACCGCCGAGATCGCCTATCTCTCGGCCATCGAGGAAAGCCAGTACGTCATCGCGCAGGCGAACGCGGCCATGGACGAGGACGGTCGCCTGACCGATGACCTGGTGTCCTGTCGGCACCAGGAAGAGTTCACGATCTCCTCGCCGGACAAGATCCAGTACATGGATATCTCGCCGAAGCAGATCGTGTCGGTGGCGGCCGCGCTGTTGCCGTTCCTGGAGCATGACGACGCGAACCGCGCGCTGATGGGCGCCAACATGCAGCGCCAGGCGGTTCCGTGCCTGCGCTCGGACAAGCCGCTGGTCGGGACCGGTATCGAACGTACCGTCGCCATCGACTCCGGCTCGGCGATTGTCGCCCGTCGCGGCGGCACCGTGGATTCCGCGGACGCCGGGCGTGTGGTCGTGCGGGTCAATGACGACGAGACCCAGCCGGGCGAACCCGGCGTGGATATCTACAATCTGACCAAGTATTCGCGCTCGAACCAGAACACCGCGATCAACCAGCGTCCGCTGGTGGCCGTTGGTGACGAGATCGCGCGCGGCGATGTGCTGGCCGACGGTTCCTCCACGGACATGGGCGACCTGGCGCTGGGCCAGAACATGATGGTCGCCTTCATGCCCTGGAACGGCTACAACTTCGAGGACTCGATCCTGATCTCGGAGCGTGCGGTTCACGAGGATCGCTATACCACCATTCACATCGAGGAGCTCAACTGCACCGCGCGTGACACCAAGCTCGGGCAGGAAGAGGTGACGGCGGACATCCCCAATGTCTCCGAGTCGCTGCTGTCCAAGCTGGACGAGTCCGGGGTGGTGTACGTGGGTGCCGAGGTGAAGCCGGGCGACATCCTGGTCGGGAAGGTGACGCCCAAGGGCGAGACCCAGCTGACGCCGGAAGAGAAACTGCTGCGTGCGATCTTCGGCGAGAAGGCGTCGGACGTGAAGGATACGTCCCTGCGCGTCCCGTCGGGCGTCGAGGGAACGGTCATCGACGTTCGCGTGTTCACGCGGGACGGCGTCGAGAAGGACGCCCGGGCCAAGTCGATCGAAGAAGACGACATGGCCGCGGTGCGCAAGGACCTGCGGGATCAGCTGCGGATCTACGAGGACGACATCTTTGCGCGGATGGAGAAGCTCCTGGTCAACAAGACCGCCGCAGGCGGGCCCGACGGGTTGGGAGACGGCTCCAGGGTGACGAAGAAATACCTGCAGGGCCTGTCGCGTGACCAGTGGTTCGAGATCCGCCTGCAGGATGACGACGTGAATGCCCAGCTGGAGGACCTCGGGCGTCAGCTCAAGGACCAGAAAACGGCGTTTGACGAAAAGGTCGAGCACCAGAAGGCGAAGCTGGCCGCGGGGGACGATCTGCCGCCGGGCGTGCAGAAGATGGTCAAGGTCTACGTGGCCGTGAAACGTCGTCTGCAGCCGGGCGACAAGATGGCCGGTCGGCACGGGAACAAGGGCGTGATCTCGATGATCGTGCCGGAAGAAGACATGCCGTTCCTGGATGACGGGACGCCGGTGGACGTGGTCCTGAACCCGCTGGGCGTGCCTTCGCGGATGAACGTCGGTCAGGTGCTCGAGGTCCATCTTGGCTGGGCCGCGAGGGGGCTGGGCGACAAGATCAACCGCATGCTCGAGGCGCAATCCGAGATCGCCAAGCTCCGCGAGTTCCTGGACCGCATCTACAACCACCGTGATCGCAAGGTCAACCTGGACGAGCTCTCGGACAGCGAGATCCTGACCCTGTGCCGGAACCTGCGGGGCGGCGTGCCCATGGCGACCCCGGTGTTCGACGGCGCTGCCGAGGACGAGATTAAGGAGATGCTGCGGCTCGCCGACCTGCCCGAGACGGGGCAGGCGACGCTGTACGACGGCCGGACCGGGGAGGCCTTCGATCGCCCGGTGACGGTCGGCTACATGCATATGCTGAAGCTCAACCACCTGGTCGACGACAAGATGCACGCGCGCTCCACCGGCCCGTATTCGCTGGTGACCCAGCAGCCACTGGGCGGCAAGGCGCAGTTCGGTGGCCAGCGCTTCGGCGAAATGGAGGTCTGGGCGCTGGAGGCCTACGGCGCTGCCTACACCCTGCAGGAAATGTTGACGGTGAAGGCGGACGACGTGCAGGGCCGCAACAAGATGTACAAGAACATCGTCGACGGTGAGCACCAGATGGAAGCCAACGTGCCGGAGTCCTTCAACGTGCTGATGAAGGAAATCAAGGCCCTGGGCATCAACATCGAGCTCGAGCAGGACTGATCCGCTCCGTTCGCAACGTGATCCGAAGGGGCGCCGCGCGCCCCTCGAAAACTAGCTGTGAGGCAAGTGAATGAAAGACCTCCTGAATCTGTTCAAGCAGCAGACCCAGCCGGAAGAGTTTGACGCCATCCGGATTGGACTGGCGTCCTCCGACCAGGTGCGCTCCTGGTCGTTCGGCGAAGTGAAAAAGCCGGAGACGATCAACTACCGTACCTTCAAGCCGGAGCGGGACGGGCTGTTCTGTGCCAAGATCTTCGGCCCGGTGAAGGATTACGAGTGCCTGTGCGGCAAGTACAAGCGCCTGAAGCACCGGGGCGTGGTGTGCGAGAAGTGTGGCGTCGAGGTGACCCAGACCAAGGTGCGCCGCGAGCGCATGGGGCACATCGATCTGGCCTCCCCGGTTGCGCATATCTGGTATCTGAAGAGCCTGCCGTCGCGCATCGGCCTGCTGCTGGACATGACCCTGAAGGACATCGAGAAGGTGCTGTACTTCGAGTCCTTCATCGTGACCGACCCGGGGTTCACCACCCTGGAGAAGCGTCAGCTCCTGACCGACGAGGAGTACCTCGAGGCGATGGAGGAGCACGGTGACGACTTCACCGCGATGATGGGTGCGGAAGCGGTCCTGAGCCTTCTGAAGGAGCTGGATCTGCAGTCCGAGGCCGCGCGCATGCGCCAGGAACTGTCGGAGACGGGTTCCGAAACCAAGATCAAGCGCCTCGGCAAGCGCCTGAAGCTGATCGAGTCGTTCCTGGAGTCCGGCAACAAGCCGGAGTGGATGATCATGGACGTGCTGCCGGTGCTGCCGCCGGATCTGCGTCCGCTGGTGCCGCTGGATGGAGGTCGCTTCGCGACCTCCGACCTGAACGACCTGTACCGCCGGGTGATCAATCGCAACAACCGTCTGCGCCGCCTACTGGAGCTGAACGCTCCGGACATCATCGTGCGCAACGAAAAGCGCATGCTGCAGGAGTCCGTGGACGCCCTGCTGGACAACGGCCGTCGCGGCCGTGCCATCACCGGCACCAACAAGCGCCCGCTGAAGTCTCTGGCCGACATGATCAAGGGCAAGCAGGGTCGCTTCCGCCAGAACCTGCTGGGCAAGCGCGTCGACTACTCCGGCCGCTCCGTGATCGTGGTCGGCCCGACCCTGCGCCTGCACCAGTGCGGCCTGCCCAAGCGCATGGCGCTGGAACTGTTCAAGCCGTTCATCTTCGGCAAGCTGCAGCGCCGTGGCCTGGCGACCACCATCAAGGCCGCCAAGAAGGCCGTGGAGAAGGAAGGCCCCGAGGTCTGGGACATCCTCGAAGAGGTGATCCGCGAGCACCCGGTGATGCTGAACCGCGCCCCGACCCTGCACCGCCTGGGCATCCAGGCCTTCGAACCGGTGCTGATCGAGGGCAAGGCGATCCAGCTGCATCCGCTGGTCTGTGCCGCGTTCAACGCCGACTTCGACGGTGACCAGATGGCCGTGCACGTGCCGCTGTCGCTGGAGGCCCAGCTGGAGGCGCGCACGTTGATGCTGTCCTCCAACAACGTTCTGTCCCCGGCCAATGGCGAGCCCATTATCGTGCCGTCGCAGGACATCGTGCTCGGCCTTTATTACCTGTCGCGGGAGAAGGTCAATGCCCGGGGCGAGGGCATGGTGTTCGCGGACGTGGACGAGGTGCATCGCGCCTACGAGAACGGCAAGGTCGATCTGCATGCGCGCGTCACCGTGCGCATGGAGGATCCGCACGCCGAACATGCCGAGAGCGAGGGCGAGCGTCCGCGCGTGCGTCTGGAAACCACGGTCGGGCGGGCGATCCTGTCGCGGGTCATGCCCCGCGGACTGCCCTTCGAGCTGATCGATCAGGAGCTGGACAAGAAGAGCATCTCGCACCTGATCAATGCCTGCTACCGCCGCCTGGGCCTCAAGGACACCGTGGTGTTCGCGGACCAGCTGATGTATGCCGGCTTCTACTACTCCACCCGGGCCGGCGTGTCTTTCTGCGCGGATGACATGGTCATTCCGGAGGAAAAGCAGCCGATCCTGGAGAATGCCGAGGAGCAGGTGAAGGAGATCGAGGAGCAGTACGCCTCGGGCCTGGTCACCAAGGGCGAGCGCTACAACAAGGTCGTGGACATCTGGGCGCACTGTAATGACCAGGTGGCGAAGTCGATGATGGAGCACCTCGGCAAGGAAGAGGTGACGAATCGCGACGGCGAAGTGGTCGAGCAGCGTGCGTTCAACTCGATCTTCATGATGGCCGACTCCGGCGCACGCGGATCCGCGGCACAGATCCGCCAGCTGGCGGGCATGCGCGGCCTGATGGCCAAGCCGGACGGATCCATCATCGAGACGCCGATCACCGCGAACTTCCGCGAGGGTCTCAACGTCCTGCAGTACTTCATCTCGACCCACGGCGCCCGCAAGGGCCTGGCGGATACCGCGCTGAAGACCGCCAACTCGGGATACCTCACGCGTCGCCTGGTGGACGTGTCGCAGGACGTGGTGGTGACCGAGCCCGACTGCGGTACCGAACAGGGCCTCCTGATGAAGCCGATCATCGAGGGCGGCGATGTGGTCGAACCGCTGCGCGACCGCGTGCTTGGTCGCACGGTGGCGGTGGACATCCTGCGCCCGGGCACCGACGAGGTGCTGGTGCCGAAGGACACCCTGCTCGATGAGGCGATGGTGGATCAGCTCGATGCCGCGGGCGTTGACGAGGTCCTGGTGCGGTCGGCGATTACTTGCGAGACCCGGCAGGGTATCTGCGCCAAATGCTACGGGCGCGACCTGGCGCGCGGCCACGAGGTCAACTCGGGTGAATCGGTGGGGGTCATCGCGGCCCAGTCGATCGGCGAGCCCGGAACCCAGCTGACCATGCGTACGTTCCATATCGGGGGTGCTGCGTCCCGCGCCGTCACGGTCAGTGCGATCCAGGTCAAGAATGCCGGGCACATCCGTCTCCACAACATCAAGACCGTGGAGCACAAGTCCGGCAACCTGGTGGCGGTGTCGCGGTCCGGAGAACTGGGTGTGGTCGACGAGGCCGGCCGTGAGCGCGAGCGCTACAAGGTTCCCTATGGCGCGACGATCATGGTCCACGAGGGCGATGCGGTCGAAGCCGGTCAGGAAATCGCCACCTGGGATCCGCATACCCACCCGATCGTGACCGAAGTGGCAGGTACCGTGAAGCTCGCGGACTTCATCGAAAACGTGACGGTGACGAAGGAGACGGACGAGTTCACCGGCCTGTCCTCCAACGTGGTCCTCGATCCCAAGAGCCGGAGTTCCGCGGGCAAGGATCTGCGGCCCACGGTCAAGCTGCTGGATGACGCCGGGAACGAGGTCTACATCCCGGGGACGGACATGCCCGCGCAGTACATGCTGCCGGCCAACGCGATCTTCAACCTGGAAGACAATGCGCGGGTCGAGGTGGGTGACGTCATTGCGCGGCTGCCGCAGGAGTCTTCGAAGACCCGTGACATCACCGGCGGTCTGCCGCGCGTCGCCGATCTGTTCGAGGCGCGCAAGCCCAAGGAGCCGGCGATTCTGGCGGAGCTGTCCGGTACGGTTTCGTTCGGGAAGGAAACCAAGGGCAAGCAGCGGCTGATCATCACTCCGGACCGGGGCGACGCCCACGAGATGCTGATCGCCAAACAGCGGACCGTGAACGTGTTCGAGGGCGAGCGTGTCGAGCAGGGCGAAGTGATCGTCGATGGCGAACTGGACCCGCACGATATCCTCCGCCTGCGGGGCGTCACCGCGCTCGCGGAATATCAGGTGCAGGAGATCCAGGACGTATATCGTCTGCAGGGCGTAAAGATCAACGACAAGCACATCGAAGTCGTCGTCCGCCAGATGCTGCGCAAGGTCAACATCCTGGATCCGGGCGACACCCGGTTCCTGTCCGGTGACCAGGTGGATCGCACTCGTGTCCTAGAGGAGAACGAGAAGCTGTCCGGCGATCAGCAGCCGGCGACCTACGAACGCGTGCTCCTGGGGATCACGAAGGCCTCGCTGGTGACGGAATCGTTCATCTCCGCGGCCTCCTTCCAGGAAACCACGCGGGTGCTGACCGAGGCGTCGACGCGCGGAGCGCGGGACGACCTTCGCGGGCTCAAGGAGAACGTGATCGTGGGTCGCCTGATCCCCGCGGGGACCGGGCTGGCCTATCACAAGGAACGCCGGCGCAGGCGGGCTCTGGAGATGCCCGAGTTCGAAACGGTGGGCGAGAGCACACCACCGGAGGCCGAGCCGGCCGAAGTGCCGTCGGCCGGGCCGGAGAGCGACCCCGGCGGCGACAGCGGAGCATCGGGTGATTCCGCGCAGTGAGGCGGAATCGAGTTGACAGTCAAGAGGGCGCGCATTAAACTTCCGCTCCCTCGACAGGCCGGTCTCGGCACCGGCCTGTCGTTATTTTTAGGCTAGGAGAAAGGGTTTCATGGCCACGATCAACCAGTTGGTACGAAAGCCGCGCAAGCGGCCGGTCGAGAAGAGCGACGTGCCGGCGCTTCAGGGTTCGCCGCAGAAGCGCGGTGTATGCACCCGTGTCTACACCACCACGCCCAAGAAGCCGAACTCGGCGCTGCGCAAGGTTGCGCGCGTGCGGCTGACCAATGGTTACGAGGTCAGCTCCTATATCGGTGGCGAAGGGCACAACCTTCAGGAGCATTCGGTGGTCCTGATTCGTGGTGGTCGTGTGAAGGACCTCCCGGGTGTGCGCTATCACACGGTCCGCGGAAGCCTGGACACCCAGGGCGTGCAGAAGCGCGCGAAGGGTCGTTCCAAGTACGGGACCAAGCGTCCGAAGAAATCCTAACCGTGTTCAAGTCCGGGAACTGAAACAATGTCGAGAAGAGCAGCCGCACCCAAGCGTCACATCCTCCCCGATCCGAAATTCGGGAGCGATCGTCTGGCGAAGTTCATCAATACCGTCATGCGGGATGGCAAGAAGTCCGTCGCCGAGCGGGTCGTCTATGGCGCGCTGGACCAGATCGAGTCCAAGCAGGGTGACGGCCTGGGCGCGCTCGAGCGTGCGCTGGACAACGTGCGGCCGCGGGTGGAGGTGAAGGGCCGCCGGGTCGGCGGTGCCACCTATCAGGTTCCCGTCGAGGTGCGTGCGGTTCGTCAGGACGCGCTGGCGATGCGCTGGGTGGTCGAGGCAGCGCGCAAGCGCGGCGAGCGCACCATGGCCATGAAGCTGGCCGGCGAGCTGATGGATGCGGCCGACAGCAAGGGTTCCGCCGTCAAGAAGCGCGAAGACACTCACCGGATGGCGGATGCCAACAAGGCATTCGCGCACTTCCGCTGGTAAGAACGAAGAGGCACCTCAGTGGCACGCAAGACCCCCATCAAGCGCTATCGCAATATCGGCATCAGCGCGCATATCGACGCCGGCAAGACCACGACGACCGAGCGCATCCTGTTCTACACCGGCCTGTCGCACAAGATCGGTGAGGTGCATGACGGCGCCGCCGTGATGGACTGGATGGATCAGGAGCAGGAACGCGGGATCACCATTACCTCCGCGGCGACGACCTCGTTCTGGTCCGGCATGGCCAAGCAGTTCCCCGAACACCGCATCAATATCATCGATACGCCGGGGCACGTGGACTTCACGATCGAGGTTGAGCGGTCCATGCGTGTGCTGGACGGTGCCTGCATGGTGTATTGCGCCGTCGGCGGCGTGCAGCCACAGTCGGAAACGGTGTGGCGCCAGGCCACCAAGTACGAAGTGCCGCGAATCGCGTTCGTCAACAAGATGGACCGCGCCGGCGCCGACTACGAACGCGTCTACAATCAGATGCGCGAGCGCCTGAAGGCCAATCCCGTGCCGATCCAGATCCCGATCGGTTCGGAAGACGCCTTCGCGGGAGTGATCGACCTGGTGAAGATGCAGGCGATCCACTGGCATGACGACAACTATGGCATCAGCTTCGATTACGGCGAGATTCCGGAGGAGCTGAAGGCCGACGCCGAGAAGTGGCGCGAGAACCTGGTCGAATCCGCCGCCGAGGCCTCGGAAGAGCTGATGGAGAAATACCTCGGCGAGGGCGAGCTGAGCGAGGAAGACATCAAGGCCGCGCTGCGCAAGCGTACGCTGGACCTCGAGATCGTGCCGATGATGTGCGGCTCCGCGTTCAAGAACAAGGGTGTCCAGGCGATGCTGGATGCCGTGGTTGAATACCTGCCGTCGCCGGAAGAAGTGAAGGCGATCAAGGGCGTCAAGGCCGGTACGGAAGATCCCATCGAAAAGAAGGCGACCGATGAAGAACCGTTCGCGGGCCTGGCCTTCAAGCTGATGAGCGATCCCTACGTCGGGAGCCTGACGTTCGTTCGCGTCTACTCGGGCGTGGTGAAGGCGGGCGACACGGTTCTGAACACCCAGAATAACCGTCGCGAGCGGATCGGGCGCATCCTGCAGATGCATTCGAACAGCCGCGAGGAGATTCCGGAGCTGCGTGCCGGTGACATCGGTGCGGTGGTCGGCCTGAAGGATCTCTACACCGGGACCACGCTTTGCTCGCCCGATGATCCGGTCGAGCTGGAGCGCATGGAGTTCCCGGATCCGGTGATCTCCATCGCGGTCGAGCCGAAGACGAAGACCGACCAGGAAAAGATGGGCATGGCGCTGAACAAGCTGGCGCAGGAAGACCCCTCGTTCCAGGTGCGGACGGACGAAGAGTCCGGTCAAACCATCATTTCGGGCATGGGCGAGCTGCATCTCGAGGTGCTGGTCGATCGTCTGAAGCGGGAATTCAAGGTCGAGGCCAACGTGGGGCAGCCGCAGGTCGCGTACCGCGAGACCATCACCAAGTCGATCGAACAGGAAGGCAAGTTCGTCAAGCAGTCCGGCGGGCGTGGTCAGTATGGTCACGTCTGGCTTCGGATCGAGCCGCAGGAGCCGGGCGTCGGCTTCGAATTCAAGAACGAGATTGTCGGTGGCGTGGTTCCGAAGGATTACGTGCCGGCGGTGCAGAGGGGTATCGAAGAGCAGATGCGTAATGGCGTGCTCGCTGGCTACCCCATCGAGGATGTCAAGGTGAGTCTCTTCGACGGCTCCTACCACGATGTCGACTCGAACGAGAACGCCTTCAAGGTCGCGGCCTCCATGGCCTTCAAGGATGGGGCCCTGCGCGCCGGGGCGGTGCTGCTCGAGCCGATGATGAAGGTCGAGGTGGAGACCCCCGAGGAGTACATGGGTGACGTGATGGGCGACCTTAACGGCCGTCGGGGCCTGGTGCGCGGCATGGAAGACGTTGCCGGCCAGAAGCTCCTGCATGCGGAAGTTCCGCTGTCGGAAATGTTCGGGTACTCGACCCAGCTCCGCTCGCTGACCCAGGGCCGCGCGACGTATTCGATGGAATTCGAGAAATACTCGGAGGCGCCGGCCCAGATCGCCGACGCCGTGGCCCGCAAGGCGTCCTGATACCGCCATTCCGTAGAGAACGATTTAAGAGGTCTTAGCTGTGTCCAAGGAAAAGTTCGAACGCAAGAAGCCGCACGTGAATGTGGGGACGATTGGTCATGTGGACCACGGGAAGACGACGCTGACGGCGGCGTTG
>NZ_KB906463.1:0-13112 GCF_000381385.1 Thioalkalivibrio sp. ALE10
GACTGGTCGGACGAGACGCGCAACGTGGCGGCGGCGCTGTTCCGGCTGGAGCACAACCGCAACGAGCAGGATCTGCTGGAAGTGCTGGGCCGTCTGGTGGAATGGCTGCGGTCCCCGGAGCAGACGGGGTTGCGGCGCTCGTTCGTGGTGTGGATGCGCCGGGTGATGCTCCCGCATCGAGCACCGGGGATGGAACTGCCGCCGTTCAACGACCTTCAGGACTTGCACGAGGTACACGACATGCTGGCCGAACGGATCAAGCACTGGCCCGACCGGTGGATCGAGGAAGGGCGCGAGGAGGGACGCCAGGAAGGGCGCCAGGAAGGACGTCGCGAAGCCGCGCGCAATCTGATCCGGTCTACCGAGATGGATGACCGCACGATTGCCGAAATCGTTGGGTTGTCAGTCGAGGAGGTGACCCGGATACGGGAAACTCCTCCGCAGTGACCCGCCCCAGTTCGGATTATCCGGCCTGGATCGATGCCGGACCGATATCGGTGCCTTGATCGTCGGGATCCTGGACGCGGACAGGCGCGAGTCCCTGCTGGGGCCACCGGGGGCTGACACCTGAGCATGGACGGGGAGATCGGCCAGAGGGCTGGCCTCCAACGGGGGGGGGGTACGCGAACCTTCGCCCATCTTCGGGATCGATGATACATTGGTAAAACGGAATAGCGATCGATCAGGGTGCTGAAAATGGAAGCCCTCACCATCTCTCCGAAATATCAGGTCGTCATCCCCAGGGCGGTACGCGAGGCGCTGCATCTTCGTGCAGGCCAGAAGGTGCAGATTATTGCGTACGACGACCGTATCGAACTGATTCCCGAGCGGCGTATGAGCGAGATGCGGGGGTTCCTCAAGGGCATTGACCCTGATGTCCCGCGCGAGGGAGATCGCGTGTGAACGTGGTCGATTCGTCCGCGTGGCTGGAATACTTTGCCGACGGCCCCAATGCCGAAGCTTTTGCAGACGCCATCGAGACCACGCGAGAACTGATCGTCCCAACGATCAGCCTCTACGAAGTCTTCAAACGGATACTCCAGCAACGAGACGAGGCGGCAGCCTTGCAGGCAGCCGCATTGATGCAGCAGGGCGAACTCGTCGAACTCACGGGGCCTTTGGCCCTGTCCGCCGCGAGTCTCGGCAACCAGCATGGTCTCCCGCTCGCCGACAGCATCATCTACGCCACGGCGCGCGCCCATCAGGCCGACCTCTGGACCCAGGACGCCGATTTTGACGGGCTTCCGGCTGTTCACTACATCCCGAAGCCTTCCCCGTAAGAGGTCAGCCCTCTGGCCGATCGGGCCTGTCCAACACCCAAATCGGCGAGAGGGCTCGCCTCCTGCGGGCCGGGGTTACCTTGTGGGAGCGCAGCCCCCTGCGCGATCCAGCGCGCGGTCAATCACGCACGTAATACCCGTGTCGCGTCGGTCCCTGCGAATCGAAACAGTGCGAAATTCGGTTGAACAGCGCGCTGTCCCCGCGTTCGTGATGCCGATAGATCGCATGGGCCACCAGATCCGCCAGCTGGATCAAACGCGACGCTCTCGAATCAAGGAACACCGGGACTTCGGCGTAGTTGTACGTCTTTCCCCAGGCGTGTCCGTAGTGCTTGAAATCTCGCGCCAGAGACTGAATCCCCTGCTCGGTAGAGGATTTATCCAGAAGGATCAGGCCCCGCTGAGGATCGCCGTGCCGGGCGTAACAGCGCTTCAGGAACAGATCGAACCGGCTGCAAAGTTGCTCGAAAAGGTGTTCCACCGGATCTTCGCCCGGAATCCCCGTCTTGCGCACGGCTCCGCCAAACAGGCGAACGCCCTGAGGGTGATGCCCCACCACAACATCCAGTGCATCCTCCATGGCCTGCGTCCGATCTTCCCGAGAGACCCTGCGCCAGGCATTCTTGCCGCTGCGCATGGGAGAGCCATGGAGCTCGACACCGTGAGGATTTTGTGGATCGAAGCGGGCCGCAATCGCGTTAAGCTCGTCCTCGAGGAAATGGGCCTTGCGCTCGAAGACACTCACGCCAGCCAGGACGAAGAAATCCTCGGCCGAATTCGCGACGCTCCCTGACTCATCCAGGTAAAGGAGATGCATGGCTTCCCTGCCCGCTTACAAAAAGGCCGCCCTGATGGCGGCCATTCAGACATTTTTGAGGGAGCCGAGGGAGTAACGGAACTCCAAACATTGCAGGATAAGGCAACGCTACCCGACTCGCATAATGGATGCTGCGACCGGATCGCCCCAATGTCAAGAGCCGGACACGGGAACGAGCGAGGAGTGCGAGCCTCAACGCGATGCGGCATCGCAGGATACCCCAATCGGCCAGAGGGCTGGCCTCCTGCGGGCCGGGGTTACCTTGTGGGAGCGCAGCCCCCTGCGCGATGCGGCGCGATTTTGGGCGGGTGCGGCGGGGTCGTATACTCGCCGGACGTGTACGCAACCAGCGGTGCCGCATGCCCCCCAGCAATATCGTCGAAGGCCCTCGCGTAGCCACCTGGCACTGTCCCTCCTGCCGCGAATCGGTGCCGCGGCTGCTGCCCAACGGCAGCGCCAACCGCGTGACCCTGCCGCCCGAACGCACCATGCTGCCGGATGACGACATCCGCGCGGCCTGCGAACGGGTACAGGGTCTGCGCGCTCCGGAGGTGTGCTACGCCTGCGACCAGGCGTTCCAGGAACTGCTGGGCACGCTGGTGCGCCCGCCGGCCGAGGAAGGAGACGCCCGGGGCGAACCCGGGCTGAACGACACCGGCGTGATCGGTGCCCTGGTCCCGCTGGCCGAACGCGGGACCCAGCTGCTTATCTTCAACGTGATCGCCGGCGAACTGCGCTGCACCGAGATCGAATACCTGACCGATTTCGACCCCGACCGCCTCACCTACCCCGGATCACGCGGGGCGATCGCCCCGCGGATCTGGGAACTGCACGAGCAGCACCTCGCCGAACTACACGGCACCCCGTCAGGGGGCGAGTGAATTGGAGCCGAGGGGCAGCTCTCCGTTCCGCGATGGCGAGACATCGCCCGGACCGACGAGACAATCAGTCTCGTCGGTCTGCGGTTACCAGCACTGGGATACGCTGCCGTTCTGCGTGGTGCGGTCTCCAGTATGGTCCAGCGAAAGATCGCCACAGCCATCATTCGCCTGGCGCCCCTGAGCGTTGGCTTCGATGGTGAAGCTGCTCGTGTCGGAGTCCGAAGACAAGCTGAAGCTGTAACGCCCCTCACCTTGAATTTCGCTACGACATCCCCGATCCGGAAGGTTGGTGGGGTAATTCATGGTGCTGGTCCTTTCACGCTCCATCGCCTGTGCCAGCTCCGCAAGACACCCCGTCGCCTTGGCCCGCCACGAGTTATCCACGTGGTTCAAATAAGCCGGGTAACCAATCGAGACGATGATCGCCAGAATCGCGACCACGATCATCAGTTCGATAAGCGTAAAGCCTTGAGCACGAAAGCCTCCCGCTTCCGGCGTTGATAGTTTCCGTTTCATCACGTGTTGCACTCCGGTGAGTGATGCCCGAGCGCGTGTCGAAGCGCCCGGGCATCGTTTGCAGGTCAACGCAGCTGCCGCCAGCTGCGAGAGGTGTCCGCTGGGTCGCCGGGCGCACGGATATCATCAACTGTCGCCGACTCCTCCCCGACACCGCCCGTACCGCTAAGCACACGAACCCGCGTACCAGTCTCCGGGTCATCGATCACCGTCGGCTGCCCCATGATGCCGAGCCCCGGGTCTACCGCGGACGGCGGAACCAGCTCACCATCGATCTCGATCATGTCCCCGTCCCCGAAGGACCCGGTACCGTCCAGGTCGAATACGGGCGCATCCACTCGGCTGCCTGTCCGGGCGTCCAGCGCGAACAGCGAGGACGTACCACCACCGGAACATGGGTCGGGCAGCGGCGTCATCGTAACGAATTCGACCCGACCATCAAGCAATATCGGCTGTTCGATAACCCTCTCTCCGCGGTTGGCGTAGGTAGCGGGATCCAGATCGAGGTACCACCCCGCATGATCTTCATCGAGTTCGTCATTCTGCGTGGTTACACGCACCGAGAAACCTTCAATTTCCCCCTCCCCCACGAACTCCTGCTGGAGGAGGTTGTTACGACCAAAGGGTTTTGAAGGGCTCGGGCCCTGAGCGACATCGGGGGCCTCGCTCCTCACGCCGTAAACCGACTGCACTTGGTCGTCATCCTCCACGATGTTGTCGCCCTCCAGGAAGAACTGGCCAGTGCCAAAGAACACCATCGCACCACCATCCGGATGCCGGCCGACCGCTGGTTTGGACGTGATCGGCTGCCTGTCTCCTTCATCCGGATCCTCCGCGACGAACAACAATTCCTCATCCACACGTACGTTTCCTTGTACGCGCAGGTTATCCATCTTCCACATATTTCCGTGGAGATCGCCCGCATAAGCCTCGAACAGATTTCGTGAGCTGTCGGCACGAAACACCGGTTCTGACATGCCGTTGTCAGCCGCCCCGTTCAGCTCGATGACATCGACATCTCCCGTAGCGAGCTCCACTGCGAACAGACTCGCGGTGCCATCATTGCTCAGGTATCCATTTCCAAAGAGAGCATAAAAGTCCCCGTCCGATTCCAGACGACCCACCGTCACCCCTCCAAAGATATGGCCGAGGCGATCATAGTCGTCTCCGGAGATTTCCCAGAGGACACTATCAGGACCAACGCTCTCCGGATCGGTCACATCCAGCGCATACACACCGCGGCCACCCCCTCCCAGGGTCCCGACCAGAACGGTCATCCAGTCACCATCTTCATCCTGGGCGTGAGCAATCGTCTGCTGGCCATCAACGAAGAATCGATGCTCGTAGTCCGGCTCTGCCAGTTCGGGCAGGTGCTCCAACAACATCCCCGGAATGTAGGCGAAGAGTTCTTCTCCGGTATTGCCATCGAACGCATGGACCATGCCCGCATTCGTCCCGACATACACCGCTTCAACGTAGTCCCTGTTGTCTGCTCTGAACTGCTGGTAATCCGATCCCGAGAACCCGAAGTTGGTTCGGTGCCCCTGAAACGCCGGATTCGAATTCACGATGTCCCCGATCAACCGGGAACGATCGCGGAAATCCCCCCCCTCCTGCCGTTCGAGGCTCTGGTCACCTCTGAGGTAATCCATCAGCTCCTGCGTATACCCCAAGTCATTCAGCACATCTTCCTGCAGCGCCCCGCCCCACTGGAACGCGGCTCCGGTCCCGGAATCGATATTCCGGGTAATGAGGTTCCGCTGGAAATGGTCGGGCATTTGCTCTGCGGCGGACCATTGCTGATCGAAATCCAGGGTGAAGGGATCGATCTCGTAGGCCACCAGGTCGCCCGACCAGTCCTCGGAATCCAGCTGCGCCTGATAAACGAGCGTCTGGCCTTCCGGGGCCAGCTCGGTCGAGCTTTCGGCGACCGAGGTAGCCGCCCCCCCGGTCCTCTGTACGGTCTCGAATACCTCGGCGAGATTTTCCGCCAGTTCAGACGGATCGATGGCGAAGAAATAGTTGTCCGGGACCCCATCGCCATCCGCATCCCAGGTCTCCGGGTCATTCGGGAATTGCGGATCCGAATCGCGACGCGCCTTCGTGAAGCCACCCCATTTCGACGCGTACCACAGTGGCTCTTCCAGCGTTCCCACATCGGTCGCCCCCGTCAGCTGGAATTCATGGCTGACGGGGGGGTCATCCTGGGAACATCCGGAACACGATGGTACACCGGCCTGCCCCGACCGGGAGAAACCATTGATCCCGGAATACACATGGAACCCATCCCGGGTTGTCCCTTGCACCACGAAACCGAATCCCATCTCGTTTGGTGTCGACTGACTGAACACGTTACTGGTGATGCGAATGCTGTTCCCGTCAATCTCGTAGCTCAGGACACCGTTAGCATCCATATCAAAATCGCCGCCCTGTTCACTGTCCTCCCACTGAACGAAGAACGAGCCCGTCCCCTCATCAAGATCCTGTTCAACAACCGCGAAATCCGCGATCGCACATTCACCGCCCACGCTGTCATTCCGACACGCTGGCTGCAGTATTACCGCCGAATCTGTTTCTCCGGGGCGGGGGATCTCGATCCTGGGCACGGCTGGAGCCAGGGCAACGCCGTAGGTTTCGGCCTGCACATCCGCCGTCTCACCGGCCGCGTCCTGCAGGTCGGTTCTCAGGGTATCGGTGTGCGCGAAGTGGGCGAGCCCGGCGATGTGGTAGCTGCCCCCAAGCCGGGGCGCTTCCGGGCACACCCCGCGCGCATCCGAAAGATTGTTGATCGTCTTGGGAGTGCACAACTGGTCGTCGTTGGACCCGACTTCACCCACGAACCACTCGGCGCCGTGAATTCCCTCGCCGCTACCGACTGCGTCGGTCCAGATGCCCAGCGAACCGACAGAGAGATCGCTGAACCCTCCCAGGCGCTCAGAATCGTACGACGACACCGAACTGTTGAACTGGATGACGTTGATCGACGTACACCAGGTCTCGTCCGTCAGCGGGTCCTCCCAATCGGACTCCACCGGGAGGTCCATGAAGTCTGTAGAACCGTTCGGGAGAAAAGCAGGAGTTGGCTCAAGCCCGGCAAAATAGCGCAGGGTTTCCAGGTACATTTCAGACTGTGGGTTGCCCCAGTTCGTGCACTGCCCGTCGTTGAAGGAGCCAAGGCCCCACTGGCAATCGTCACTGCCCCAACGCCCGAAATACGTGCCATCATCGTGGCGGTAGCCATAGATGCGGAAACCGTCCAGCGTCTCGATGATGCCGCCGCTATCGGCCGGTCTGGTAAACGTTCCGTCGGTATCAAACCGGATCTCGTCCGCCATCGAGCCGACGGGCTTGCGCAGTGCGCCACCCGAGCGGTTCCTGGCGTACGTCCCGCTCATCAACCCGAACTCGATCTCGTCCTCGGCACCGTACTCCTGGAGAAGCCCCACGGGTTTCAGGTTGCCATCCGGATACATCTCGCAGTCTTCTCCGCCGACGAGCCCATCCACACAGGCGCTGACCCTGACGGACAACTCATCTTTCCGAACGCTGTTGCGCGGATTCCCGGCATTCGCCGTTAGGCCACTGTCCCCCATCGGATTGCCATTGCTGAAAGCGCGCCCCCCGATCTCCATCTCCGAGTGTCCCGTATACGATTCCTCCTCGAACCACTGGCACTGCCAGCGTTCGTTCGCCGCCCACATGCTGTAATCACCTTCAGCGACTCGGATCAGCGGCGGGTCAGTCACGTTCTGGGAGAGCGTGGAACTTGTTGCAGTGGTGTTACAGAAGCTGACGCCCCGGCGAGAATGATTGATGACGTCCCAGCTTTCTCCGGTCTGTCCTTCGCCCGTTGAATGGGTTACCTGAATCTCGGCGCCGTTCCAGCCAAAACCGCGCACTACGCCGAGCATTTCCCGACCTGAGTTATCCCGGTCGGTCATGCGGATCTGGTCTCCCATCTCAGGCGCCGCCCCCGACCAGTTCGGGTCAATCCAGATCCGATCCCCGCCGCCGTCACGTGAACCTGACGGAATAGTGATCGATTGATCAAGTCTCGCCGTACTCTCCTCCGGCAGGTCGTAGGGCGTCAGTCGATCAAGATCGTCTCCGTCATAGTGGCGCACCCAACTGTGCACGTCGTTGGGAAGGTAGGTACGCTCGAGAATAGTCTCGCTGGAGGTATCCGTTGATCGATATCCGCCATAGAGAATCTTCCGCACCACGTCGATGCGAGCCATCGAGACGTAATTCAGAAAGTTCCCGCTCCATTGACTTCCACTACAGTACTTGTCGTCCGTTTCCGACCGCGGATCAAATACTCCACCCGAGTGAGTGTAGCACTTGTAACTATCAAAATAACCATAGTAATCGACATCATGGTTATACCCCGCTTCGGCACGGCCGTCGCCGGTCAGATCGGCATAATCGGGATAAGCCTCGAAATAGAGTTGGTGGTCATTGGACAAAGAAAGCATCGCCTGAGGCGGCACCGACTGGGTCAGGAACAATGGGACCTGGGAGATTTCACTGGCGGTTCCCAGTGCTGGAACTGAAAAAGCCGCGAGCGTAACCGTGTACGCCAGGGTCTTGCGCTTGAATGCGGCGCCCTTACGAACGTGCAAACCCTTTGCTTTAACTTTATCTGACATGGCTACATCTCCTGGATCCCACCTGTTCCCGGCGGGCAAAAAATCACCGGCGGGTGGATTGCAGAATCACGATCGTGTTCTGCGAGCCACCCCTCGCTACGGAAGTGACGCGGTACACGACACGCTCATCAACCTGCCCATACTCGTCGTCGACGATGTCGTCCGGGTCCGACCCTTCATCTTCAAACTCGACATCGAGCCTCTCGATGTAAAACCGGGGTTGCGCATACAGACCCGAGATCTCCGATGTGGCAGAACTCCCCTCTCCATCATCGACCAGGCGCTTGAACCAGGCTTCAGGATCTCCGGAACGAAAATCACTCGGCAGATCAGCGTGAGAGGTACCGTCATTCATCGCCTGACGTTCGCCCTGGCGAAGTGCGGCTTCGGCCGCCTGGAACGCAAGATTGCGATCATGCATGTTGCCGGCCATGCGTTCCTGCAGCACGGTGTTCTGCATGCCGGCGACCGCGAGTAGCGTGATCACGACCAGGAGGATCAGGCCGACGACCAGCGCGGCCCCCTGCTGGTGCTGCTTCCCGCGGTTGGCACAGGCCGCTTGGGTTGGTTGGGTTCTCATATCATGACCTCGGGATCAGTCGAGCAGGTTCCGGGCACCGACGGTGGTACTGAACGTCTGATAGAGCCGCCGGTCTGGCGCATTAAAGAGATTACCTCCGGACGTGGGGAAAAAATGCTCCTGTCGGGCCTGATCGACGACGTTGTCTGCCTGACCGTTGTAAACGAGGAGATGGACACGCACCGCAACGGCATTCTCCCAGTCGCCCGTCCCCATGTCGCTGGCCCACTCAAATTCGTCTACATGGCCATTGTCGTTCGTGTCGAGACCATACTCCACACTCATGTCGTATACACCGGCGACAATCTCGACGGTTTCGTGAACGGGATTTCCATCGCCGTCCGAAGTCGTCGTCCGGCGGTAAAGGCTGTAGGTCTCGCCGTCTGGTGATTGCCCGACATAATAGCTCCTGCGGGACAGCGCGAAGATATCAATCGGGCCATTAAAATCGACATAGTCCACCTCGATGTTGCCAGGATCGACATCCTCATCCTGTCCGGGGCCACGGTCGATCTCACCCTGCTGAGCCTCGACGTTCTGGAATTGTTCGCACACCCCCGTGGAAGGATCGGCGATGAGAAGAATCTGTCCCTGACTAACCTGCGTGGGATCCCCTTCACTGAGTTGAAATTCTTGCTGCGTACCACCCTCCGCTTCGAACGGACCACCGCCGACCGAACCCATGGACGAGACGGTCAGGATGTCTCCCCGCTCGGGGCTCGGGTTGTCCGGCTCATCGGCATTGATAAAGCCGGCCCCGGGCTCATGCAGATCGGGGTCATAATCGGCGCTAGCGGTATTGAGGAGGTTATTGACCGATCCGGGGCACCCACCGTACCCAGCCTCGCGCGCGTCGCGCGCGATAACATCGAGGGCGAAGCGGCCGGTTTCCTGCACACTGGACATGGCTTCCTGAGTACGGTTGGTCTGCTGCGTGCCGATGAACACGTTGATGACGCCGGCCGTGAGCAACAGACCGAGCAGGATCGCGACCATCAGTTCGACGAGCGTAAGACCTCGCACCGAAGAGACGACCGCCGGTATCCGTTTCCCGTTGGCGTCGTTCATATCTCGGTCTCCGTGGTAAATTCTTCGGTGTAACCATCGGCCGGAGCGTCGTCGTCATCGTCATCGTCGATGCGGTCTTCCTGCCAGCGAACGGTGATCGTGAAGGTGTCACCACTGCGGGAGACGCTGCCCTGCGCCGAGGGCAGCGAGCAAAGGAGAGCGTTTTTCCATTCCGCGAGGTCCTGGGAAGCGAGCCCCCCGCTCGGATTCAGGTCGTCGTTGCAGATCCCGTCAGTCGGCTCGTCGTCATCGAAATCGGTGTCGTAATCACCGTCCAGCGCCGCTTCGCGATTGGTCCGCATGCGGTCGGCGATGTCGTAGGCCAGGTTGGTGGCCTGGGAACGCATGTACGAACTGTGATTGGCCTGCAGCGCGTTGGCCTGCAGGGCAGCGAGTCCGATCAGGCCGATCGACAGGACGAGTACGGCAACGAGCACCTCGATGAGGGTGACGCCCCGGGACTTGCGGGGCACCGGGCGTTGCTGGAATCGCGATTGGGTCATTGCGGTTTTGCCTTGCATTCTTCGGTCCTCGCGGATCAGGGGCAATCGGAGCGGACGATGCCGACCTTGCCGCCAGGTCCAATGTTCAGATCCCGTGCACGTTCGCCGGAGCAGTTCTCGGCATAGACGTAGAACATGGGATCGCTCTGATCATCCCGCCCGGGGCTTTCGCGCCCGCCCAGCGGGCCGAAGGTGACGTGGCTCTGGTCCTCGATGTTGTCGTCGATGACGACCCGACCGGAGATGTCCTCCCAGCGGCGCAAGGGATCGGCCATTTCGGACGCGGCACAATCATTCCCCAGAACCACCCGCCAGCCGTCCGCGTGCCAGTCGCCGCCGGCATCGACCGGGCAGACAGAAACCTCGACCCCGCGAGTGACCGCTTCGCTGCGAGCGAAATTAAACGCTGTACTGAGTTGGTTCGCGGCCGTGGTGGCCCGGTTGTTCTGTACCAGACTCTGGAAACCGGGAACGGCGACCGTGAGCAGGATGGCCGCCACCGCGATGGTGACCATCAGCTCGATCAGGGTGAATCCGATAGCGTTACGAGACATGCCGCGGGTCCTTGTGGAATCGGTCGATTTCACTATGAGCGCAAGCCATGTGACGAGCAAGGGTTTCAGTGCCGAACGGTCGGCAAAGGCTACCGAATGGTTATGGATCGAACGGGCAGCCCTGATGGGCGACGCGAGGGCGACCGGCGCGGTTGATGACGACGGCCCGGCCTGCTGCTTCGTTGCAAATTCTCAGCGTACCCATCTGGAGCGCGCCGGAGAGGCGCCGGGTGGCGCCGAGCGCTCCGTAGGTGACGCGATGCCGCACCGGGAGATTGCCACGGATTTCCAGGCCCCCGTCGGGGTTCCCCTGCCGCCGGCGAAGGATGTCGTTCGCACTGGCAGGCTGGGTTGCGAGACCGGGGTTGTGGAAAACCAGCCACCCGGACTCCCAACGGGCATCGTCGGAACAGTGAACGCCGTTGGCACTGGCACAGAGAGTAACCGGCGCAGCGGTCCGGACGGCCTCGCTGCGTGCATGATGGAGAGCGGTGACGAGTTCGTTGGTGGTGGCGATCAGCCGGAACCGGTCCACGAGTTGCGCAAACGACGGGATGCCCACGGTCACCAGCAGGACGAAGACCAGCAGGGCCACGAGCAGTTCGATGAGCGTGAGCCCGCGGGTCCGCGGGCGGTATGGGGTAGGGGTCACGTCGGCTCCTCCCTGAGTCCGGACATGGTTGCGGGCGTTTGGCTCGCCCAGGGTGGCAAGCTAGCGCGCGGGCGCCGTGGCTGCAAGGGCATTGTGGCGAGGCGCGGGCCCGGCGGGTTCGCGGGAACCCGGCACCCCGGGCGCTGCCTTATTGGGTAGAGCCGTGGAGTCACCCGGAGGGATGATGGCGAAGAACGTTCAGCAGATGGATCAGGCGCAGTTGCTGGAGCTGCAGCAGCAGGCCGCGCGGGAGGCGCGCCGGGACACGGTTTTCCGCGACGAGGCCCGGTCGGGCGTGCCCACGCCGGAGCTGGTGGTGATCCCGCCGGGAGAGCTCGAGATCGGTTCCGATGCGCGGGAGTTCGGGCGCCAGGAGCACGAGGGCCCGCGGCGGCTGGTGACGCTGGAGCGGCCGTTCGCGCTGGGGCGTTTTACGGTCACGCTGGAGGAGTGGCTGGCCTTCGAGGAGGCCACCGGGCACGAGCGCTGGGACTGGCTGGTGCGCCCGAAGACGCCGCGCACGCCGATGTTCAACATCAAGCCGGCGGGAGTGCGCAAGTATCTGGAGTGGCTGAGCGAGGAGACCGGGCAGCGTTACCGCCTGCCGACCGAGGCCGAGTGGGAACATGCCTGCCGCGCGGGGACGACCACGCCGTTCGCGTTCGGCGAGGTGGTGGGCTGCCGCGACGTGCATTTCAATTCGCTGTTCCCGTACGAGGAGCGGCGCCAGCGGCGCAAGTGGTATATCCCGGCGTGCTTTCCGCTGAACCGGCCGCTGGATGTGGGCAGTTTTCAGCCGAACCTGTGGGGGCTGTACGACATGCACGGGAACGTGCAGGAGTTCACCGCGACGCCCTGGCACGACAACCACGCCAGCCTGCCGCGCGACGGGGTTTACGGGCCGGAGCCGGATAACGAGTGGCTGGTGACCAAGGGCGGCTCGTGGTTCGACCCGGCGGTGCTCACGCGCAGCGCCGCCCGCCGGCGCCGCAACGTGGACGAGATGGACACCAACCTGGGATTTCGCGTGCTGCGGGAGCTGGAGGGGTAGCGCCGGCGGTTCGTCGCTGCGCTTCCGGCGATTAAAGGCATCGTGCTCGGTCCGGCATCTACCCGCACCGGATGATGCGGACCGGGCGGGTCACTGCGAAGGATTTTCCCGTATCCGGGTCACCTCCTCGACTGACAACCCAACGATTTCGGCAATCGTGCGGTCATCCATCTCGGCAGACCGGATCAGATTGCGCGCGGTCTCGCGACGTCCTTCCTGAAGTCCTTCCTGAAGTCCTTCCTGGCGCCCTTCCTCGCGCCCTTCCTGGCGCCCTTCCTCGATCCACCGGTCGGGCCAGTGCTTGATCCGTTCGGCCAGCATGTCGTGTACCTCGTGCAAGTCCTGAAGGTCGTTGAACGGCGGCAGTTCCATCCCCGGTGCTCGATGCGGGAGCATCACCCGGCGCATCCACACCACGAACGAGCGCCGCAACCCCGTCTGCTCCGGGGACCGCAGCCATTCCACCAGACGGCCCAGCACTTCCAGCAGATCCTGCTCGTTGCGGTTGTGCTCCAGCCGGAACAGCGCCGCCGCCACGTTGCGCGTCTCGTCCGACCAGTC
>NZ_KB906464.1:0-11816 GCF_000381385.1 Thioalkalivibrio sp. ALE10
AGGAGGCCAGCCCCCTGGCCGATCCGGCACCGGACCTGCCCCCGATCGGCCGGAGGGCCGGCCTCCTACCGCTCCCCGAACCGTCCGTAGGAGGCCAGCCCCCTGGCCGATCCGGCACCAGACCCGGCCCAATCGGCCGGGTGGCCGGCCTCCTACCGTTTGCCCGGGCCCTTCTTCGGGCCGCCCTTGCGCCCCGGCTTGCGGCCGGTCGGGGCCGGCCGTGCAGCCTTCTCCACGCCCAGGTGCTGGGTACGCACCTCGCCGCCGCGCTGCCGGAGCGCCTTGCCGCCGCGGGTCACGCGCCCGCCGGCGGCCGGTCGCGCCCCGCCGCCCTTGCTGCCCCCCTTGCCCCCGGTACCCGCCGGCTGCCAGGTGGGGATCAGGTGGTGCTTGCCGTTGCCGATCAGGTCGCGCCGACCCATGCGCTTCAGCGCATCACGCAGCAGCGGCCAGTTATCCGGGTCGTGATAGCGCAAAAACGCCTTGTGCAGCCGCCGCGCCCGCGCCCCGCGGGCCACGGAAAGCCGTGAATCCGCCCGGCGCCGCACACCCCGCAGCGGGTTGCGCCCGGTGTGCCACATCGCGGTGGCCAGGGCCATGGGACTGGGCAGGAAAGCCTGCACCTGGTCAGCGCGGAAGCCATTGCGCTTGAGCCACAGCGCGAGGTTGAGCATGTCCTCGTCAGTGGTGCCCGGATGCGCGGCGATGAAGTACGGGATCAGGTACTGCTCCTTGCCCGCCGCCTTCGAATACTTGTCGAACATCGCCTTGAAGCGGTCATAGGTACCCATCCCCGGCTTCATCATGTGACCGAGCGGGCCCTCCTCGGTGTGCTCCGGGGCAATCTTCAGATACCCGCCGACATGGTGCGTCACCAGCTCCTTCACGTACTCCGGCGACTCGATCGCCAGGTCGTAGCGCAGGCCCGAGGCGATCAGCACCTTCTTCACCCCCGGCAGCTCGCGCGCCTTGCGATACAGGCGGATCAGCGGGGCGTGGTCGGTATTCAGATTGGAGCAGATCCCGGGATACACGCAGGACAGGCGCCGGCAGTTCTTCTCGATCTCGGGATCCTTGCAGGCCAGGCGGTACATGTTCGCGGTGGGTCCGCCCAGATCCGAGACCACGCCGGTAAAGCCCTCCACGCGATCGCGCATCTCCTCGATCTCGCGCAGGATGCTGTCCTCCGAGCGGCTCTGGATGATGCGTCCTTCATGCTCGGTAATGGAACAGAAGGTGCAGCCGCCAAAGCAGCCGCGCATGATGTTCACCGAGAAGCGGATCATCTCCCAGGCCGGGATGCGCGCATCGCCGTAGGACGGATGCGGGGCCCGCGCATAGGGCAGATCGAACACCGCGTCCATCTCCGGGGTCGACAGCGGCACCGGCGGCGGGTTGAGCCACAGCTCCTTGTCGCCGTGGCGCTGCACCAGCGCCCGCGCGTTGCCCGGGTTGGTCTCCAGGTGCATCACCCGCGAGGCATGGGCGTACAGCACCGCGTCGCCCTTCACCTGCTCGAAGGCCGGCAGGCGGATCACGGTGCGGCTGCGCGGCGTGCCCTTCGGGATCTCGCGGTGGAAGCGCACCACCTGCGCTTCGGCATCGCTCCCGGATCCCGTGCCCGATTCCTGCCCGGTCGCGCAGGCCTGCGCCGAGGTCTCCGCATAGGGATCCGGGTTCGCGTCCACCGGCCCCGGGGTATCCACCTCGGAGGAATCCAGCACCACGTGATCGCCCGGCACCCGGTCACGCAGGAACGCGGTGCCGCGCAGATCGTTGATCTCGCGCGGATGCTCGCCCCCGGCCACCCGATGCGCCAGCTCCACCAGTGCGCGCTCGGCGTTGCCGAACAGCAGGATGTCCGCGCGCGAATCCAGCAGCACCGAGCGGCGCACCTTGTCCTGCCAGTAGTCGTAATGGGCGATGCGCCGCAGGCTCGCCTCGATCCCGCCGATCACCACAGGCACGTCGCGGAAGGCCTCGCGCACCCGCTGGCTGTACACGACCACCGCGCGATCCGGGCGCTTGCCGTGCACGTCGCCGGGGGTATAGGCGTCGTTGGAGCGCTTCTTCCGCTCCGCGGTGTAGTGATTGACCATCGAGTCCATGTTCCCGGCGGTCACGCCGAAGAACAGGTTCGGCCGCCCCAGCGCGCGGAACGCCTCGGCCGAGGTCCAGTCGGGCTGGGCGATGATGCCGACGCGAAAGCCCTGCGCCTCCAGCAGCCGGCCGATGATGGCCATGCCGAAGCTGGGATGGTCGACATAGGCATCCCCGGTGACCAGCACGATGTCGCAGGAATCCCAGCCGAGCTGGTCCATCTCCTCGCGCGTGGTCGGCAGGAACGGCGCCGTGCCGAAGCGTTTGGCCCAGTACGGACGGCGGTCGAACAGACCGGGCACGGTCTCGTCGGCGATAACGGGTACGGATGCGGACATGCGGCCTCGTTCCGGGGATTCCGGAGCACTGCGATCGGGTAATCGACCATTACACGCGCGCGCGGCCCGGGCTTCAACCGGACCCGCGCGCGGCAGGGGCTTCAGACGTGCCGCGCGTCGCGCACGCCGGCGTACTGCACCCCGGCCAGACGGGCCAGATCGCGATCGAAGGTCGACAGATCGTTGGGGCCGAAATCCTCCAGCCGCGCATGACCGCTGGCCCGCGCCAGGACGCGCGCCAGCTCCGTGGCGTCGGTCAGGAACCGGCCCAGACGCGCCGCCCCGGTCTCCACATCCAGGCGCGCCCGCAGCCGCGGATCCTGGGTGGCCACGCCGGTCGGGCACTGGTTGGTGTGGCAGATCCTTGCGCCCACACAGCCGATCGCCTGCAGCGCGGCGTTACCCAGGGCCACGCCATCGGCCCCCAGTGCCAGGGCCTTGACCCAGTCCGCCGGGGTGCGCAGCCCGCCGGTCACCAGCAGCGTCACGCCGCCCGAGGCCCCGGTGGCATCCATGTGCCGGCGTGCACGCGCCACCGCCGGGATGGTCGGCACCCCCATGTGGTCGCGCAGCAGCGCCGGCGCGGCCCCGGTACCCCCGCCGCGACCATCGAGGATGATGTAGTCGGCACCGGCCTCCAGGGCAAAGTCGATGTCCGCCTCGATGTGGTGTGCCGCCAGCTTGAACCCGACCGGGATCCCGCCGGAGCGCCGGCGCACGTCATCCGCGAAGCGGCGGAAATCCTCCGGCGTGCGCAGCGCCGGATCCGCGGGCGGCGACACCGCGTCGCGCCCGGCCTCAATCCCGCGCGCGGCCGCGATCTCGTCGGTCACCTTGGAACCGGGCAGCACGCCACCCACCCCGGTCTTGGCCGCCTGCCCCGCCTTGAAATGGAAGGCCTGCACCCGCTCGGGCACCGTGTCGTCGTAGCCGAAATGCGCCGGCCCCAGCTCGAACAGATAGCGCGAGGCCGCCTCCGCCTCCTCCGGCAGCATGCCGCCTTCGCCGGAACACACCCCGGTTCCGGCCTGCTCGGCGCCCCGCGCCAGCGCCAGACGCGCCTCGCGCGACAGCGCTCCGTAGCTCATGTCGGTCACCAGCCAGGGCATGGACAGGCGCAACGGCCGCTGCGCCTGCGGCCCGATCACCAGCTCGGTGGCCACCTCGGCCCCGGCCTCCAGCGGCCGGCTCGCCAGCTGGGCCGCCAGCAGCTGCAGTGCATCCCAGCCCGGCAGGTCGTCGCGCGGCACGCCCATTGCCACCGTCGGTCCTTGGGCACCCAGCCCGTCCAGGCCGTCGCGCGCCAGCGCATGGATGAACTCGACATGCGGCTCGGTCGCGGTGGCGCGCGGGTCGGGCGGTGCGCCGGATCCGCCGTTCCCGGCGTTCCCGCCCGGCTCCGACGCGGGCTCCGACGCCGGTTCCGGCGCCTCCCCGACCTGCGCGTCCAGCCCGGCGTGCGTACCGTCACAATAGGGCAGATTGCCCGACTGCTTGCACTGGCACAGAAACGCCTCGCCATTCTCCTGCGCGGTAAACGCCAGCGGGCCCAGGCCCGTCCCCGCGTGGGAACCGTCACAGAACGGCTGGTTGGCCGACCTCCCGCAGCGGCAGAAGTAGTACTCCTTCCCCTTCTCCAGCTCCACGCCACGCGGTTCCAGTGCCGCAATCACGGGTCGGCTCATCGTGTCCTCCTGTCGGTTTGTCCGGCTCACCCGACATGAACCCACAAACCCGCACCCCGGCGCAAACCGCCCGGCCCGGCCGCCCCGTCTGGGCGCAATGACGCCCGCGGGCGTATCATGAGTGATCGTGCCATCTGCCCCCGGGAGCCCCGCATGAACCAGGTCGACCACCGCAACACCCGCCGCGACTACACCCGCGCCGAGCTGCGCCGCAGCGACCTGACCGCGGAGCCCGCACAGCTGCTGGCCCGCTGGCTGGAAGAAGCGCGCGAGGCCGGCAACCCCGATCCCACCGCCATGACCCTGGCCACCGCCGACGCCGACGGCCAGCCCTCGGCGCGCATCGTCCTCTTCAAGCATTTCGAGGCCGAAGGCCTTTGCTGGTACACCGACTCGCGCAGCCACAAGGGCCGCGACCTCGCCGAGAACCCCCGCGCCGCGCTGCTGTTCTACTGGCCCGAGACCGAACGCCAGATCCGCGTCGAGGGCAGCGTCAGCGCCCTGCCCGCCGAACTCGCGGACGACTACTTCAGCCAGCGGCCCGGCGGCAGCCGGCTGGCCGCCGCCGCCTCCCTGCAGAGCCAGCCGGTGGATGACCGCGCCACCCTGGAGCAGCGCGTGAAGGACCTGGAACAGCAGTACCCCGACGGCAACGTCCCCCGCGACCCGGCCTGGATCGGCTACCGCCTCGCGCCCGAGCTCTTCGAATTCTGGCAGGGCCGCGCCAGTCGCCTGCACGACCGCTTCACCTACCATCACAACGGCGAACACTGGGAAATCACCCGCCTGATGCCCTGAACCGCCGATCCTGAAGCGCGCCATGCGGGCGGCCCGCATGCGGGAGCCGGGTTCCCTCGCCGATTATCCACGGCAACCCTACCGCCCCCGCCTCCGAATCTGCTAGGATGCGCAGCGCTACTGGCGACGGTCGCAACAACCGACCGGGCCGGAGCACGGAGAGGTGCCGGAGTGGTCGAACGGGGCGGTCTCGAAAACCGTTGTACGCGCGAGCGTACCGAGGGTTCGAATCCCTCCCTCTCCGCCAGATTCAGGTAAAGGGGCCCGCGTGGCCCCTTTTCTATGCATACCCCCATGGCCGGAGGGATTCGAACCCGAGGAATGGAAAAGCCGGGTTCGACGGGCGACGCGCCAGCGAAGCCCGAACATCGCCGCAGGCGATGGCCCGAAGGGCGAGCCACAACGTGGCGAGTAATCCCTCCCTCTCCGCCAGAATTCCGCAGGAGCGTGCTTGCACGCGAAAAAGGGGCCCACGCGGCCCCTTTTCTATGCGCATCCCCCCGCAGGCGCCCGTGAACATGCCCGCAGGATGCCGGCCCTCCGGCCGATTCCGCGTCCGGCCAATCCCTGCGCCTGATCGGCCAGAGGCTGGCCTCCTACCTGCGGGCGTTCCGCCCCCTTGACCGGACGTCGCCGGAGCCTTAAATTACGCCTCTTCCGGGGCGGTTAGCTCAGCGGTAGAGCACTGCCTTCACACGGCAGGGGTCGCTGGTTCGAACCCAGCACCGCCCACCAGATTTCCCGGAGAAGCGGCCCGTGGCATTGCCCGGGCCGCTTTTTCGTGTGGGGTAGTGTCCGCCTGAGGCGCCGGCCCTGTAGGAGGCCAGCCCCCTGGCCGATTGCAGGAGGCCAGCCCCCTGGCCGATCGGGCTCGGGATATGTCACATCAGCCAGAGGGCTGGCCTCCTGCGGAATTCTGGCGGAGAGGGAGGGATTCGAACCCTCGAGGGGCTTGCACCCCTGCCGGTTTTCAAGACCGGTGCAATCAACCACTCTGCCACCTCTCCGGCGCCGCACATTCTCCGCGACCACCCCGCGCCTGGCAACTCGCCGGAAAACCGGCCCGGGCCTCCTTTCATATATACGGACCACAATGCGTCGTATAGAAAGAGTTTGATAGAAGAAAATAACGATCTTCCGTAAAATCACGGCCCTGTCCTTCCCGGCCGAATCCGCCTCCCGCGATTCGGCGCCGGCGCCGAGCCTCCTGACGCGACGCCGGACGAAGACGCCGCGGCCCCGGCCGCCGGCACGAACTTCAGTGACCGCCCCGGGGACCGGCGACGGGGCGCAACCCGAGGCCGACCATCATGAATTCGATGCTGCTCAATCTGTTTCCCTTCCTGCGCTGGCGTCCCACCAAGGACACCATCAACGCGGATCTGATTGCCGGCATCTCGGTCGCCCTCGTCCTCATCCCGCAGTCCATGGCCTACGCCCAGCTGGCCGGGCTGCCGCCGGTCTACGGACTGTACGCATCCCTGCTGCCGGTGATGATCGCCGCCCTCTGGGGCTCCTCCAACCAGCTGGCCACCGGGCCCGTGGCGGTGGTCTCGCTGCTCACCGCCTCGGCCCTGATCCCGTTCGCCGCCGAGGGCTCCTCCGAGTTCATCGCCCTGGCGATCGTGCTGGCCTTCCTGGTGGGAGTGGTCCAGCTGGTCCTGGGACTGTTCCGGCTGGGCTCGATCGTCAGCTTCATCTCGCACCCGGTCATCGTCGGCTTCACCAACGCCGCGGCCATCATCATCGCCCTGTCGCAGCTCAACAAGATCCTCGGCGTCCCGGTCGACACCAGCGGCCATTTCATGGTCGGCCTGTGGGGCGTGCTGCAGCAGATCGGCGACGTTCACCTGCCGACGCTGGCCTTCGGGCTCGGCGCGATCGCGCTGATGGTCGCGATGAAGCGCGTGGTCCCGAAGATCCCCGGCGTCCTGGCAGCGGTGGTCATCACCATCCTCATCAGCTGGGCCATCGGTTACGAGCAGAAGGCCGAAGTGGCGGCGGACCGGGTCGCGCCGGCCGACGTGGTCGCCCTGGCCGAAGAGGTCGACTCCCGTTCCGGCGCGCTGGCCGACATCGAACAGCGCATCCGCGAGCTGGAGGCCGAAGTCGACGAGGTCGAACGCGCCGAGGCGGTACGGATCCGTCACGAGATCGATACCCTCGGCCTGGAGCGCGACGAACAGCGCAGCGAACTGCGCGATCTGCGCGACCAGCTCGGCGCGATCAGCTTGCGCCGTGTCCCCGGCGAAGACGACGCCCCGGCCCGCTTCATCCGCGAGGACCACCTGACCGACGCGGAACGCGAGCGGGCCGACGGCACCGACTGGCGCATCGAACGGGTCGACAACGACACCATCCACCTGGACGGTGGCGGCAACGTGGTCGGCAGCGTGCCCCAGGGCCTGCCTGCTCCCACCCTGCCGGAGCTGAGCCTGGGCAACATCACCATGCTGCTCACCAGCGCCTTCGTCATCGCCCTGGTCGGCTTCACCGAGGCCATCGCGATCGCCAAGGCCATGGCCGCGCGCACCGGCCAGCGGCTGGACCCCAGCAAGGAGCTGATCGGCCAGGGCCTGGCGAACATCTCCGGGGGCTTCACCCAGGGCTATCCGGTGTCGGGGTCGTTCTCGCGCTCGGCGGTCAACCTCAATTCCGGGGCCAAAACCGGCCTGTCGTCGGTCTTCACGGCGGTGATCATCGGCATCGCCCTGCTGTTCCTGACCCCGCTGATCTACCACCTGCCGGAGGCCGTCCTCGCCGCCATCATCATGATGGCCGTCGCCGGGCTGGTGAACTTCAAGGCGATCAAGCACGCCTGGGTGGCCAACAAGCACGACGGCATCGCCGCCATCGTCACCTTCATCGCGACCCTGGCCATGGCGCCCAACCTGGATTACGGGATCCTCACCGGGGCGGGCCTCGCGATCATCCTGTATCTCTACCGCTCGATGCAGCCGCGCGTGAGCGAACTGGCCCGCTACGAGGACGGCACCCTGCGCGAGGCGCGCCGCTACGGCCTGCAGACCGACGAAAAGATCGCGCTGATGCGCTTCGACGGTTCGCTGTACTTCGCCAACGTGCCCTACTTCGAAGACGCGGTGCTGGACCTGGCCGCCAGCCATCCGCAGGCGAAATACATCATCATCGTCGGCAAGGGGATCAACGAGATCGACGCCTCCGGCGAGGAGACCGTGCACCAGCTCGTGCATCGGCTGAAGGCACGCGGCGTCACCCTGGTGTTCGCCGGCGTGAAGGCCCAGGTGCTGGAGGTGATGGAACGCACCGGCCTGGACGAGCTGATCGGCAAGGACAACATCTTCCGCAGCACCGACCGGGCCGTGGAAGTCTGCCGGGAACGCGTGGGCGAAACCCGGGTCGAAGCGGATGCCGGCCAGGAAAGCCGGAGCTGACTCCGCCCGGCTGCATACCGCGCCGTCCGGCGGTACACTGAGGCGATAACGAACCACAGGAGGTAACGACCGTGTCCAGAGACCAGATCGTCCGCTCGAAACAGAACCCGTCCAGCACCGGTTCCATCAGCGAGACCATTTCGACCAACAAGGTCATCCGCCAGACCTATACCCTGCTGGCCCTGACCCTGGCCTTCAGCGCGGTCACCGCCTTCGTCGCCATGGCCATCGGCGCCCCGCCGGTGCACTGGATCGTGATGCTCGGCGTGCTGATCGGCGGCCCGTTCGCCATCCACTTCACGCGCAACTCGGTCTGGGGCCTGGTGCTGACCTTTGCCTTCACCGGGACGCTCGGGTTCTTCCTCGGCCCGATCCTGTCGATGTACCTGGGGCTGCCCAACGGCCCGCAGATCGTCGGCAACGCATTCACCGCCACCGCCGTGGCCTTCGTGGCCCTGTCCGGCTATGCGCTGGCCACCAAGAAGGACTTCAGCTTCCTCGGCGGCTTCATCGTGGTCGGCCTGATCGTGGCGCTGCTGGCGATCGTCGCCAACATCTTCCTGGCGATCCCGGCGCTGTCGCTGGCCATCTCCGCGGCCGTGGTGCTGCTGCTGTCGGCGGCCATCCTGTTCGACACCAGCCGCTTGATCCACGACCAGGAGACCAACTACGTGGTGATGACGGTGTCGCTGTACGCCAACCTGTACGTGATGTTCCTGCACATGCTGAACCTGTTCCACGCCTTTATGGGCGAGAACTGACGCGCCGGCCGAGCCCGGACCCTCCCGGACTCGCCAGCACGCGGGCCCCGCTCCGGCGGGGCCCTTTTTGTTGGCCCCTGCCCTCCGCCCGATCTCAACGCTGAACCTCATGGCCCAACCGAACCTGCCCTCCGCCCCCCGCGCCGTCTTCCTGGACACGGCCACCGTCGATCGCGACGACCTGGACTTCGCCCCGCTGGACCGCGCTGCCCCGGACTGGGTGCGCCGGGAACGCACGCCCGCCGACCCCGACGCCATCAGCGAATGCCTGGACGGGGCCGACGTCGCCATCACCAACAAGGTGGTCCTCGACCGCGGCGTGCTCGAACGCAGCCCGCAGCTCAAGCTGATCTGCGCGGCCGCCACCGGCTTCAACAACATCGACGTGGCGACGGCGCGCGAGCTCGGCATCGCCGTGACCAACGCCCGCGACTACGCCACCGACTCGGTGGCCCAGCACGTGATGGCCCTGCTGCTGACCCTGGTCACCCGGCTGGACGACTACCGCGCCGACATCCGCGCCGGGCGCTGGAGCGAGTCCGACCAGTTCTGCCTGCTCGACCACCCCATCCGCACCCTGTCGGGCATGCGCATGGGCATCGTCGGGCGCGGCGTCCTCGGGCAGGCCACCGCGCGCCTGGCCGAGGCCTTTGGCGTGCAGGTGCGCTACGCCCGCAGCCTGCGCGACGCGGAACCCGCCGCGGATCCTGCCGCGGACACCGTGCGCGTCCCCCTGCCGGAGCTGCTGGAGACCAGCGACGTGATCTCGCTGCACTGCCCGCTGACCGACGCCACCCGCAACCTGATCGACGAAGACGCCCTGGACCGCCTGGGCCCCGATGGCCTGCTGATCAACACCGCCCGCGGCGGCCTGGTGGAGCCGCGGGCCCTGGCCGAAGCCCTGCGCGAGAAACGCATCGCCGGCGCCGGCATCGACGTGCTCGAGCCGGAACCGCCGCCGCCCGATCATCCCCTGCTCGCCGCCGACCTGCCGCGTCTGGTGCTGACCCCGCACACCGCCTGGGCCGCGCGCTCGGCGCGCCAGGCGGTGCTGGAGGAGATCGCCGCCAACATCCGCGCCTTCGCCGCCGGCGAGACGCGCAACCGCGTTGACTGAACGCGCACCGGGAGCCCGCATGGCCGCCAGCGACCCCACCCCCGAACAGCGCATCGCGACCCTGGAAGAACGCCTAGCCTATCTGGAATTCAGCCAGGAGGAACAGGCCCGGGTGCAGGCCGAACTGCAGCAGGAGAACCAGGCCCTGACCCGGCAGCTCGAATGGCTTCACGGCCGCCTGCGGGCGCTGGAGGCCGCCGCCGGTGATGGCAGCGCGGGCGGGCAGGACACCCCCGAACCCCCGCCGCCGCATTACTGACCGCGGCCCCGTCGATGACCCTCGAACTGCGCCCGGTCCCGGAAGACGATCCGCGCGCCCGGGAGCGCACCCGGGCCCTGCAGCGCCGGCTGGACGCCGCCGGCTACGTCCATGGCGGCGACGCGGCGCTGACCCTGGAAGTGGAAGCGGACTGCCTGAGCCTGGTTCTGGAGGGCGGCAGGAAGCCGCTGCGCCTGACCCCGGACTTCGTGCGCGGCCGGCAGGGCTACCGCCACGCCCGCGCGGCCCACGAGACCCTGGTGCGCGCCGTGGGGCGCGTCGGCGAGCACGCGCACATCATCGATGCCTCCGCCGGACTGGGCCGCGATGCCCTGCTGCTGGCCGCGCGGGGCTGGCGAGTCAGTGCCTTCGAGCGGCATCCGGTCGTCGCCCTGTTGCTGGAAGATGCCCTGCAGCGCGCCGCACACGCCGGTGACCCGGCCCTGGCCGCCAGCGCCGCACGCGTGCAACTGTTCCCGCAGGCATTCGCCGCCGACGCCCTGCCCGCGCCCGCCGATGCGGCGGTGTTCGACCCGATGTTCCCGCAGCGACGCAAGAACGCCGCGGTCAAGAAAGACATGCAGATCCTGCAGGCGCTGATGGAGACCCCGGACCCGCATCCGGGCCAGGCATCCCGGGCGGAAGACACTGAAGAACACGATGCCGCAAGCGATACGGAAAGCGACGCGGCCGCCACGCTCGCCGCGCTGATCCCCGCCACCCGCGGCCGCGTGGTGGTCAAGCGCCCCGCCGGGGCCGCCCCTCTGCCCGGCACCGCGCCGATCTCCGCGATCGAGGGCCGCGCGGTACGCTTCGACCTCTACCGCGCCTGATCGGCCAGGGGGCTGGCCTCCCACGGCACCCGGCCGGTAGGAGGCCGGCCCTCCGGCCGATCCCCCGTCCGGCCAATCCCTGCGCCTAATCGGCCAGAGGCTGGCCTCCTACAGGCCGAACCCTGCCCCGGCAGGAGGCCGGCCCTCCGACCGATTCCCCGTCCGGCCAATCCCTGCGCCTAATCGGCCAGAGGCTGGCCTCCTGCAGGCTGAACCCTGCCCCCCGTAGACATGATGGATTGACCTGCCCGACCTCGAGAGCGTGGGTTATGTTCTCGGGGTTGGGACAACCACCTTCAACACAGAGCCAATATCGAGGGGGCAGGTCATGAACCAGTTTAGCGCGGAAGGGATGAAGGATGCAGGGCCGGCGTCGGGTCTGACCGGCGTGAGGCAGGCGGTGGAGCAGGCCGCCGATGTGTACGGCGCCTACATCGGGCTGGACGTGCACAAGGAGACGATCGCGGTGGCGGTGGCCGAGTGCGGTCGTGGAGCGCCGGAGTATTACGGCG
>NZ_KB906465.1:0-6854 GCF_000381385.1 Thioalkalivibrio sp. ALE10
TCCTCCGCGTAGCGCTCCATGAACGTCTGCAACTCGGCCTCCACCGCTTGCTTGATCAGATCCCGCGCCCCGCGGCGCAGCAGATCGGTCAACGGGTCCTTTGGTCCGTTCGGGATGTCTGTCGTATCGTGAGCCATGGTGGCGTATCTCCTTTGGCTGGCTGGTTGCTCGCACTTCCATTCCAGCCGGATACGCCGCCTTCCTCAATTCCCCCTACACCACTTTCGACAGTAACTCGTGACCGGCGTCTTCAACTTCGAGGCCCCGCTGCCAGGGGGTGGCGTCCAGCCTCTCGCCGACTGGCGGGGCGATGTGCTGCTGATCGTGAATGTGGCCAGCGAATGCGGCTTTACCCCCCAGTATGCCGGGCTGCAGACCCTCCACGACCGCTACGCCGCGCAGGGCCTTCGCGTGCTCGGCTTCCCATGCAACCAGTTCGGCGGCCAGGAGCCGGGCGACGCGGACCAGATACGCGCCTGCGGGCTGAACTACGGGGTTACGTTTCCCGTGTTTGCGCGCATCGAGGTGAATGGTGCGGGCGCGCACCCTCTGTACCGTTACCTGAAAGAGCAGGCCCCGGGCGCGCTGGGCACCCGCGCGATCAAGTGGAATTTCACCAAGTTCCTGGTCGGGCGTGATGGCGCCGTGCTCGAGCGCTTCGCGCCCCAGCGCAAGCCGCAGGATCTGGCCGGTGCCATCGAACAGGCGCTTGCCGCCGTGTGCCCGGACGATGCCCGCTGAGTTCGAACACGACCCGCGGACACTGGGGCCCGGTGATCGCGGTCCGATACCCACGGAGGCGGGCGCGCATGCCTTCTGGATGGAGCTCGCGCTCGCGCAGGCGGAACGGGCGGCCGCGACCGGCGAGGTGCCCGTCGGGGCCGTGCTGGTCGATGCCGAGGGTCATTGCCTGGCCGCCGCGCACAACGCGCCGATCGGTCTGCATGACGCGACGGCGCATGCCGAGATCAGGGTGCTGCGGGCGGCGGGCCAGCGCTGTTCCAATTACCGGCTGACCGGTACCACGCTCTACGTGACGCTGGAACCCTGTTCCATGTGTGTGGGCGCTATGGTCCATGCGCGGGTGGGGCGGCTGGTCTTCGCGGCGTCGGACCCTCGAACCGGCGCCACCGGGGGTGCGATCGACCTGCTGCATCACCCTGCGCATAACCACCGTCTGGAATGCATTGATGGCGTTGCGGCGAAGCGTTCCAGCGAGCTGCTGCGGAATTTCTTTCGGTCACGCCGAAAGTGTTAAAGCCGCGTGACGCATCGGTGTAGCGCTGACGGTGCGTTGTGGCGCAGAACGGGGTGAGATAAGATCCTGCTCTCGTTATCGCCCGCAAATGCGCGCGGGCCGACTGAGTTTTTGTGCCCAGCCCTTGGGGTATATCGATTAGCCAGCCTCCTTCCAAAGATGATCGCGGGGATTCAGTCCCGAAATCCGGGGCTTCCGAAGCGGAGTCCATCGGCGATGAGGATCACGGTGCACCGGAGGTGCCGGTCCTGGATCAGGAGGGCCGCCCCGACAGCCTGCTCGGCGGGCTGATCCTGATCGCCCGTATGCACGGGCTGCGCCTGACCCCGGATTCCGCGCTTGCGGGACTGCCGCTGGATGACGGGCGGCTGTGCCCCTCTCTGGTTCCGCGTGCGGCGCAGCGTGCCGGCCTGACCACGCGCACCGTTACCCGCGACGCCCGCGGGCTGAAGGACGACCTGCTGCCTGCGCTGCTGCTGCTCGACCAGAACGAGGCCTGGGTGCTGGTCGGCTGGAACGAAGACAAGAGCGTGGCGCGGGTGATCGACCCCGAGCTGGGTGATGCGGTCATCGATGTGCCGCTGAAGCGGCTGAAAGAGCGCTACGTAGGCCGGGCCATCTACGTCCGTCCCGAGTTCCGGATGGATGCGCGCGCCCCGCAGGTCTCGAAGGAAAACAAGGGGCACTGGTTCTGGCGGGTCATTCGCGAGAACCGGCCGCTGTATCGCGACGTGCTGATCGCCGCGGTGATGATCAACATCTTCGCGCTGGCGATGCCCCTGTTCGTGCTGAACGTGTACGACCGCGTGGTCCCGAATCACGCGACCGAGACGCTGTTCATGTTCGCGGCGGGTGTCGTGATCGTGCTGATCGCGGACCTGATCCTGCGCACCATGCGCAGCCACTTCGTCGACAAGGCGGCAATGCGCGCGGACGTCAAGCTCTCCTCCCACATCATGGAGCGGGTGCTGGGCCTGCGCATGGAGAATCGCCCGGCGTCGGTAGGCTCGTTTGCCTCCAGCATCGGCGCGTTCGAGTCGGTGCGCAGCTTCATATCGTCGGCGACAATCATTGCCTTCGTGGATCTGCCATTTGCGTTGATGTTCATCGTCATCATCGCGTTGATTGCCTGGCCGCTGGCGATACCTGTGGCTATTGGCGCGTTGCTGCTCCTGCTCTATGCCACGGCGATCCATCGCAAGCTGCACGCACTCGCGGAGGAGAGCTACCGGGTGGCGGCGCAGCGCAGTTCGACCCTGGTCGAGAGCCTCACCGGCGCCGAGACGCTCAAGGCCCTGGGCGCGGAGGGGCGCGTGCAGGCGACCTGGGAACGCGCCACGACCCACTTGGCCCGGACCAGTGCGCAGAATCGACTGCTAACCGCAAGCGTGACGCACACGGCGAATTGGGCGCAGCACACGGTCGGCGTCGCCATCATCGTGCTCGGCGTGTTCTTGCTCATGGAGGGGGACCTCTCCATGGGCGGGCTGATTGCGGCCTACCTGATCTCCTCGCGCGCGATGGCGCCGATCAGCCAGACCGCTGGGCTGCTGATGCAGTATCACCAGGCCTCGACCGCGCTCGGCTCGCTGAACGAGATCATGGCGCTACCGGTCGAGCGGCCGGCGGACTCACACTTCCTGAGCCGCGACCGGTTTGAGGGTGCCATCGAGTTTCGCAATGTAGGCTTCGCCTATCCCGAATCCGCCACGCCGGCGCTGCAGGGCGTTTCACTGAAGATCGAGCCGGGCGAACACGTCGCCGTGCTGGGACGCGTGGGTTCGGGTAAGAGCACGCTGGCCAAGCTGATCATGGGGCTTTATCAGCCGACCTCCGGCGCGGTGCTGGTGGACGGAATTGACGTGCGCCAGCTGGACCCGGCCGAGCTGCGGCGGTCGCTGGGGTATGTGGGCCAGGAGGTCACGCTGTTCTACGGGAGTCTGCGCGAGAACCTGGTGGCGGCCGATCCGCTGGCCAACGACGAGGCGATCCGCAAGGCGATTGCGATCTCGGGTATCGAGGATCTGATCAATACCCATCCGGAAGGGATTGATCTGCAGGTCGGGGAGCGGGGGAGCCGGCTTTCGGGCGGGCAGAAGCAGAGTGTCGGTGTGGCGCGGGCGGTCCTGCACGAGCCCAGTATGCTGTTGATGGACGAGCCGACCAGCTCCATGGACAACTCCACCGAGCAGGGCATGAAACGCCGTCTGGCAGAGTTCATTCAGGGCCGCACCACCGTGATCGCCACCCACCGCACCTCGCTGCTGGAGCTGGTGGATCGGATCATCGTGCTGGACCAGGGCCGCGTGGTGGCCGACGGGCCGAGGGAGCAGGTTGTCCAGGCACTGCGGGAAGGACGCGTGGGCAAGGCGCAGACATGAGCAAGCGCACGCGCAAGGAAGGCCAGGGATTCGAGGCGCTCGGCCGTGGCATGGACCAGGCCGGGAAGGTGGGCGCCCCGATGGTCGACCGGATCTTTCGCCCCTGGCTGACTAGGGGAGGGGGTGATCATCGCAACTGGGCCTCGGACGCCGACTGGACCCAGATTCAGGAACGCCCGATCCGTGCCCGCGCGCTGCTTTACGGGATCCTGATCACACTGGGCCTGCTGGTTTACTGGGCCTCGATCGCCGAGATCGACGAAGTCGCCCGCGGTGACGGGCGGGTGATCCCATCGCAGAACCTGCAGGTGCTTCAGTCCATGGATGGCGGTGTGGTTTCCGAGGTGCTCGTAAGCGAAGGCGACGTGGTCGAGGAAGGCGAGGTTCTGGTTCGCGTAGATCCGACCCGTTTCCTTTCCGATCTGGGCGAGGCCAGGGCCAGCGAGTTTGCATTGAAGGCCCGTCGTGCCCGGCTGATGGCGCTGGTGACGGATACCGAGTTCCTGTTGACTCCGGACCTCCTGGCGGGCCCACCGGCGATCGTCGAGCAGGAGCAGCGCCTCTACGAAGAAAGCCTGGAGGAGATGCGCTCCCGGATTCGCATTGCCGAGGAACAGCTTCGCCAGCGGCGCGAAGAACTGAACGAAGTTCGTGCGCGGCGCAGTCAGGCCATCCGCGCACTGGAGCTGGCCAGCCGTGAACTGGAGGTCACCGAGCCGCTCGTGGAGAGCGGTGCGGTATCGGAAGTGGAGGTGCTACGCCTTCGCCGTGAGGTATCCAACGCTCGAGGGGACCGCGAACAGGCGACCGCCCAGATCGCGCGCCTGGAGGCTGCGATCGAGGAGGCGAACGAGAATATCCGCGAGGTTCGCCTGAATTTCCGCAATCATTGGCGTTCGGATCTGTCCGACACGCTGGGGCGCCTGGAAGAACTGGCGGAAGGCGCCGAGGGCCTGGAGGATCGGGTGCGGTTGTCCGAAGTGCGCTCGCCGATGCGCGGTATTGTCCAGCGCCTGTTCACGACCACACGCGGCGGGGTGATCTCGCCCGGCCGTGAAGTGGCGGAGGTCGTGCCGCTGGAAGACGAGCTCTTGATCGAGGCTCGGATCTCGCCGCAGGACATCGCCTATCTGCGTCCCGGGATGGGGGCCAAGGTTCGATTTACAGCGTATGAGTTCGCATTGTTCGGCACGCTGGACGCAACTGTGGAGCACATCAGTCCGGACACCATCACGGACGATGACGGCAACACCTTTTACAAGGTGCGGGTGCGCACCGAAGAGACCGGGTTCGACGATGAACACCCGATCATGACCGGGATGATCGCGCAGGTGGACATCATGACCGGACGGCGTACGGTTATGCAGTACCTGCTCAAGCCGATTCTCCGCGCCGGCGAGCTGGCTTTTACGGAGCGCTGAGCGATATGCAGATCTTCATGGTGGAGCAGGCATCGCGGCCATCGCCGCGCTGGGAAGAGGCCTTTCCGGATGCCCAGGTACTGCGCCCGCCGTTTCCGGCGACCCTGCCGGAGGGCGCCGAGGCCTGCTGGATCGGCACGGATCTGGCCGACTGGGAGGAGTACGTCAAGCAAATGACGCTGGTGCACCGTGTGGTCGTGCACTCGCGCCACCCGCACGACGAGGAAGGCATTCGCGCGTTCGATGCCGGGGCTCACGGCTACTGCCATGCGCTGACCAACGCCGCCCAGCTGCGAACCATCGCGGCCACGGTCACCGGTGGGGGGCTGTGGGTGGGCCCGGACCTGATGACCCGCATGATCCGTACGGTGCGCAGCGCCCAGCCCCGTGACCCGGAAACTCCGCCCGAGGGCTTCGAGAACCTGACCCCGCGCGAGCGCCAGGTCGCGCTGGCGGTTACCACCGGGGCGCACAACAAGGACATCGCTCGCCAGCTCGGCATGACCGAACGCACCGTCAAGATGCACCTGGGCTCTGTCTTCAAGAAGCTCAACGTAGTGGATCGCGTGCAGCTCGTGCTCCACCTGACGCGTCTGCGCGAGGATCAACCGATCGCCTGAGTCGCATTACCGCCGCTGGCCCCTTGCTAACGGCGGTAATGCGCTTTGCTGCGCTCGCAGGATACGAAAAGCGTAGCAAAGCGTGTTAATCCGGGAAGACCCCGCGCGGCGGTTTCATTGGCGTGCCTCCGGGCGACTCTCGCACTATCTCTTCGACGAGCCGACAAAACCTGTACTTCGGTACACCTGTCGTGCCCACGTCGACTTCCCTAGGCTTGTACCCATCAAAAATTGTGAAGTGCTTCCGGATTCAAGGAGAAGGTCATGTCTGAAGTTGTCGCTACCGTCGAATCCGTGGTGGGTACGGTTATTGCTCGGGACGAAGACGGCAACACCCGCGTCCTGCAGCCCGGAGACCATATCTTCTACGGCGAGGAAGTGATCGCTGAAGACGGTGCCTTCATCGAGATGGCCTTCGAAGACGGGTCGACCCTGTCCCTGGCGGGTAACGAATCCGCCACCATCACCGACGATCTGGCGGAGTCCGCCGAATCGGTACCGGAAGACGGCGAAATTGCCGAGGCCACCGTCGAAGAGATCATCGCCGCCCTCGATCGCGGTGAAGACATTACCGACCTGCTCGAAGCCCCGGCCGCGGGTGTTGACGGCGGCCCGGCCGGCGAAGGCGGCGGTTTCGTACGCATCGCCCGCAACACCGAAGAAGTGGGTGAGGTGAGCTATCTCTATGGATCCAACGTGCTCGGTGATGCCGGTGAGACTCCAGATGTAGGAATTGTCCTGACCGAAGAAGATGCTGAAGCTGTGGACGTGCCGGAGGAATTCGCGCTGAGCGTGGAAGCCACCGTCGACAACGACGCGGCGACGCTGGACATCAGCGGCACCAGCACCGACGTGGCGGAAGGTGACACCGTCAACCTGACGATCACCGACCAGAACGGCGAGACCGTGACCGCCACGGCCACCGTGGACGAAAACGGCGACTACAGCGTTGCCGATGTGGATGTGAGCGGCCTGACCGACGGCCCGCTGACCATCGATGCCGAAGCGACCGACAACAACGGCAACGACATCACGGCGCAGGATACGGCCGAGCTGGATGCGGTTGAGTCGAATCTGACCGTGAATGCGGACGATCCGGCCGAGGGTGAGGGCACGCTGGACATCAGCGGCGAAAGCCAGGATGTGCCGGAAGGCGGTGAGGTGGCGATCACCA
>NZ_KB906466.1:0-6222 GCF_000381385.1 Thioalkalivibrio sp. ALE10
TGCCTCGAAGGCATGGAAAACAGGAGGTCTCGATCGAACGCTACAGCCAACCGTTGACAGGTCAATCCATATCAGGAGCGGCCTCGGCCGCGAACCGGCCTGTTCGCGTGCAAGCACGCTCCCACAGGCGGGTAGGAGCACCGTAGGAGCGGCCTCGGCCGCGAACGGGCATTCGCCCCGGGCTCGGGCTGTTCGCTTGCAAGCAAGCTCCTACAGGCGGATGGGGCCACCGTAGGAGCGGCCTCGGCCGCGAACTCCCACGGGCGCGCCCGCGAACCATCCCGCGGTGCTACCCTTGAAACAACGAATCCGAACCAACCTGGAGCAGGCTCATGCCACGGAAGGCGAGAGCACACCGACTGCGCCTCGGGCGCGTGAGTGAAACCGGACGGCCGTATCTCATCACGGCCGTGTGCGCTGAACGGCGCCAGTGGTTTGGCGATCTCGCAGCGGGCCGATGTTTCGTGCACGCACTCCAGGAAGCCGAAGGCGACGCCCGTACTCTTTGTTTCGTGGTCATGCCCGACCATATCCACTGGTTGATGGAACTGCAGGCCGGAACGGTTTCCCGGGCAGTCCAGAAGGTCAAGGCCGGCACCTCCCGGCGCATCGGACGGCTATACGAGCAGCCGTGTACGGTCTGGCAGCGCGGTTTCCACGACCGCGCCGTCCGCCGCGACGAAGACCTCGCCGCCATCGCCCGTTACGTCGTCGCCAATCCACTGCGCGCGGGCCTCGTGCGCAACCTCCGCTACTATCCCCTGTGGGATGCCATATGGCTCTGACCGCATGCCCATTCGCACGTAGGAGCGGCCTCGGCCGCGAACGGACGGGCATTCGTCCCGGGTTCAACGCTGTTCGCTTGCAAGCAAGCTCCTACAGGCGGGTGGGGCCGCGTAGGAGCGGCCTCGGCCGCGAACGGTGCCTCTTCCTCACCATTTGCGAGTTGCGTACGCTAGACCGCGACGACTGGATCCGGAAAACACGCCGAAAGGCTGCGAGACGCCCATGCTCAAGCAACTCGACCTGCGAAACGTGACGGCCTTCGGCGATGCCCATCTGGAGTTCGCCCCCGGCCTGAATGTGATTGTGGGGGAGAACGCCACGGGCAAAACTCATCTGCTCAAACTCGCGTATTCCATCCAGTCGGTGCTTGCGGAAGGCGGTCGGGGTCGGGAAGAAGAGCGGGAACCCACCAAGGCCATCCTCCAGCCGCGGTTGGCGGACAAGCTTGTCGGGGTGTTCAAACCGGACAGCCTGGGCCGGCTGGCCCGGCGTCAGCAGGGACAAAGTCGGGGTTATGTCAGTGCTCGTTTCGAGGACAAGCGCTGGAATATCGACTTCGATTTCCACACCCAGAGCAAGAGCGAGGTCAATGTCACGCGCCTGCCGGACGCCTGGCTGGACAAGCCACCGGTCTACCTGCCCACGCGCGAACTGCTGACCATCTATCCGGGCTTCGTCTCGGTCTACGAGAACCATTACCTGGAGTTCGAGGAGACCTGGCGGGATACCTGTGTGTTGCTGGGCGCTCCGACACTGAAGGGGGCGCGCGAGGAGCGGGCGCGCGAATTGCTGAAGCCGCTTGAAGAGTTGATGGGCGGGCGTGTGGTCCTGGAAAACGGGCGTTTTTATCTGCGACAGCCGGGCCGGGGCAACCTGGAGATGGGTCTGGTCGCCGAAGGATGGCGCAAGATCGCGACACTCGTCCAGCTCATCGTGACCGGATCACTTCTGGAGCAGGGTTACCTCTATTGGGATGAGCCGGAGAGCAACCTGAATCCGCGCCTGATCCGCGCGGTGGCCGAGGCCATTCTCAGCGTGGCGGAGCAGGGCATCCAGGTGGTGCTCGCAACCCACAGCCTTTTCCTGTTGCGGGAGATCGATATCGCCGCCGAGCGACGGGGCAAAGGGGCCGCGCGGCAGCGGTATTTCGCCCTTTCGCAGGGAGAAGCGGGAGTCGAGGTGAGCCAGGCGGATACCCTCGAGGAGATCCACCCGCTCGCTTTGCTGGATGCGGAGCTTGAGCAGGCCGACGATTACCTGGAGCTGGAGTGAAGTCGTGACAGGAAGCCGCTTCACCGAAGGTGGTCTCACCTTCCACTTTGACGCCGGTGTGGAGGCAGGGCAGTACGACGGCTGGCGGTTCTTCACCGGCGGTTTTCAGAACACGTGCGGCGGCGCGAAAGCAGTCGACTTTGTGGCCCGGTGGGACAAAACCACCTACCTCATCGAGGTCAAGGACTACCGTCAGCACCCGCGGACCAAGCCGAGCGAGTTGCCGGACGAGGTGGCCGCCAAGGTACGGGACAGCCTGGCGGGGCTTGTGGCCGCCGGAGCCGGCGGGAACAGCGCATACGGCACGATTGAACCCGAAGAACGCCGACTGGCGCATCTCTGGGTGAGTGCGAAGCGGCTCCGGATCGTGCTGCACCTGGAACAGCCGACCCATGGGCGCAAGGGGCACCGAAGACTGAACCCGTCCAACCTCAAACTGGGTCTTAAACAGCGGTTACGCTTCATCGACGCCCAGCCTCGTGTGGAGCGCATGGACGCAACCCATGCGGAACATCCATGGCAGGTGACCAGCCCGTGAACCATACCGGCTTCGTTGCCCTCTTCCGGGCTCAACCTGTTCGCTTGCAAGCAAGCTCCCACAGGGCCTCCCGGGCGTGGGGTTCCCCGTGGACCAGGCGGATGTCCTGCGGGTCGGTGCGGATGCCGCGCACGAAGCGCAGGAGGTCGGCTTGGTCCGCATGGGCGGAATAGCCGCTGATGCTGTCCACACCCGCGCGGATGGCGTAGCGCTCGCCGTCCAGCTCCACGTGGCCGCCACGGCCGGCGGCCTGGATGGCGCGGCCCGGCGTGCCCTCCGCCTGGTAGCCGACGAACAGCACGTGGTGGCGTTCGTCCTCCAGCATCGCCTTGAGGTAGTTCACCACCCGGCCGCCGGCGGCCATCCCGCTGGCGGCGATCACCACCGCCGGGCGGCCGGAGCGGGCCAGGTAGTCCACCGTCTGCAGGTGGGTGTCGTGGTCGGCCACCGTATAGAGGTTCTCGAAATCCAGCGGATGGCGCCCGGCGCGCAGGCGCTGGTGCGCCTCGGCATCCCAGAACGGCTTCAGCTCGCGGTAGACCTCGGTAAAGCGCGCGGCCGGACGATACCGACCAACGCGCCAAGGCCTCACCGCCGTCATTGCGAGGAGTCAAAGCTCTGCCCTCCCCTCCACCCCGTCATTGCGAGGAGCCGAAGGCGACGCGGCAATCCGTCGAAGTGGCCCGCACGCTGGCAAAGGTGGCTTCGGATGGGGATCGCCACGTCGCTGCGCGACTCGCGAAGACGGGAATCCCCCCTCCAGCTCATACAGCAGCTCCTGCGTGCGGCCGATGCTGAAGGCGGGCACGATCACCGTGCCGCCGTTGGCATGGGCATGCTCCACCGCCGCCCGCAGCCGTGACGCGCGCTCGCGGCGGTCGCCGTGGAGGCGGTCGCCATAGGTGCTCTCCAGCACCAGCGTATCCGCCCGGCGGGGCGGCTTCGGCGCCGGCAGCAGCGGCGCCCCGGGCGCTCCCAGATCGCCGGAGAACACCACCCGGCGCGAACGCCGCTCCCCCGGCTCGCGGAAATCGAACTCCACATAGGCCGAACCCAGGATATGCCCCGCACGCTGCAGCCGCACCCGCGGGGCGAGGGCGGCATCCTCCGCCGGCAGCGCATGCCAGGCGTTGTAATCCAGCGCCACCAGCCGCTCGTCGATGGTCTCCAGCACCGGCTCGATCAACTGCCGGTCGCGGGTAAAGCCCACGCGCAGCGCATCCTCCAGCATCAGCGGCAGCAGCCGGGCCGACGGCTTCGAACAGATGATCGGCCCGTCAAAACCCGCCGCCAGCAGATACGGCAGCCGCCCGATGTGGTCGATATGCACATGCGTGACCACCAGCGCCCGGATATCCTCCACCGGAAACTCGATCGCATGGCGCTCCAGCGTATCGCCCGGCCCATGGTCGCGCCCCTGGAACAGCCCGCAATCCACCAGAAACGAATCCCGCGCCGACAGCCGCAGCCGATGGCAACTGCCCGTCACGCCCTCGGCGCCCCCGTGATGCACGATCTCCATATCGTCTTCCCTGACCGTAAGCCAACCCCGACCATACATCGGACCATGCCCAAAGCGCACTTGATTCGCCCCATTTTTCGTGGCCCAATCCGCACCACGTTCACGGGCTGAACGAGCCCGGTAGGAGGCCAGCCCCCTGGCCGATTGCCCTGACCGATCACCCTGACCGATCGCCCCACCGGCGACCCAGATGGGCAGGACAATCGGCCAGAGGGCTGGCCTCCTACGAGAAAATCAACCAGAAACCACCCAACCGGCCACCCCATGCTCAGCACCTACCGCAAAGCCCTGGCCCTGCTCAGCCGCAAGGAAAAACGCCGCGGCGGACTTCGGGCTCAGCCTGTTTCCCGCTTCTCCACCCCAAGATAGGGGTGACACTGCATATGGTGTCAGATGTCTGCTAACGTAAAGGATGTACTGCAGCAGCTCCGGGGTGCGGGCGGTTCCCTGCGATGCGATGAATTGCGACGGTTGCTCGAAACCCTGGGCTTCGAGGTCCGCGACGGGAAGAAAGCAGGCCACAAGGTGGTCACCCATGCCGGGCTGCCGAGTTTCTACTCGACCTCCTACACATGCGGACACGGGAAAAACCCTGAAATCAAGCCAGCTTATGTCCGGAACATCCGCAAGATGCTCGAGGAGCGGGAGCCGGAATTGAGCCAATGGCTGAAGGGAGAGACGTCATGAACGCACAGGACTACGGGATCACGATACGCCGGGTTATCGAGGAGGGAGAACCCTGCTTCGAAGCGCGGGTACGAGAGCTGCCGGACGTTGTCGAATACGCCGAAAGCCACGAAGAGGCCTACGAGCTCGCGATCGATACCATCGAGACCACCGAGGCAGCGCTGAAGGAAAGCGGACGCGCGCTGCCGCAGCCTTTGCCGCCTGCGGATGACTTCAGTGGGCGCATTACACTGCGCGTGCCCAGAACACTGCACCGCGCACTGGTCTCCCTGGCCGAAGACGAAGGTGTGAGCCTCAACCAGCAGATCGTCGCCGTATTGAGCTACTACGTCGGAGTGCAGACGCCAACCCGTACGGTTCCCGCCGAGTGGCATGCAGAACCCGCCACTGCCCGGCCCGGCGGCAAGGCTGGAACGGCTCGCCCGCAAATCATCCATGACATCGGCGCGGGCGACTCCAGCAAAGCCGATAAGTGGATGGCGCCAGCTGTATGACGGATTCCCCGATCCAAGCAGCCATCGATTGCCTGCGAATCCACGGGGTAAGCGTGCGCCAGTCCAGTGCCTGGCTGGCGGAAGATCACGACCCGCGGTTTTCACCCGTCGAGGCATACCAGCCGCAGTTCAAGCACCATGTGGACCGCAGCTATCTCATGGAAGTCCGCGAAGCAGAGACATCGTATTACGTCTTCCGGGTGTTCATCGGGCTGGGCCTGCGCTTGTTGCCAGCTTCTCCCGCCCGGGAAGGCGAAGACCGGGAGAAACACGAAGCCGGTGAGGCAGAAAGCGATGGTGTGCTGGCGCAGATCGAGGCGACATTTGTTGCCGAATACGACACCGATACCGACCCGGGTCCGGAAGCGCTCGAAGCCTTTGCACAGAGGAATGCCAGCTACCACGTATGGCCATACTGGCGTGAATTTGTAAGCAATCAATGCGCCCGCATGGAGTTGCCGCGGGTCGTCATCCCGACGGTACAGTTTGCTGTTCCGGCAGATACCCAATAACCCCGCATCCCGAACCCAACACCCGACCCTGAGGCTGCCCAGTTACCCCATGTTCAGCACCCACCGCAAAGCACTGGCCCCTTCCGGTTCGCCTGCAAGCAGGCTCCCACAGACCGCACATGGCACCGTAGACATGATGGATTGACCTGCCCGACCTCGAGAGCGTGGGTTATGTTCTCGGGGTTGGGACAACCACCTTCAACACAGAGCCAATATCGAGGGGGCAGGTCATGAACCAGTTTAGCGCGGAAGGGATGAAGGATGCAGGGCCGGCGTCGGGTCTGACCGGCGTGAGGCAGGCGGTGGAGCAGGCCGCCGATGTGTACGGCGCCTACATCGGGCTGGACGTGCACAAGGAGACGATCGCGGTGGCGGTGGCCGAGTGCGGTCGTGGAGCGCCGGAGTATTACG
>NZ_KB906467.1:0-2537 GCF_000381385.1 Thioalkalivibrio sp. ALE10
CACCAGCAGCCGACGTATGAACCCCGCATCCGTGTCTTCGGGACAGGGCATGAGAGGCCGGTGAGGAGAACCCCTGGCGCTCCTATGAGGCACCCCTTCCCCGGAAGGGCTGACCCTCGCCCGTAGAGAAGGGCAGCTCCGCGACGAAGTGAAGTCCGGTCGGTAACCAACCCGCGTATATCAGAGTGATCCACCGTCGCAATCCGCTTCTCGTGCCCTGCCTCGAAGGCATGGAAAACAGGAGGTCTCGATCGAACGCTACAGCCAACCGTTGACAGGTCAATCCATATCAGGAGGCCAGCCCCCTGGCCGATCGGGCCTGTTCAGACCCCCATCGGCCGGAGGGCCGGCCTCCTACGGGGTGTCGGGTTGCCGTAGGAGCGCGGCCTCTGCGCGATGCGGCATAACCAGGCGCTGATTGGCAGCGTGCCGCTGCTTGCGGGCGCGGTGTGGTTCCGCGCGGGGGAGCCGGAACAGCCGGAGTAGCCCCGGCCCGGGCCCCGAGACGCGCGGGGGTGGAATCGGTACCATTCGCGGATTCGATGACCCCATTAATGGCCAACGGGAAACAACGCTGTCATGGATCTGATTGCCCCCTATGGCGGGACGCTTTGCGACCGCTACGTTGACGAGTCCACCGCGCGCGAGCTCAAGGAGCAGGCGCAGGAGATGCCGAGCTGGGATCTGACCGAGCGTCAGATCTGCGATGTGGAGCTGCTGCTGAACGGCGGTTTCTCGCCGCTGACGGGTTTCATGCGGCAGGCCGACTACGACGGCGTGCTGGACAACATGCGCCTGGCGGACGCCCAGCTCTGGCCGATGCCCATCACCCTGGACGTGAGCGAGGCGTTCGCCGAGCAGGCGGCGCCGGGCACGCGCATCGCGCTGCGCGATGCCGAGGGCGTGCTGATCGCCGTGATGGACGTGGAGGACCGCTGGACGCCGGACAAGGCGCGCGAGGCGCAGCAGGTGTTCGCCACCACCGACGTCGCGCATCCGGCGGTCAACTACCTGATGAACCGTGCCGGGGCAGTGTACCTGGGCGGCACGCTGCACGGGGTCGAGTCCCCGGTGCATTACGACTTCCGCAACTATCGTTACAGCCCGGCGGAGCTGCGCGAGTACTTCCGCAAGCTGGGCTGGAACCGCGTGGTCGCGTTCCAGACGCGCAATCCCATGCACCGTGCGCATGTGGAGCTCACGCGCATGGCCGCCCGCCAGACCGAGGCCAACCTGCTGATCCACCCGGTGGTGGGCATGACCCGGCCCGGCGACGTCGACCACTACGTGCGCGTGCGCTGCTACGAGCACGTGCTGCGCCAGGCGCCGGAACAGACCACCCAGCTCAGCCTGCTGCCGCTGGCGATGCGCATGGGCGGCCCGCGCGAGGCGCTGTGGCACGCCATCATCCGCCGCAACTATGGCTGCACCCACTTCATCGTCGGTCGCGACCACGCCGGCCCCGGCCCGGGCTCCGACGGCGAGGACTTCTACGGCCCGTACGACGCCCAGGAACTGATCCAGAAGCACGCCGACGAGATCGGCATCGAGATGGTGCCGTTCCAGGCCATGAGCTTCGTCGAGGACCGCGCCGAGTACGTGCCGGCCGACGAGGTGCGCGAGGACGAGGAGGTGCTCAACCTCTCCGGCACCGAGTTCCGCCGGCGCCTGCGCGAGGGGCTGGACATCCCCGAGTGGTTCTCCTATCCGGAGGTGGTGGCCGAGCTGCGCCGCAGCTTTCCGCCGCGCCATCAGCAGGGCTTCACGGTGTTCTTCACCGGGCTTTCGGGTTCGGGCAAGTCGACCATCGCCAACGCGCTGCGGGTCAAGCTGATGGAGCTGGGCGGGCGCGCCGTCACGCTGCTGGACGGCGATATCGTGCGCAAGGAGCTCTCCAGCGAGCTGGGCTTCTCGCGCGAGCACCGCGACATCAACGTGCAGCGCATCGGCTATGTGGCCAGCGAGATCACCAGGAACGGTGGCGTGGCCATCTGCGCGCCCATCGCCCCCTACACCGACATGCGCCGCCGCGTGCGCGAGCGCATCGAGGACGCGGGCGGGTTCCTGGAGATCCACGTGGCCACGCCGCTGGAGACCTGCGAGCAGCGCGACCGCAAGGGCCTGTACGCCAAGGCGCGCGCCGGCCTGATCAAGGAATTCACCGGCATCGACGACCCGTACGAAGAGCCGGAGCACCCGGAGCTGCGGATCGACACCCGCGAGATGAGCCCGGACGAGGCGGCCCACCGGATCCTCCTCAAGCTGGAAGGCATGGGGTTCATCCGCAACCCGTAGGAGGCCCGCCGCCCCGCCCGGGGCACCGGTAGGAGGCCAGCCCCCTGGCCGATCGGGGCCTCGCCAACCCGCCGGGGCAGATCGGCCGGAGGGCCGGCCTCCCACGGGCCGGGATACCCCGTAGGAGGCCAGCCCCCTGGCCGATCAGGCCTGGCCAACCCACCGGGGGTGAATCGGCCGGAGGGCCGGCCTCCTACGGGCCGGGGCCGCCGGGATACCCCGTAGGAGGCCAGCCCCCTGGC
>NZ_KB906467.1:2774-5225 GCF_000381385.1 Thioalkalivibrio sp. ALE10
CCGGGGGTGAATCGGCCGGAGGGCCGGCCTCCTACGGGCCGGGGCCGCCGGGATACCCCGTAGGAGGCCAGCCCCCTGGCCGATCGGGGCCTCGCCAACCCACGGGGGTGAATCGGCCGGAGCGCCGGCCTCCCACGGGCCGGCATACCTCGTAGGAGGCCAGCCCCCTGGCCGATCAGGCCTGGCCAATCCACCGGGGGCGATCGGCCGGAGGGCCGGCCTCCTACGGGCAGGGCCCGGCGCCCCCACCGGGGCGCACGATAACCGAACAACAGGCGAACAAGGACACGTCATGAAGATTCTGATTACTGGAACGGCCGGGTTCATCGGCAACGCCCTGGCCCTGCGCCTGCTGGAGCGCGGCGACGAGGTCGTCGGTGTCGACAACCTGAACGACTACTACGACGTCTCGCTCAAGAAGGCGCGCCTGGCCCGCATCCAGGACCACGAGCGCTTCACCGAGGAGCGCGTGGACATCGCCGACCGCGAGGCGATGCAGCGGGTGTTCCGCGAGCACCAGCCGCAGCGCGTGGTCAACCTGGCCGCCCAGGCCGGCGTGCGCTACTCGCTGGAGAACCCGGCTGCCTACATCGACACCAACCTGGTCGGCTTCGGCAACATCCTGGAGGGCTGCCGCCACAACGGCGTGGAGCACCTGGTCTACGCCAGCTCCAGCTCGGTCTACGGCGCCAACGAGGAGATGCCGTTCTCCGTCCACCACAACGTCGACCACCCGCTCAGCCTCTACGCCGCGAGCAAGAAGGCCAACGAGCTGATGGCGCACACCTACAGCCACCTGTACCAGCTACCCACCACCGGCCTGCGGTTCTTTACCGTCTATGGCCCGTGGGGCCGGCCGGACATGGCGCTGTTCATGTTCACGCAGAAGATCCTCGCCGGCGAGCCCATCGACGTCTTCAACTACGGCAACCACCGGCGCGACTTCACCTACATCGACGACATCGTCGAAGGCGTGATCCGCACCCTGGACCGTCCGGCCCAGCCCAACCCCGAGTGGAGCGGCGCGCAGCCCGACTCCGCCACCAGCGCCGCGCCGTACCGGCTGTACAACATCGGCGCACACCGCCCGGTCGAGCTGATGCACTACATCGAAGTGCTGGAAGAGAACCTCGGCAAGAAGGCCGAAAAGAACCTCCTGCCCCTGCAGCCCGGCGACGTCCCCGACACCTACGCCGACGTCGAAGACCTGCGCGCCGACACCGGCTACGAACCCACCACCAGCGTGGAAGAAGGCGTGGCCAGCTTCGTCGCCTGGTACCGCGACTACTACCAGGTCTGACCCGCCGCCGTTCGCGTGCAAGCACGCTCCCACGGGCGGGTGGGGGGCCGCGTAGGAGCGGCCTCGGCCGCGAAGCCCCTGCTACAATCGGCCTCATGCGCCTGAGTCCGCAACATATACGAGCGATCCGCGACGTCGTGCGCCACGAATGCGGGCCCGACGCGCGCGTTCGCCTGTTTGGATCGCGGCTGGACGATACCCGACGTGGCGGGGACGTGGACGTGCTCGTCGAGCTCGAACAGCCGGTCGAGCGTCCCGCGGTGCTTGCCGCGCGTCTCTCGGCCCGGCTCAGCCGCCGGCTGGACGGGCGCTCGGTCGATGTCGTCCTGTCCGCCCCGAATCTGCCCCGCAGCGCCGTTCACCGCATGGCCGAACAGCAGGGACAGCTCCTGTGAACATCGATCCCGAACAGCTCGAGCGTCTCCGGTTTCTCGGTCGCGTGGTTCAGCGCGAACGCCAGCATCTGGAGACGACCGATCAACGCGTCTTCAGCGAGCCTTTCACTCCGGCCCGCGCGGGTGTACTGGCCGACAACGCCGACGAAGCCGAGCGTGTCGAAGCCTTCGTGAGCCGCTTCGGACGTTTGCAGGATACGCTGGGCGACAAGCTGCTGCCCGTGTACCTCGAGGCGCTCGGCGAACGCCTTGGCGCGGCGATCGACAACCTCGACCGGGCGGAAAAACTCGGGCTGATCCCTTCCAGTGATGAGTGGCTCGCGATGCGCAAGCTGCGCAATCAAATGGTGCACGAATACATCGAGGCCCCCACCACCCTGGCGGATGCGCTCCAGGCGGGCCACGAATTCGTGCCGACCCTGAGTGCCGTGGTGGACAACATCCTGGCCGACATGCGCGCCCGCGGCTGGGCGGCCCCGTAGACATGATGGATTGACCTGCCCGACCTCGAGAGCGTGGGTTATGTTCTCGGGGTTGGGACAACCACCTTCAACACAGAGCCAATATCGAGGGGGCAGGTCATGAACCAGTTTAGCGCGGAAGGGATGAAGGATGCAGGGCCGGCGTCGGGTCTGACCGGCGTGAGGCAGGCGGTGGAGCAGGCCGCCGATGTGTACGGCGCCTACATCGGGCTGGACGTGCACAAGGAGACGATCGCGGTGGCGGTGGCCGAGTGCGGTCGTGGAGCGCCGGAGT
>NZ_KB906468.1:0-2833 GCF_000381385.1 Thioalkalivibrio sp. ALE10
CCAGCAGTATTGAGTATAGCCATTGTCATCACCTCACTCAGTGGTAGTCACACACCTCGACCTCATACGCATCACCATCCTCAAATCGAAAGCAAATGCGCCACTGATCGTTTATTGAAATTGCGTGCTGCCCCTGCCTGTTTCCCGATAGCGGGTGAAGGCGATTACCGGGCGGCACCTTCAAATCCTCCAGCTGTTCAGCCAGGTTGACGTATTCAAGCTTTCTCGCGGCTCTCGGTGCGACATCCGCAGGAAATTTCTTTGACTTACCATTGGAGTACAGCTCCTGAGTTCGTTTATCCGCGAATGATTTGATCATGGGAGAAAATGTAGCGCGTCACGTGACGAGTGTCAAGAGAGCTGGAGAATGAATGCATAACGTTCAAGTTCAGGGGCGCTGCGCGGCTTTATCGTGCAGCGTCCCCTGCAACGCCGGGTTAGCCACGACTGAGCATTGCTGAGGCAGGGTGAATTCATGGAGAATTATTTCTCTATCCAAGGCTTTTTCGGATCTCCAATAGCCTTCAGAGGAAATATAGGAAGGGACTTCGTCTAGAAAAGGTGATTTTACGGACATACAACCGAATTCATTAGCCACTTTATGCAACACTAAGCGTACGTTGTTCGAAAAAGCAGATGTTGGTACAGGTTTCCCAATCTTAACGGCTTGGAGAGAGAACAGTACAAAACTGATCATTTTTTGTTGTGTACGCGCCGCAAGCCTAAATGCCGACCTAAACGAGTCCGCATAGAGCTGATTTAGGAAGTTGTTTTCTTCAATATCAGTATTAACGCCATATGGTAAATCGGTAGCAATAACCAATCGAGATGCTGAATCTGCAAGGCGCGTAATGCTGGGGGTATTGTGTATTTGGTCCGCAGAAATAGTTGACACAACAAAGTCACCCCAAGAAGTTGGAGATCCAGACGTCAACGCCCCATACTTCCCTCTTCGCAACAGGGGACGGTTAGGGTCCGGCAACTTGTTTTCGATAGCAAATGCTCGATCAACTTGTTTGACGAATTCTTGCGCCGTAGAAACGAATCTTTTCAATATTAGTTCAACACTTGCTGCTTTCTCTAGAAGTTCTCTATTAAAGTAAAAAACGCGATACAGCAGAAATGCATCCATTTTCTCAAAATCATCAATTCGATTAACGATTTGATCAAGCGATTCATTCCAGTGCATGAGGGGTGTGGTTATCGCCGAACGGATTTCTTCTGCTAACTGCAAAAGCCTCACACTATCTATTGTTTCAGAACGCTTAAGAATTTCAGTTAAATCTCGAAGCCGAGAAAGGAGTTGCGCTCTAAGGCGCGAATCACGATAGAACGCGAGATTGAATCGAATTCCCGGCGCACCAACGAGATCACTAAGTGCGCAATGAAATCCCATGCTCGAAGCGGCTACACCAATGCCCCCAGACCCTGAGTATGGATCCACGAATAGGGTGCTCTCGTCAGCGCGAACCAAATTTAATGCTGCAGTTGCGAGTACAGCGGGGGTTGTGTATTGGCCAGGCCAGAAAGGCCTCCAATCATCCAATATATGGACGGGGTTTTCTTTCTTGTACTCAGAGTGGTATGCAATTATGTGTTGTTGATTAGTAATATGCCCTTTCTCGAAACTTGAGACATTCTCAATAATCGAGTCCTTAATGACGAATATACTTTCATAATCAGCAGTTGTGTTAGGCCGTTCATAACCTGCAACTCGGTCAACAACATCATTTGGCGCTAAGTGATCGCGTTGAAATCTCGCAATGAAATGACTAGCCAATTCATTGCCTATGTAGTGCTTGTTTTTGAAGAATTTAACTCCATCAACACCCTCCCTGCTTGGTGTATTTAGGCCAAATTCTTCAACGGTATAAAAAACAAACTTCCGTGAAGTTTTCATATCGCAGCGGTTAAGCTGATCTATCAAGCGCGCTGAATCGACATTATACCAAGGTGACTCAAATAGTAGTTCTCCGCATGACTGAATATATCCTGAATCGGAAATAATCTTTTCGAGGAAAAGCACGGCAGGAGAACTTAGTACGACAGAGTTCTGAAAACATTGAACGAATAGCGTTTCGCCATGCTGTTCGCTTCGCTCGATTTGTCTCGTGCTATTTGTTAAGGCATGCAGTGGGGCAACTCGCCAGAGGCTCCTACCTGAGTGCTTCCGAATCAAAGAAATTAGTTCCTTATATGGCATATTGGATCGTTCAATGCCACGGTAAAAGATAAAAGCATATAGGAACAATTGACTCTCCTTAATGAGGTAGGCTTGGGCGACTCAGTATTTAGTTGGCTAACAGTAGATTAGACAGAATCTGTCATATTGGTGATATAGAGATTCTGCATATCATCCCGGCGTTCTCCTCTCGGCGGCACACCACCACAGCTAAACCATGCTTTTATCATGGTAGTGTGCGTCGCGTCGAGTGGCAGGGCGTCCGGCCGACTGGAACGAAGAGTCTTTGGCGGTTGATCAAAGACTTACATCGGCCCGCCGATCCAACATAGGCGAGATTCAGGGGCCGACGTTAAAGGCTTGGGGTTGGACTGATTCGGGGCGAGACGTGGAAGGCGGCGGCTCGGGCGTGACAGAGCGCGGTGCTATACAGAATCGGTATATCACCGTTATCGCAGCGTGGCGTGACGGCCGGAGACAACACGCGCGGCCCGAGAAACCAGCTTCCGGCGGGAGCCGTGGCGGCGTTCCCTGGTACGATCCGGCCAGAGGTTATCTGTCGGGTCCCGGCTGGTTGTATACACGTTTACGAAATAAATCGGGGCGTTCCTGTTGCCAGGCCTTGAGTGTCTCAACCGGCGTTCGGTGCCC
>NZ_KB906469.1:0-2344 GCF_000381385.1 Thioalkalivibrio sp. ALE10
GGGCACCGAACGCCGGTTGAGACACTCAAGGCCTGGCAACAGGAACGCCCCGATTTATTTCGTAAACGTGTATACAACCAGCCGGGACCCGACAGGTAAAGGTTTCTTTAAATTTTCAAAGAAAACATATTTTTTATGCTCTTCATTCTCGTTGGTAGCAAAATGTAAAATACATAAATTGTAATCACTATCCCTTATAAAGCGCCCATCACTTTTAACTCGTCTGATTTTGTGTCGCCCTCCATCAAACAAGTTGCTCTCGAACAACAGATCATCATGCTTACCATAAAAGGAGTGATATAGAATGCCACTATGAATACCGTCATATCTATTGCTGGTATTAGGAAGGCATTCTTTGGGTTGCATTAAGAATGACATGGTATGAAAAGACATTATCATTACTTTATACTTGTAGCCTTTTACTTGCCTTGAAGATTTCTTGCTTTTTATCTTTTCGATAATCTTATCAAGGTCTGTAGTATCGAAAGGAGTATTTTCATGAAAAGTGCTAAATACTCCTCCGTTCGGGTTTTTCTTTTTCCATTTTTGAAATTGTCTCTGAGTCTCCAAGGTGTCTAAATTTCTTTGTTTTTGAGAATCTTGTGACTCGTTTACTGATACACACTCAAAGACAATTTCTTCATTATTTATTACACCAAGAAAGTCTGGTGTTGTATTGTTATTTGACTCATCCAAAAAATTACCGCTATCCATCATTGGCTTTAAAACCATAAACTCGTTTAAGAAGTTCTGGATATTGACGTTGTTTCGTTCATCTCTAAATCTTTTTAGTCTTTCAAGGCTAATAGCTTTTTTCTCAATTGCTTGTGAAAATAAGCCTTCGATATCATCCTTGTCATTAATGAATAATATTTTAAAAAAAGGATTTATCGTTGCTCGTCGTGCTAAAGCTCCTTGTTCAGATTTCAGTTTTTCAATATAAGTCTCACCGAGAACTTCTGAAAGGGTTGGAAACTGATCTTTAATTTCTTCTATAGATTTCATGCTACCACGATGTATTGTTGAGGCACATAACGTCTAAGCTAAGTGGCGCGGCGTTAGCCGCGTCCGGTGGAGCGCGAAGCGCGGAACGGACTTGAGCGTCTTGTTATGCATTAACACCTTCTGCGAGAGCGTATGCAACTCCCTTTAATCGACCTAAATACATCGATTTTGATTTAACGGGAATTAATCGTCATACCCGGGTATAAAAACAAGCGGCCTTAGCTTTTCTGATCTACTTGGATGTCGTAGCTTTCTGAGAGCTTGCAGAATCATGTCGTCTTCAATTATCCCGTCATAATCGTCCTCATCGAAGAAAAATCGGATGAGGGCTCGTCGAGATTCGAGCTCAACCGAAGATAGCACCTCTGCAACATCAGTTTTGATCTTAGCTTTGAATTCACTCGACGAATCCCATAGATAACGTGGCTCGGTATTCGATCTACCAAATACAGCATCAAGTAGACGCGCGCAACCTGACGTATGAAGCTGCGCGAGTATGCTCAGAACATCTGAGGATGAATCCTCCGACTCTCCGGCGCCTTTGTGTGGGACGTCGAGTTTGTCGCTCACACCGCCACCTTCATATTCATCTTTCGGTCGAATCTGGCCTTCCGCTGAAATTGTCTTCAGCAGTTCACTGTACTGGAGCGGGACATCATGAGGAGCATCGCCATCAGAGTCCAGCAACCGTTCCGCTAGCTCATGGACGCGGGCTATTGCTCCGACCAATAGGAGATCCCGCGTGCGCGTCGGATTATTGTTGGGCTGATGTTGATGACTATTCCGATACTCCAAGATCATTGAGGACAGGGAGCACATTTCGCCCCAGTTAGCAGCGGATTTTGAATCAACGGCCCTGAGTTCTCTTAGGTATTGCCGTGGTCGAAGCTGCAGAGGCTTGTCTTCAGGCGCGAGGAATCGCGCGATTATAAAGCGATTGAGGCTCACGCCAAGATCGCCTTCCGGGGTTCTATCGAGCTCCGATAGCATAAATACAAGCTCATCTACGTTTTCACCGATGTTATGTTGGATGAGTGACCGAAGAAACGAACAAAACAAACGGTCGAAAAGCGATGCGAGGTACTCCCGGCTAGCTTGTCCAAAAACCAAGTCGGTATAATTATTTTTCATAAGTTCTCCGTCCACAATTCGTAATGAAATATACCTCGCTATTTTTCAGTCCTTAAGGATAGGGAAGTTCGTTTACCTCGTTTCTACTTGTCGGCTCGAAAAAGAGCTTTAGGTGTCGGGTCCCGGCTGGTTGTATACACGTTTACGAAATAAATCGGGGCGTTCCTGTTGCCAGGCCTTGAGTGTCTCAACCGGCGTTCGGTGCCCC
>NZ_KB906470.1:0-1733 GCF_000381385.1 Thioalkalivibrio sp. ALE10
GCTCGGCTACCGGGCCCCGATCGAAGTGCTGGAGCAATCCTTACAGCGGCGACGCGCCGCATGACGTGGCGTTGCACTTATTGGTTGAATTCAGGATCAGATTCAGCCGCTTCGCCGACACCCGAAGATCCTTGCGATCCCGCAACTTCTGCTGCGCCGCATCCGGTAGGTCCGTAAACCGAATCACACCCTTGTCGATCAGTACCTCCACCAGGTCCTCCAGCACCCGGATCAGCTCCAGATCCGAGGCCTGCAATGCTGCGGGTACTGGGTCAGCCTCCTTCCCGGACAGAAACTCCAGCAGCTCAGGCGCATCAACCGCCACGAATTCCGTGCACGCGCCACTCGCTGCCCGACTCACCAGATCGATCCTGCCTTCTGCGTCCCTTCTCACATACATGCGCGGCCTCCGGACCGTACTACACCCGAACCCTGACCTTACACGCTCAGACACAAGAAAGCCCCACCGATTCAAACCGGCGGGGCTGCCTGAACGGCCGATTACTGGTCGATGTTCAACTGACCGTTATTCAACAAGTGATTGATAACGTCCTGAGACGCCGACGCGCCCCCAAAATCACTGAACGACTTCCCTTCTAGGCGAATGATCTGATCGGCATTCTCCTTGTCACCGTTCAGCTCACCCTGGGAACTCAAGTAAAGGACCGTATCGTCACCCTCTTCTTCAGTCACGATGTATTCACTCAAGTCCTCGGCCTCCTCCTCGCCCTGGAGCAAGTCGGACACATCGAGAACGTTCTCACCATTCCCGAAGTCCTTGACGACATCGGTCGCAGGGTCCGTCGTGGTCCCCTCGTCCCCTTCTTGCCAGACGAAGGTATCGTCGCCGTCGCCGCCAATCAGGATATCGTCTCCGCCACCCCCGATCAGAGTGTCATCCCCAGCGCCACCATAAAGCACATCATCCCCGGCCGTCCCTTCTAACGTGTCTGATCCAGAGCCACCCAGAATGTAGGCCTTGACATCGGTTGTCTCATTGCCCGCTGGGTCCGTCGCGGTAGCGGTCACTTCACCGGTGCTACTAGTAGCCGGACTGATCGTTGTAGACCATCCACCGTCGCCGTCCGCCACGACGGTATCGATCAGGTTGCCGTCGCCATCACGAATCTCAACGTCCGAACCAGCCGCAGCCGTGCCGTCTATTTCGATCTCGCGGAAACCGACCGTGGAGGGGTCACGGTCATCGACCGCATACGCATCGCCCGTAAGTCCGGTCGAGTCAATAACAAGCACCGTATCCACACCGTCCACCGATCCCCTGAAGACCAAGAGGTCCCTGTCGTCGCCCTGCAGTGACACTAGATCGGAGCGCGTCACAGTGCCCAACATCGTTCTGGTAGCACCACCCTCTGTCCAGGAAAGCAAGTATTCGCTGTCAACGTCGAACTCGTAGGTATAGCTGCTGTTTTCGGTAGCCTGAATCGACAACCCTGACGTCCCAAACCTGTTCAGGCCAGAGGTCAAAATCGCCGGTATATCGCCAGGTGCAGTGTAAATATCCGATTCAAGCCCCACGCCGAAGTCGCCGGTTTCCAGCGCTCCCCAATTCTGATCAATGACATCGCTGGCATCGCCGCCGGTTGCCCACTTGACACTGTCGATACTGACGTTGGGCCACGCATCCAGCTCGGCCGTATCCTGCGCCGTGATGTCGTTGCCGTTGTTGTCGGTCGCTTCGGCATCGATGGTGAGTTCGCCGTCGGTCAGGCCGC